>DATDKW010000118.1:0-6903 GCA_036519715.1 Mycobacteriales bacterium
GTCGGGCCGGACGTGCCGGAAGCGCCGGCGGACGCGCCGCTGCCGGTCGGGCCGGACGTGCCGGAAGCGCCGGCGGACGCGCCGCTGCCGGTCGGGCCGGATCCGTCGGCGGGCGCGCCGCCGCCGGCCCGGCCGGACGCGTCGGCGGCCGGCTCGGTGCGGGCCAGGGCGGCCAGGGTGGATCGGGTCAGGTCGGCCCGGGCCTCGATGCCGGCCGGCCCGTAGTCGGTCGCCGCCCCGCCGGCCCCGGAGACCCCGCGCATGGTCGCCCAGATTGGATCCAGGGCCGCCAGGGCCGTCACATACCGGTCACACAGGTCGAAGACAGGACTGGCCACGTCCCCGGACCCTAAGCCATGCCGACCGGCGGCACGCGCTGGCCGCGGGCCCGCCATCCCACCAGGACGGCGGCGAGGACGGCGCCGAGGCAGCCGAGGGCCTCGTCGCCGAGGGTGTCCGTGTACGCGGTGTCCAGCTCGGTCCCGTGCCGGATGAACGTCACGTACTCGGCCAGCTCCCAGCCCACCGCCAGCAGCGCCCCGACCCCGGCGACCAGCACCGCCAGGGCCCAGACCGGCCGCACCCCGCCCCGGGCCAGCAGCAGCCCGGCCCCGAGCGCGAGCAGGAACCAGTTGACGAGGTGGTTGGCGTCGTCCCACCAGCCCACCGCGTCGTACAGGTCGAGGGTGTTGCCGGTGACGTCGATCGCGAACGGCAGCATGAGCAGCGCGAACGCGCCCCACGGCAGCGGCCGCCGGCCGAACCGGGCCCACAGCGCCGGCACCAGCAGCATCAGCACCGGGTAGGCGAACAGCCGGGCCGCAAACGCCTTGCCCGCGAACCGTTCCAGCCCCGGCGCCAGCGTCGCCACCAGCAACTGGCCGACCGTGACGGCCAGCACGGCCGCGGCGACCCACAGGCCGCGGCCGCGGACGGCGGTGGTCACCCGCCGGCGGACGAGTCCACGAACCTGATGTTCACGGTGGTGAAGCCTAGCGACCGCATCAGCTTGTCCAGGGTCGCCCTGGTGTTGTCCTCGGCCTTCTTCTGCAGCCCGACCTCGGTCGCGGCGCCGGCCAGCCGCTGCTGGGCCAGCACGTACATCTGCTGGTTCTGCGGGTTGGGCTGGTCGGAGAACAGCCCGCCGAGCCGGTCGATCACGCCCAGGTCCTGGTTGAGCACCCGGCTCTGGTTGGGGTCGACGTTGGGCGTGGACAGCTGGGCCCGGGGCAACGTGAGCGAGACCGTGCTGCGGTCGGGAGAGATCGACACCGCGTCGTCGCCGAGCTTCCTGAAGTCCACGTACGCGTCGACGGAGCCGATGGCGAGGAAGATCGTCCGCTTCCCCTTGATGATGTCGGGCAGGAACTTCGCGTCCTGCTCTATGTCGATGACGACCTGGTACTGGCCGGCGGCGGCGTGGTATTCGGACAGGTCCCGCATCGCGGTGAGCACCGCCGGGCCGCTGCGGTCGATCTCCTTGTCCCCGAACGGCCAGGACGTCAGCGAGCGCACCCCCAGCAGCGCCAGCACCGCGACCACGAGCACGACCACGCCGGTGACGACGGTGCGCAGGATCCCGCGCCGGACCCGCCCGGGCAGCCGGGTGGCCCCGTAGCCGGGGATCCGCCGCGTCGCCGCGTCGGTGTCGCTGGGCATTCGCAGCCTCCTCGGGGGACGTCATCCTGATACCTACCCCCTCCCGGCTGCGGCCGAACGGCCTGTCGGACCGGGCCTACCGGCGGGTAGCGTCGGCCTCGCCACCGCGTACGACAGGAGCAACCCGTGACCGCGACCGTGGACAGCGAGACCTTCGACTCCCTCGACCCGGTCACCGGGGCCGTGGTCGGCACCTTCCCGGTGCAGACCGCCGCCGAGGTCCGGTCGGCCGTGGACCGGGCCCGGGCCGCGGCGGGCTGGTGGGACGGGCTCGGCTTCGCCGGCCGGGCCCGCCGGCTGCGCACCTGGCAGGCCACCCTGGCGAGCCGCTCGGCCGAGCTGGCCGCGCTGATCTCCCGCGAGGGCGGCAAGCCGGTCGACGACGCCATGATCGAGCTGGCCAGCGCGGTCGAGCACCTGCACTGGGCGGCGGCCAACGCGCCCCGGGTGCTGGGCCGGCGCAAGGTCCGCCCCGGCGCCCTGGTCGCCAACCTGGCCGCCTCGGTCGAATACCAGCCGTACGGCGTGGTCGGTGTCATCGGGCCCTGGAACTACCCGGTCTTCACCCCGATGGGCTCGATCGTGTACGCGTTGGCGGCCGGCAACGCGGTTGTGTTCAAGCCGTCGGAGTTCACCCCGGCGGTGGGCCGCTGGCTGGTCGACAGCTTCGCCGCGATCGTGCCCGAGCAGCCCGTCCTGCAGCTGGTCACCGGCGCCGGCGAGACCGGGGCGGCGCTGTGCCGGGCCGGCGTGGACAAGATCGCGTTCACCGGCTCGACCGCGACCGCGAAGAAGATCATGGCCACCTGCGCCGAGACGCTCACCCCGGTGCTGCTGGAGTGCGGCGGCAAGGACGCGCTCATCGTCGCCGCGGACGCCGACGTGGACGCGGCCGCCACCGCGGCGCTGTGGGGCGGGATGGCCAACGCCGGCCAGACCTGCATCGGCATCGAGCGGGTCTACGCCGTGGACGCCGTCTACGACCAGTTCGTCGCCGCCCTGACGGCCAAGGCCGGCGCCCTGGTCCCCGGCACCGACTACGGCCCGGCCACCATGCCGGCCCAGCTGGACGTGATCCGCCGGCACGTGGACGACGCGCTGGCCCGGGGCGGCCGGGCCGTGGTCGGCGGCGCCGGCTCGGTCCGCCCGCCGTACGCGTTCCCGACCGTGCTGGTGGACGTGCCCGAGGACGCGGCCGCGGTGACCGAGGAGACGTTCGGGCCGACGCTGACCGTGACCCGGGTGGCCGACACCGACGACGCCGTCCGCAAGGCCAACGCGACCGGCTTCGGCCTCGGCGCGGCCGTCTTCGCCAGGACCGGCGGGGAGGAGATCGCCCGGCGGGTCCGGTCCGGGATGGCCAGCGTCAACTCGGTCCTGTCGTACGCGGGCGTGGGGGCGCTGCCGTTCGGCGGCGTGGGCGACTCCGGGTTCGGCCGGATCCACGGCGACGACGGGCTGCGTGAGTTCGCCCGGAGCAAGGCCATCACCCGGCAGCGGTTCCCGGCCCCGATCGACGTGACCCGGTTCGACCGCCGGCCGTGGGCGATGAAGAGCCTGGGCCTGCTGCTGCGCGGGCTCTACGGCCGCGCCCCGCGCTGAGCCCACCTACCCTGGTCGGGTGGCCATCGGCAGCACCGACAGCATCGAGGAGTGGCGCGGCGAGGACTACCAGGTCCGCCGGGTCACCGGCAGCGCCAGCACCAAGGCGTACCGGTGCCCGGGGTGCGACCAGGAGATCCGCCGCGCCACCCCGCACGTCGTGGCCTGGCTGCTGGCCGACCCCGAGGCCGGCGACCGGCGGCACTGGCACGGCCCGTGCTGGCAGGCCCGGGACCGCCGCGGCGCGAGGATCCAGCGCGGACGCGCGGCCCCGCGCTACTGAGGCGCCGCCCGCGCGCCGCGGCCCCGCGCTACTGAGGCGCCGCCCGCGCGCCGCGGCGCGGCCCCACGCTAGGGTCGGATCCGTGTTCGATCTCACCGGGAAGACCGTTCTCATCACCGGCGCCTCGCGGGGCATCGGTGCCGCCGTCGCCCACGCGATGGTCGCCGCCGGCGCCCGGGTCGCGCTCAACAGCCGCGGCGTCGAGCAGCTGGAGAAGACCGCGGCCGAGGTCGGCGGCGACGCGCTGGCGCTGCCCGGCGACGTCACCGAGGCCGAGGTCGCGCAGCGGGTGGTCGCCGACGCGATCGCCGGGCTCGGCCACCTCGACGTGGTCGTCAACAACGTCGGCGGCAACGGGGTGATGGTGCCGTTCCCGCAGCTGCGCTTCGCCGGCTGGACCAAGGTCATGCGGCTCAACGTGGACTCGGCCGTGCACGTGCTGCAGGCGGCCGGGCCCCACCTGCTGGAGCGGGGCCGCGGCTCGGTGATCAACGTGGCCAGCGTGGCCGGGCTGGCCGCGACCCCGGCCATGGCCCAGTACGGCGCCTCCAAGGCGGCCCTGATCTCGCTGACCCGCACGCTCGCGGTCGAGTGGGCCAGCGCCGGCGTCCGGGTCAACGCGCTGTGCCCGGGCTGGACCGCCACCGACCTCAACCGCAGCCTGTGGGAGAACGAGGACCTCTACGCCGGGCTGACCGCGACCATCCCGATGGGCCGGTGGGCCAAGGCCGAGGAGATGGCCGGGCCGGCGGTGTTCCTGGCCTCGGACGCGTCCTCGTTCATGACCGGCCAGACCCTGGTCATCGACGGGGGCCAGACGGCGCTCTGACCCGCCACTGCCTAGGGTGGACGGGTGCGCTACCGCCCCCTCGGCCGCTCCGGCCTCGTCGTGTCCGTGGTCGGTCTCGGCTGCAACAACATCGGCCGCTCGCTGGACGCCGCCGGGACCCGCAAGACCCTGGACGCCGCCCTCGACGTGGGCGTGACCCTGCTGGACACCGCCGACACCTACGGCGGCTCCCGGGGCGAGTCCGAGGAGCTGCTGGGCGAGGTGATCGGGGCCGACCGGGAGCGGTTCGTGCTGGCGACCAAGTTCGGCAACGACATGGGCGGGGTCAACGGGCCCGACTGGGGCGCCCGCGGCTCCCGGCGCTACATCCGGACCGCGGTCGAGGCGTCGCTGCGCCGGCTGCGGACCGACCACATCGACCTCTACCAGTACCACGCGCCGGACGGGCTGACCCCGGTCGAGGAGACGCTGGCCGCGTTGGACGAGCTGGTGGAGGCCGGCCTGGTCCGCTACGTCGGCTCGTCCAACTTCGCCGGCTGGCAGGTCGCGCAGGCCGACCACGTCGCGGCCGGGCTCGGCGCCGAGCGCTTCGTCAGCGCCCAGAACGAGTACAGCCTGCTGGACCGGCGGGCCGAGGCCGAGCTGGTGCCGGCCTGCGAGGCGTACGGCGTGGGTCTGCTGCCGTTCTTCCCGCTGGCCAACGGCCTGCTCACCGGCAAGTACGAGCGGGACGTGCCGCCGCCGCCCGGGACCCGGCTCGGCGACCGCAAGCGCGACCTGTACGAGCACGCCCCCTGGGACGTCATCGAGAGCCTGCGGGCGTACGCGGACCGGCGCGGGCTGTCCATGCTCGACGTGGCCATCGGCGGGCTGGCGGCGCAGCCGGCCGTGATCTCGGTGATCGCCGGCGCGACCTCGGCCGAGCAGCTGCGGGCCAACGCGGCCGCGGGCGAGTGGGAGCCGGACGAGGACGACCTGGCCGAGCTGGACCGGATCGTCCCGCGCGGGACCCTGGCCGCCTGACCCCGCTCCGGGCTAGCTCGGGTCCGGGGCCGGGGCGGGCTCCTCCTCGCCCGGTCCGACGCTGGCCCCGGTCATCGTGGCCAGCATCTCCCGGACGTTCTGCAGCTGGGCCTGCACGCTGTCGCGGCGGCGGATCAGGTTGGCCAGCTCCCGCTCCACCTCGGTGCGCTGCCGCGTCGCCTTCGCGGTCGCCTCGTTGACCTGCGCCTCGGCCTCGCGGCGGGCGGCCTCCAGGATCTGCGCGGCCCGCCGCTCGCTCTCGGCCCGGTGCTGCTCGGCCTCCCGCTTGACCTGCTCGGCGGACTCGTTGCTCTCCGCCAGCCGGCGCTCGACCTCGGCCAGCCGGCCGGACAGCTCCTGCTCGGCCTGGTCGCGGCGGCGGGCCAGCGTGGTCTCGAAGTCCTTGGCGGCCTGGGCCGCCTTGGCCCGGGCCTCCTCCAGCTCGCTGGCGGCCTCGGCCCGGACGGCGGCGGCGTCCTTGCCGGCTTCCTTGCGCAGCGCCTCGACCTCGGCCAGCGCGGCGGCCCGGCGCTGCCCGGCCTCCCGGTCGGCCGCACCGACGATCTCCCGGGCCTCCCGCTCGGCGTCGGCCCGCACCCGCTTGGCGTCGTCCTCGGCCTTGGCCCGGACCCGGTCGCCGTGCGTGGCGGCCTCGGCCCGCAGGCTCATCGCCTCCTCCTCGGCCAGCCGGAGGATGTTCTCCACCCGGGCGCCGAGCCCCGCGTACGACGGCTCGAACTCGGCGACCTGGCGCTGGGCCGTCTGCAGCTCGATCTGCAGCTCCTCCATCCGCTGCTCGAGCATCCCGACCCGGTCGCCGGCCGACTCGCGCTCGTGCCGGAGGGTGGCGAGCTGGCTCTCCAGCCCGGCCAGGTAGTCGTCCACCTGCCGCCGGTCGTAGCCCCGCAGGGCCACGTCGAAGCCGTGGTCGACCCCGAGGTCGGTGAGGTAGCTCAGGTCACCGGAGCGATCGGACATCACACCATCCTGCCAGCAAGCTCGTCACTATGCGTAGTACCTGGAGTCGTACCCCGGAGTCGTACCCAGGACTCACTGTGCGTCCTGGCGCGGGACCAGGACCTCGCGCAGGATCAGCTGGATCGCCGCCGTCGCCGGCACCGCCAGCAGGGCCCCCACGAACCCCAGCAGGGTACCGCCGATGAGGGCGCCGACGATGGCCGCGGCCGGGTTCACGTCCACCGACCTGCTCATCACCCGCGGGTAGACCAGGTAGTTCTCGATCTGCTGGTAGACCAGGAAGAAGACGCCGGTGGCGATGCCGACCGTGATGCCGTCGAAGAACGACACCGCGGTGACGATGACCGCGCCGATGGTCGCGCCGATCAGCGGGATGATGTCGGTGACGGTGACGATGAGCGCCAGGGCCAGCGGATACTGGATGCCGAGGGCGCTGACCCAGACCAGGGTGGCGGTGCCGGCGATGAGCGCGATGACGAACGCGCCGGCCACGTAGCCGCCGACCCGGCTGAGGATCTCGTCCCCGATCAGGCTGACCCGGGCCCGCCGGCTGCGCGGCACCAGCCGG
>DATDKW010000119.1:0-16703 GCA_036519715.1 Mycobacteriales bacterium
TCGGTGACCGTCCTGTTCGGGCTGCTGGCCGGCTTCACCACGATGGTGGCCAACGCGGCCGGCCCGGTGATGTCGATCTACCTGCTGGCCACCGGCACCAGCATGATGACGTTCCTCGGCACCGGGGCCTGGTTCTACCTCGTGGTCAACTTGTTCAAGGTCCCGTTCAGCCTGGCCCTGGGCCTGATCGACTTCGGCTCGGTGCGGCTGGACGGGCAGCTGCTGCCGGCGATGCTGGCCGGCGCCCTGATCGGCCGGCTGGTGGTGAGCCGGCTCGATCAGGGCGTGTTCGAGGGGCTGGTGCTGTTCTTCACCCTCGCCGCCAGCGTCAACCTGCTGCGGTGACGGTGTCCCGCTCGATGTCCCGCTCGATCGCCGACTTGGTCTGCAGGCTGACCTCCTTGACGAAGATCACCGACAGGAAGGCCAGGATCGCGAACGGGGTGGCGTACAGGAACACGTCGCCGATGCCGTGGCCGAAGGCGTCCTGCACGACCTGCCGCACCGGCTCCGGCAGCGTGGCCGGGTTGGGCAGCTCGGTGCTGGCGCCGGCCCCGCTCGGGGTGACGCCCACCGCGGCCAGGCCCTCGGCCGTGTACGCGGCGACCCGATGGCCGAGCAGCGCGCCCAGCGCCGACACGCCGATCGCACCGCCGAGGCTGCGGAAGAACGCCACGGTCGAGCTGGCCGCGCCGAGGTCGCTGGTAGCGACTACGTTCTGGGTGGCCAGGACCAGGTTCTGCATCATCATCCCCAGCCCGGCCCCGAGCACCAGCATGTACGTGGCCAGCAGCGGATACGGGGTGTCGGTGCGCATCGAGCCCATCAGGCCGAAGCCGGCCATGAGCAGCACGCCCCCGGCGACCAGGTAGCGCTTCCAGGCGCCGTACCGGCTGATGAGCTGGCCGACGACGGTAGAGGAGGCGAGCAGGCCGAGCACCAGCGGCAGGCTCATCAGGCCCGAGGCCGTCGGGCTGTGACCCCGGCTGATCTGGAAGTACTGGGCCAGGAAGACGGTGCCGCCGAACAGGCCGACGCCGACGAACAGGCTGGCCACCGTGGACAGCGTCACGGTCCTGTCCCGGAACAGCCGCAGCGGGATGATCGGCTCGGCCGCCCGCTGCTCGACCAGGACGAACAGCAGCCCGAGCAGGATCGCGCCCGGCACCATCAGGTACGTCGCGACGGAGTTCCAGGCGAACTGGTGCCCGGCCAGCGAGACCCAGATGAGCAGCAGCGAGACCGCGGCGGCGACCAGCGTCGCGCCCAGGTAGTCGATGGTGACCTTGCGGGTGACCACCGGCAGGTGCAGCGTGCGCTGCAGCAGCACCAGCGCGCCGACCGCGAACGGGACGCCGACGTAGAAGCACCAGCGCCAGCCGAGCCAGCTGGTGTCGACGAGCACGCCGCCGATCAGCGGGCCGAGCACCGTGCCGACCGCGAACACCGCGCCCAGGTAGCCCATGTAGCGGCCGCGCTCCCGGGGCGAGATCATCGCGGCCAGGATGACCTGCACGAGCGCGGTGAGGCCGCCGGCGCCGATGCCCTGCACGACCCGGAAGGTGATCAGGGTGGCCGCGTTCTGGGACAGCCCGGCCAGGGCCGAGCCCAGCACGAAGATGACCAGGGCCACCTGGATGAGCAGCTTCTTGCTGGTCAGGTCGGCCAGCTTGCCCCAGATCGGGGTGGTCACGGTCAGCGCCAGCAGGGTGGCGGTGACCACCCAGGTGTACGCGGACTCGCCCGCGTGCAGGTCGGAGATGATGCGCGGCAGCGCGTTGGACACGACCGTGCTGGCCAGGATCGTGACGAACATGCCGAGCAGCAGTCCGGACAGGGCCTCCAGGATCTGCCGGTGGCTCATGGCCGGCGTCGTCGCGTCCCGCGGAGGCGCAGGCTGGGTGATGCTCGCCATCGGGCGTGCCTTTCGATCGTTCGTACTGTGGTCGAGCGGTACAAGGAAGTTGATACTTGCAACATTCCCGGGAGGACGCAGTGGATGACGTCTCCGCGCTGGAGGAGGCGATCAGCGCCACCTGGTCGTGGGCCCGCGCCGCCGCCCGCCACTCCGCCCACGAGCTCGATCCGCGCCTGGACACCACCGCCTACCCGCTGGTGTCGATGATCGGCTGGCGCGGCGCGATGCGGCCGTCGGAGCTGTCGGCCGCGCTGCACCTGGACAAGTCCACGGTGAGCCGGCAGATCGACGCCGCGGCCCGGCTGGGCCTGCTGGAGCGGGTGCCCGACCCGGACGACGCCCGCGCGGTGACCGTACGGCTGACGCCGCCGGCGCTGGCGAAGATGGAGGAGCTGAAGAGCGCCCGGATGGAGCGCTGGCGGGCGGCGCTGGCCGAGTGGGCGCCGGGCGACATCGCCTCGCTGACCCGGCTGCTCAAGCAGCTCCACGAAGTGCGGCTCTACTAGCGTGGCGGCCGTGGAGGAGCGGCTGCGGGCGGGGTTGCGGGCGGCGATGCGGGAGCGGGACCCGGTGGCGACCGCGGCGTTGCGCTCGGTGCTGGGCGCGCTCGGGAACGCCACCGCGGTGCCGTCGCCGCCGTCGACCGCGACCGGGGACCAGCACTTCGCCGGCAGCGCGGTCGGCCTGGGCGCGGCCGAGGCGGCCCGCCGGGTCCTGACGCCGGAGGAGGAGGCCGCGGTGGTCCGGGCCGAGATCGCCGAACGGCTCGCGGCCGCCGCCGAGTACGGATCGGGCCCGGCCGCCGACCGGCTGCGGGCCGAGGCCGCCGTCCTGTCGTCCTACCTGGGGTGACGGACGATCTCCTGTACCAGGCCCTCGGCCTGGGCCTCGGCCGCGGTGAGGATCCGGTTGGCGCCGAAGCCGAGCCGGTCGTGCCCGGTGGCGGCCGCGATCGTCTCCTGCAGGAAGCGCAGCTGGCCGGCCCGCAGGTCGACGTCCGCGGCCAACTGCCCGGCGTTGCCCCGGAACTCCGCCCGCGGCTCGGTCAGCGCGAACCGCGCGTGCGGGTGGGCCCGCCGCACCCGCGCGGCCGCGTACGCCCCCACCACCGGGCCGCCGACCGTGCCGGCGGCCAGCGCGATCACCCGGGCCCGGACCAGCTGCAGGGTCTCGGCCAGCACGACCGCGGCGTCGAGGTCGCCGTCCGGGCAGTGCACGTGCAGCTGGATCGGGTCCGGCCCGTCGGCGTCCGCGAGCAGGATCCGGCCGACCGCGGCCTCGGCCGCCGGGCCGTCCAGCCGCCCGGACAGCAGCACCACCCGGCGCCGCCACAGCTGCTCGGCCAGCTCCTCCCGGCGCGGGTCGAGGTGCACGACCGTGGGCGGCACGGGGCCGGGGTTGCCCGGCAGCCAACCTGGGTTCATCGGGACTCCCCTTCCGGGCGGACGCCCAGCTCCAGCTCGCGGCCGACGGCCAGCGCGTACCGCTGCAGGGTGGACAGCCGGGCGTCGATCTGGCCGGACTCCAGCCGGGCCACCACCGACTGCGAGGTGCCCATCCGCGCCGCCACCTCGGTCTGGGACAGGCCGGCGGCCCGGCGCGCACCGGCCAGCTCCCCGATCACCGCGCGCCGCCGCTGCGCGATCTCCCGGAATCCGGGCAGGACCGGCAGCTCGTCGTCCTCCATAGCGGAAACGCTATACCTTTACCGCTATCAGATCGACCCCGCTCGTGGCACCGCCCCGGGCGGAGGGCGATCATCGGGGTGTGGCCGACGCTGTGACCTCCCCGCTCCCGGAGCCGCTGCCGGACACGGAGGCCGCGGAACCGCCCGAGCCGGCGCCCGGCACCGGCCGGTCCCACGCCCGGTCCGGAGCGGTCGCCCTGGTCGTGGCCGCGCTCGGGGTCGTCTTCGGCGACATCGGCACCAGCCCGCTCTACGCCCTGCAGACCGTCTTCTCCCTGGACCACAACAAGGTCGCGGCCACCCCGGCCGACGTGTACGGCGTGATCTCGCTCGTCTTCTGGTCGGTCACCCTGGTCGTCTCGGTGAAGTACGTCAGCATCGTGATGCGGGCCGACAACCACGGCGAGGGCGGCGTGCTGGCGCTGGCCGCGCTGGTCCGGCGGATGGCCGGGGCGCGCTCGCGGGTGGCCATGCGGGTGATCGTGCTGGCCGTCGTGGGTGCGTCCCTGTTCTACGGCGACTCCGTGATCACGCCGGCCATCTCGGTGCTGTCCGCGGTCGAGGGCCTCAAGGTGGCCGCGCCCGAGCTGTCCCACCTGGTCGTGCCCATCGCGGTGACGATCCTGACCGTGCTGTTCGTGTCCCAGCGGTTCGGCACCACCCGGATCGGCGCGCTGTTCGGGCCGGTGATGGCGCTGTGGTTCGCGGTGCTGGCCCTGGCCGGCCTGCCGGAGCTGGTCCGGGCGCCGTCGGTCCTGCGCGGCCTGTCCCCCACGTACGCGCTGGCCTTCCTGGTGGAGCGCCCCTTCGTGGCCTTCGTCGCGCTGGGCGCGGTGGTCCTGTGCATCACCGGCGCCGAGGCCCTGTACGCGGACATGGGCCACTTCGGCCGGGCCCCGATCCGGCGGGCCTGGTTCTTCCTCGTCTTCCCGGCCCTGACGCTCAACTACCTCGGCCAGGGCGCACTGATCCTGCGCGACCCGGCCGGCATCTCCTCGCCGTTCTTCCTGCTGCTGCCGGGCTGGGCCCGGATCCCGATGGTCGTGCTGGCCACGCTGGCCACCGTGATCGCGTCCCAGGCGGTGATCTCGGGCGCGTTCTCGGTGTCCCGGCAGGCGGTGCAGCTCGGGCTGCTGCCGCCGCTGCGGATCAAGCAGACCTCCGAGCGCGAGGCCGGCCAGGTCTACCTGCCCGCGGTGAACTGGGTGCTGTTCGCCGGGGTGCTGGTGCTGATCCTGGCCTTCCGGACCTCGGAACGGCTGGCCACCGCGTACGGGATCGCGGTCACCGGCGCGCTGCTGGTCGACACCGTGCTGCTGCTGGTGGTGGCCCGGCGGCGCTGGCACTGGCGCACCTGGCAGCTGGTCGCGGCCGGGGTCGCGTTCGGCGGGGTCGAGCTGACGTTCTTCAGCGCCAACCTGACCAAGATCCTCTCCGGTGGCTGGCTGCCGCTGCTCATCGCCGGCACGGTGTTCACGGTCATGACGACCTGGCGCAAGGGCCGCGAGATCACCGTGCGCAACCGGGCCGAGGCCGAGGGACCGCTGCCGGACTTCATCGAGAAGGTCCGGCGGCACCAGGTCGCCCGCGTCGTCGGCACCGGCGTCTTCCCGCATCCCAGCAAGCGGACCACCCCGCTGGCGCTGCGCGCGAACCTCGAGCACAACCACGTGCTGCACCGGCACGTGGTCATCGTCTCGGCCCGGCCCGAGGGCGTGCCGCACGTTCAGCCGGGCGAGATGCTCACCGTCGACGACCTCGGCTACACCGACGACGGGATCGTGCACCTCACCGTCCGGTACGGCTTCTTCGACACCCCCGACATCCCGGCCGCGGTCGCCCGGGCCGCCGCCGACGGGCTCATCTCGGCCGAGATCGACGCTGCAGAGGCGTCGTACTTCCTGTCCCGGGGGGCGCTGCGGCGGACGTCCGCGCCGGGGATGAGCCGGTGGGGCAAGGCGCTGTTCGTGGTGCTGGCCCACAATGCCGGCGACCCGGCCGAGTTCTTCGGCCTTCCCCGCAACCGCACGGTGATCATGGGCTCCGAGGTCGACATCTAGCCGCTGCGCTCTCTAGCGGCGGCGCTGGCGAGCCGCCTCGTACAGGACCACCGTGCCGGCGACGGCGGCGTTGAGGGAGCTGGCCGCCCCGGTGATGGGGATGCGTACGGTCTGCTGAGCGCTGTCGCGCCAGGCTGCGGTCAGGCCGATCGTCTCGTTGCCGACGAGCACGACGATGGGGCCGGTGAGGTCGGCGTCGGCGAGATCGGTGGCGCCGTCCTCGTCGGTGGCGACGATCGTGGCGCTGCCGGCCCAGTCCAGCACTTCGCGGTGGCCGGGCGCCCGGACCACCGGGATCGCGAACAGGGAGCCGGTGCTGGCCCGGACCGCCCGCGGGTCGTACGGGTCGGCGGCGTGGCCGGTGACGATCACCCCGTCCGCCCCGAACGCGTCGGCCGACCGCACCAGGGTGCCGATGTTGCCGGGCGTGCTGGGCCGGTCGAAGACCACGGCGAGCAGGTCGGGCGGGCGCGGAACCCGGTCCAGCCGGTCCTCCCGCAGGCCGACGACGGCGATCAGCTCCTGCTCCTCCTTGCCGCCCAGCTCCCGCATCAGCTCGGCGCTGAGCTCCGCCCCGTCGTACGCGTCCAGGAGGCCCTGCGCCCACCGCGACTTCAGGCCCGCGGTGTGGAGCAGGGTCCGGATCTGCCAGCCGTGCTCGACCGCCAGCGTGATCGGCCGCACGCCCTGGACCAGGAACTCCCCCGCCCGCTGGCGCTTGCCGCGGTTGGTGAGCAGCGCCTGCCACTGCTGGAAGGCGGCGTTGCGGGTGGTGACCTTCTTCGGCACGGCCGCCATTGTGGCGGTGCCGCCGGGTCTCGTTGGGCATGATGCGGGCCATGTTCCGGGACGACTTCGACGCGCCCGAGCTGGACCGCTCGGTCTGGCTGCCGCACTACCTGCCGGCCTGGAGCTCCCGGGCGGCGACGGCGGCGGTGTACGAGATCCGGGACTCCTGCCTGCGGCTGTCCATCCCGGCCGACCACGGGCTGTGGATGCCGGACGACCACCCGACGCCACTGCGGGTGTCGGGCATCCAGAGCGGCAACTTCTCCGGCCCGGTCGGCAGCACGATCGGCCAGCAGCCGCTGGAGGGCGGCTCGGTGGTGCGGGAGGAGCAGGAGACGTTCTGGGGCTTCACCCCGCAGTACGGGCGGCTGGACATGCGGGCCCGCGCGGTGGTGACGTCGCGGTCGATGGTGGCGTGGTGGATGGTCGGGCTGGAGGACGTGCCGGCGCACTGCGCGGAGATCTGTGTCTTCGAAATCTTCGGCAACGCGGTGCAGCCCGGCTCCGCGGAGGTCGGCATGGGCTTCAAGAAGTTTCGCGATCCGGACGTGGCGCAGGACTTCGCGGCGCCGCGGCTGCCGATCGACGTCGCCGAGTTCCACGACTACACGGTGGACTGGACGGCCGAGCGAGCCGAGTTCCTGGTCGACAACGTGCTGATCCGAAGCTGCCCGCGGCCGCCGGCGTACCCGATGCAGATGATGATCGCGGTCTTCGACTTCCCGGACGACTCCGACGGCTCGCCCGCGGTGCCCGAGCTGGTGATCGACCATCTCCACCAGACAATCTGAGCGGAATCCGCCCGGACTTTCGCCGGCAGGCTGCGGCCTCTGTGGAGGGATTCGATGACCCGTCCTGCCGATCCGCGGTCGTCGGCAGCGACCACCTGGCCCGCTGCCTGCAGCACGAGACCGACCACCTCGACGGCGTGCTGTTCCTGGACCGGATGGACACCCCCCGGCCGGCGCGCGGCCATGCGCGCCCTGCGGGAGGCGCCGTGGGCCCAGACCGGGTCAAGATCAGCCCCCACGCCGCCCTGAACCCGTTCCGCTGACCGGGGCGCCCGGGGCCTCCGCTCAGAGGAGGTCGAGGAGCGGGCCCAGTTCCTGCGTCGCGTACCAGAGCAGCTCGTGTCCCTCGGCCCCGTCCACCACGAACTTGGCGTCCTCGCTGCCCAGGTCTGCCTCCAGCACCACGGCCACCGCCGCCGCCACCGCCTTCTCGGCGTCGGGACCATCGACATGTACGGCTGCGACCAGCTTCATCGGCACCGGCGCGGTCACCCGGACCACCGCCCGGTCCAGGTCGGGCCGCGGCTGGACCTGACCGTCCGGCACGTCCGCGACCACGACCGCCCGCCTCGGCTCCGCTCCCAGCTCCTGGTCCAGCATCCGCAGCGACCCGCGCGCGGCCTCGGTCAGCGCCGCGTACTCCAGCTCCTCCTCGTCGCTGTCCCGATACCAGGCCGTGAGCTCCGGCGTCACCGCGAACCCGGTCAGCGGCGCCGGCCCCAGCTCTCCGGTGTCGACCAGCTCGCGCAGGGTCCGGGTCGTGGCCGGCAGGTAGACCCGCATCAGCCCACCGCTCCGGTTTGCGGCGCCGCGTCCGAGCCGCCGCGGGCCAGCGCCGCCGCGCTCGTCCGCAGTGCCGTCGCCAGCACCCGCTGCCGGCGGCGCGGGTCCATCAGGTTGGCCCCGATCGCCTCCAGATCCTCCGGTCCCGGGCCCAGCACGGTCACGGCCGTCCCCGACCGGCGCAGCGCCTCGGCGTCGGCCAGCACCCGCCGGCTCACCATCCGCCGCCACTGCCGCTCCCCGCGCGCCATCGCCGCGCGGGGCCGGTCGTAGGCGAAGGACACCATCGGGGCCAGCACGAACACCTCGTCCAGGGCGGCGCCGGCGAGCAGGTCGAGCGAGGTCGGCGAGAGCGTCCCGCCGTCGACGTACCGCTTCCCGTTGATCACGACAGGTGCATACCACCCCGGGATGGCGCACGAGGCCGTGACCGCGTCGGCGAGCGTGGCCGGCGGCGCGCCGTCACGCCCGAACACCGTCCGGGCGCCGGAGGCGTAGTCCATCGCCACGATCCAGGTGTTCGGCGGCCAGCCGTCCACCGGCGCGGAGACCGTCTCCAGCATCCGGTGCAGCGGCCGCAGGGTGCCGCGGCCGCGGGGCAGCGCCGCGGAGAAGGCCGCCATCGGCGGCACCCGCCCCGGGTGCCGGGCCGCCTCCAGCAGCAGCCGGGGCGAACCCACGCCCAGGCCCGGCCGCGGTGGCACCGATCCCCCGCTGTCGCGGTCGTAGTCCCAGCTGATGTCCGGGTCGGCCGGGCGCCGGGCGCCCTGCTGGTGGCGCAGCGTCACATCCACGCCGACCCCGCAGCCGAGCAGCGCGGCCAGCACCGATCCGGCCGAGGTGCCGATGCAGACGTCGACGTCGCGGGCGTCGAAGCCCTCCGCCTCCTGCAGCGCGGTCAGCGCGGCCACCATCCAGGTCAGGCCGAGCACCCCGCCGGCGCCGAGCACGAGCCCGCGGCGGACGCCGTCCCCGCCCGCGTTCATTCGACCGTCTCCACCAGCTCGGCCAGCGACTCTTCGATCAGCGCCCCGATCACGTCCACGTCCGGCAGCGCGTCCCGGTCGGCGTTGAGCCCGTAGTAGACCCGCCCGTTGTAGGAGGTGAGCCCGATGCTCAGACCTTGCCCCCGGGCCAGCGGCACCACCGGGAACATCTCCAGCAGCTGGGCGCCCGCCGCGTACAGCGGGAACTGCGGGCCGGGGACGTTGGTGACGACCAAGTTGAACAGCCGCCGGGTGAAGCCGTTGGCCGCCCGGGCGCCTAGCGAGTGCAGCGTCGGGGGCGCGAACCCGCCCAGCGCCACCAGCGCGTCCGCCCCGACCGACTGACCCGACTCCTTGTGGCCCTTCATCGCGTAGCTCACCTGGGACAGCCGGATCACCGGGTCGGGCTCGCCGACCGGCAGGTCCACCAGATAGGAGGAGACCCGGTTGCCGGCGGTGCCGCGCTCGTCCTCGGTCCGGACCGACACCGGGACCAACGCCCGCATCGAGGTGGAGGCGGTCACCGCCTCGCCCCGGGACAGCAGCCAGCTGCGCAGCGCCCCGGCCACGGTGGCCAGCACGACGTCGTTGACGGTCCCGCCGTGCGCCTTGCGGACCCGCTTGTAGTCGTCGAGATCGGTCCGCGCGACGCCGAACCGGCGCTGCTCGCCGATGGTGACGTTCATCGGGGTCGAGGGCGCCGGCTTGGCCGCAATCCGGGCGGCCGCGGCCAGCCCGCCGACCGCCCCGACGATCTTGCCGGCCGTGCTGCGGGCGTCCAGCACGCCCATCCGCACCGTGTCCACCACCGCGGTCGGCCGCCGGACCAGCTCGGTGACGGCATCGGCGACCAGGCCGATCGGGTGGGGCGCCGGCGCGGGCATCCAGAGGTCGTCGGGGACGTCGCGGGGCGTGGGCGTGACGTCCAGGATGACCTGGCCGATGTCGACCGCGCTGATCCCGTCCACCATCGCGTGGTGGGTCTTGGTGATGACCGCGATCCGGCCGCCCTCCAGGCCCTCCACCAGGTACATCTCCCAGAGCGGGCGGTTGCGGTCCAGCCGCCGGGACATCAGCCGGCTGACCAGCTCCCGCAGTTGCGAGTCGGAGCCGGGACGGGGCAGCGCGGAACGGCGCACGTGGAAGGTGACGTCGAAGTCGGCGTCGTCCACCCAGACCGGGTTGGCCAGATGGCCCGGCACCCAGCGGATCTTCTGCCGGTAGCGCGGGACGAGGCTGATCCGGTCCTCGATCAGCCGGACCAGGCGGTCGTAGTCGAAGCCCTCCTCCGGCGGCTGGAACACGGCCAGGCCGCCCACGTGCATCGGCGTGGTCGGCTCCTCCATGTACAGGAAGGAGACGTCGAGAGCGCTCAACCGGTCGGTCATCGGGACGCCCCTCCTCGCAGTCGGCCGCGGACCGGATGGGCCCGCTGGAAGCACGACCATCGTGACACGCACGCCGCGGGAGCGTCGGCGGCCGTCCACAGGGCCGGAGTTGTCCACAGATTGCCGATCGATACTTGCGAGTGCACGTACCGGTGAAGCACCGTGACCCTCGAACGCCCTCAGGTCGCGCGGCAGATCGTCGAGCGCGCCAACAAGAGCATCGGCGACACCGGCACCGCCGACGCGCTGGCCGCCGTCCTGCACCGGCAGCCGTGACCGGCTAACGCAGCGGGCAGCCCAGCAGGATCTCCAGCTCGCCGACGGTCGTGCTGATGTCGACGTGCTGGACGCCGACCATGCCCGCCGACACCGCGGCCCGGACGTTGGGACGCAGGTCGTCGACGAAGACGATCTGGTCCGGCGGCAGGGCCATCCGCTGCGCCGCCAGCTCATAGATGGCGGGGTCGGGCTTCCGCAGGCCGACCTCGCCGGAGATCACCACTGCGTCGAAGAGCGTGTCCCAGCCGTCGCGCTCGTAGTCCAGGCCCCAGGAGTTGGACAGCAGGCCGGTGCGCAGGCCGGCCGTGCGGGCGGCGCGCAGGACGCTCAGCATGGTCGGCTCCACCCGCATCCCGGCGAACATCCGGGTCAGTATCCCGGCCGTACGCTCCGCCTCCGCCGGATCGGGCTGGTCGGTCGCGAGCTCCTCGGCGAGCAGCCGCTCGAACTCCGCGGCGTCGATCCGGCCGGTCTCCAGGTCGTGGATGGGGTTGCGGTCGCCGTCCGGTCCCAGCCACCGCCGCATCAGGTCGGCGAACCGGTCCGGGTCGATGCCGTCCGTGCGCACCCAGTCGCCGATGAACTCCGACAGCGGGTTGGTCAGCACCCCGCCGTAGTCCACCAGCAGACCCCGAAGCTCAGCCACCCCGTACGTCTATCACTCCGACCCCACCACCCCGCGACCGCCGGCGGGCGCGGCCCGGCGCCCACGCTCGGCTCGGCGGTTAGCGGCCGGCGGCGGTCGGCGGGCGGCTCAGCGGCGGGCGGCAGCAGGCGGTGGCGGGCGGGGCGCCGGCGGTCGGTCAGGGGCGCCGGAGCAGGCGGCGGCGCGGGGCGGGCTGGGGTGCGCCGGTGAGCCCGCGGGCCAGCTCGGCCACCGCCCGGCGCAGCGGGCTCACCGGCGCCGCCTCCGCCAGCGTGGCCCCGGTCCGCATCGCGGTGTCGAGCACGGCCGGCGCCGCCGGCAGGTAGGCGGTCGCCTCGATCCCGGCCCACCGCTGCAGCGCGGCCGCGATCTCGCGCTCCGGCGCCCCCGGGATGACCGTCGCCCGCACCCGGTTCACCACCACCAGCGGCGCGATCCCGGGCAACGCCTCGCGCAGCTCGTCCAGCGCGCGGATCAGCCGCCGCAACCCGACCGGGTCGGCCGCTCCGACGCAGAGCACCGTGTCGGCCGCCTCCAGCGCGGTCAGGGTCGCGCCGTTGCGCCGCGGCGCGGCCGTGTCGTACGACAGCTCCTCGTCCTGCTCCAGACAGAAGCCGCAGTCCACGACGGTCAGCGCCGACAGGTGCCGGGCCTGGGCCAGGACGGCCCGCACCGCGGACGGCCGCAGCTCCGGCCAGCGGTCGGCCCGGGTGATCCCGGTGAGCACCCGCAGGCCCGGCCGCAGCTGCCGGCTCTGCTGGGCCAGCTGCGCCGTGTCCAGCCGCCCGGCCGCCGCCTCCCGGCAGGCCAGCGCCAGCCCGGCCGCCTCGTCGATCAGGCCGAGGGTCTGCGTGATGGTCCCGCCGTACGGGTCGGCATCGGCGAGCAGCGTGGAGACACCGAGCCGGGCGGCCTCGTCGGCGACGCCGATCGCGACCGTCGTACGCCCCGGCGCGCCGGTCGGACCCCACACAGCGACGACCTTCCCGCGACCGCGGGCCGGCGCGGGCGGCCGTACCGGCGGGCCGAGCACCGGCAGCGCCCCGGCCGGGTCGCCGAACCAGGCTCCCTCCTCGGCGAGCCCCTCGGCCACCGCCTCGATGACCACCCGGGCCACCTCGGCCACGCCCGCCTCCACCCGCAGCACCCGCGGCACGCCGATCCGCCGCAGCCGGGCCTCGGCCTGCTCCTCGCCCGCACTGATAAGGCCGATCGCGGCCACCCCGGAGGACGCCAGCCGGGCCACGGCATCGCGGTCGAGATGGCCGAGCCCGGCCGACAGCAGCGCGGCCCGGGCCGTGCCGGTCGCGGCGACCGAGAGCAGCTCCGGCAGGTCGACGCAGCGGCCGACGACCGTGATCCCGTGGTCGGCCCGGTCCAGCGCGGCGACCAGGTCCGTCTCCCAGGCCGCGCCGGGCACCGCGGTCAGCACCGGCACCCGCATCACGGCCGCGCCCCGCCGTCCCGGCCGCACGGTGCCTCGACCGCACCGGCTGCCGGCGCCCCGTCGACGACCACCAGCCGGATCGTCGACTCGACCCCCAGCACGGCCAGCAGCCGATCCGCCTCCGGCCGGCCGAGCCGGAGCACGACCTGCAGCAGCGCGGTGCCGGTGGTCAGCGCACCGGTGTCGTCCGTGCGCACGTCCTGCACCGCGACCGACGCCAGCACCCGGCGCGGTCCGCAGTCCTTGGTGCCGGCCCAGACGTCGACGGCCTGGCCCCGGCTCACCGACGGCGCGTTGTCCGTCCGCACCGGCAGATTGACGACGAGCCCGGGAGCGGTGGTCCCCAGTGCGGCGGCCGGCAGCAGCTCGCCCGCGGACAGCCCCCGCACGACGGCCCGGCCGGCCGGGGACACCGCCGTGGCGAGGTAGCCGGGCGCGCTGTCGAACAGCCGCACCCGGGCCGGCCGGACGTCGTCGGCCGACAGGACAGTGCCGGCGGCGGCGTCCCGGGTCAGCGCCCACACCCGCACCGAACGGTCCGCGGCGGAGACGATCGCCGACCCGCCCACGACCGAGCCCACGACCAGCAGCACTCCGGCGATCAGCCGCGGGTCGAACCAGGACGGGGGCCGGAGCCGACGGGCCGGCGGCGAGGGTGGGGCGTCCACAGAGACTCCTCTCGGATGGGTCAGCCCTGTTATACACCGTCGAGTCCGATTTGCGTAGTAAGTTGCGAAAGGACGGTGCGGACTGCTCTCCGTCACCTCGGCGCGGTGGCGATGTCACACTGACCGATGGGTCGACCTGAGCTGCCGTCGGAAGGACGCGATGACCCCGGACCGCTTTCTCACCCTGAGCGATGTCGCCGAGGTGCTGAACATCTCCGCCTCGCAGACGTACGCACTGGTCCGCAGCGGTGCCCTCCCTGCCATCAAGATCGGCGGCCGCGGGCAGTGGCGGGTTGAGCGTGAGCAACTCGAGTCGTACATCGAGCGGATGTACGCCGAGACGCGCGCGTTCGTCGAGACCCACCCGCTGGCTCGGGACGAGCCGCTGCCGCCGGACTGAGCTCACCAGCGGCGCACCGCGCCGAATCCGCACAGCGGCACCGTCCGGACGCCCTGCACCACGCCGGGGCGGCGCGCCTCACCGATCGGGTGCTCGGCGACCTCGATGAAGTCCGCGCCAACCCGGTCGAGCGTGCCGTCGACGGGGGTGCCGTCGACCAGGACCATCCGGACCGGGGCCCGGTCCCGGACGATGCCGCGCAGTACCGAGCGCAGGCCGAGCTCGAGCGCGCCGGTGGGGGCGGACGAGTGCCGGCCGAGGCCGCCGACGCCGAGCACCGAGTGCAGCGGGACCAGCGTCTCGGCGCCGGTGGACTCCACCATGAGCAGCCAGTCCCGGCCGAGCCGCTCGAGACGCCCGTTACACGGCCCGACGCCGGTGCAACGCAGGGAGATCGGGTGACCGGCCGCGCCCCGGAGCCGGTCCAGCAGCGTCAGCCGGCCGGCCTCAATCCGGATGCGCTCGGCGACTTCGCTGTCGCGCTCGGCGTCGGTGAGGCTCTCCGCCTGCGATTCCAGGTCCTCGAACAGGTACGTCCAGCGCATGGGCTTCCACTTTCGTCCGGATTTATCCAGTATCACCCTTGACGGACAGCTTCGCCCGGCCTACAAAGCAAACGCAAGTAAACGCACCCGTTCGAGGGCAAGCCGTTCAGTCGGTGTGCACTCGCTGATGGAAGGCCTTCGCCGTGTCCATGCCCGCCCTCGACCCAGCCCCGGACCACCGGCCGCGCCGCCCGACCGTCCGGCGGGTGCCCCGGCTGGAGCCGCCGTACGACGACGAGCTGCCGCAGGGCGAGCTGCGCATCGTTCGGCAGCGCGAAGAGCTGCCGTTCGACGAGCCACCGCCGCGGCGGTTCGAGCACGAGATCGACTTCTTCGACCCGCAGCCCACCCCGCGCCGGGACCTGCCCGAGCCGGAGGCGTGGGCGACCCGCTTTCTGCAGGCGGTGATCGAGACGCTGGCCGGGTCGCGGCCGTCGGCGCAGCTGCAGGAGTGGACGTCGCAGTCCGTGCGCGCGCAGATCTCCCGGATGCGGCACGACACGCGGTGGCGCACGCCGCCGGGAGTGGTGCCGCTCATCCGGTCGGTGCGGGCCAGCGAGCCGGCTGACGGGGTGGCGGAGGTGTCCGCGGTCGTCCTGCGCGGCTCGGCCTACTCGGCCGTCGCGGCCCGGCTGGAGGGGTTTGACGGGCGGTGGCGGGCGGTCGCGCTGGAAGCGGGGTGAGATCGAGCGGGCCACCGCGCCGGGCTGACTCGGGCGCGCTGCCGCCGCCCCGGGCCACGCGGGTCCGGGGCGGCGGTGACGGCGATCAGCGCGCGGCGGCGGGAGCCCCGTGGCATCGCTTGTACTTCTTGCCCGAGCCGCAGGGGCACGGCGCGTTGCGGCCCGGCTCCCCGTTGCCGCTGACCTCGGCGCCGCCGGTCGCGCTCTTCTCCGGCTCGCTCGCGTCCAGGGTGGGCGCCGAATACTGCAGGTTGTCCGGCCGGCTGGCGGTCTGCAGGCCCTTCGCGGTCACCGCCGGCGCCGGACGGGCCGGCGGCTCCTCCCGCACCGGGGCGGCCGGGATCTGGCCGTCGACGGCTTCGGCGGCGGCGGCGTCCTCGGCGACCGGCTGCTGGATCTCGACCTCGACGTTGAACAGGAAGCCGACGGACTCTTCCTTGATGGCCTCGAGCATCGCGTTGAACATGTCGAAGCCCTCCCGCTGGTACTCCACCAGCGGGTCGCGCTGCGCCATCGCCCGCAGGCCGATGCCCTCCTGCAGGTAGTCCATCTCGTACAGGTGCTCGCGCCACTTGCGGTCGAGCACCTGCAGGACGACGCGCCGCTCCAGCTCCCGCATGACCTCGGAGCCGAGCTCCTCCTCGCGGGCCTCGTACGCGGCGTGTGCGTCGTCGACGAGCAGCTCGGTCAGCTGCTCGGTGGACAGGCCGGACCGGTCGCCACCGGCCTCCTCGATGGCCTCGTCGACGGTGATCGAGACCGGGTAGAGCGCCCGCAGCGCGGTCCACAGCTGGTCGAGGTCCCAGTCCTCCGGGTAGCCGTCGGCGGTGGCGCCCTCGACGTAACCGGTGACGACGTCGGTGATCATGTGCTCGACCTGCTCCTGCAGGTCGGCACCCTCCAGCACGCGGCGCCGCTCGTCGTAGATGACGGTCCGCTGCCGGTTGAGCACCTCGTCGTACTTGAGGACGTTCTTGCGGATCTCGAAGTTCTGCTGCTCGACCTGGGTCTGGGCGGACTTGATCGCCCGCGACACCATCTTCGACTCGATCGGCTCGTCGTCCGGCATGTTCAGCCGGGTCATGATCGCCTCCACCGCGGCCGCGTTGAACCGCTTCATGAGGTCGTCGCCGAGGGAGAGGTAGAAGCGGGACTCGCCCGGGTCGCCCTGCCGGCCGGAACGACCGCGGAGCTGGTTGTCGATCCGGCGGGACTCGTGCCGCTCGGTGCCGAGCACGTACAGGCCGCCGGCGTTGACGACCTCCTCGTGCTCCTTCTTGACCTGCGCCTTCACGTCCTCGAGGGCGGCGTCCCAGGCGGCCTCGTACTCGTCCGGGGTCTCGGTCGGCGACAGCCCGCGTTCGCGCAGGTGCATGTCGGCCAGGAACTCCTTGTTGCCGCCGAGCTCGATGTCGGTGCCGCGGCCGGCCATGTTGGTGGCGACGGTGACCGCACCGGACCGGCCGGCCAGCGCGACGATCGCCGCCTCCTTCTCGTGCTGCTTGGCGTTGAGCACCTCGTGCGGGATGCCCTTGCGCAGCAGCATCGAGGACAGCAGCTCGGACTTCTCGACGCTCGCGGTGCCCACCAGCACCGGCTGGCCCGCCTCGACCCGCTCGGCGATGTCGTCGAC
>DATDKW010000120.1:0-3865 GCA_036519715.1 Mycobacteriales bacterium
GTAGTCCTGTGCGACGAGGTGCTGGAACGGATCGGCCGCCGCCGGGCCACCGCCAAGACCTGGCCGCCGTACCACCTGGTCTGCCAGTTGGCGTTCCGCGTCAAGGCGGTTCACCTTGGAGAAGTGAAGATGCGGGGGGCCTAACGGCGTGCTGGTGGACGTGACCCGCTACCGCGACAAATGCAGCAGGATCGCCGCTGCTACCGGCTGTCCCGGCACGGCGTCTTCATGGGGGAGTACAAGACCCCGGAGGAGCTGGGCAAGGTGGTCAACCTCGCCGAGCTGGTCGAGGACGACCCTGGGCACACGACGGCCCCGCCGGCCGAAGCCTGACGGGGCCGCCGCGTCTGAGGTCGGTCAGTCGCCGCCGATCCCGCGGGTGGTCGCGACCACGACCGCGGACTCGAGCAGCCCGGCGAGGCGGGACGCGCCAGTCGCGGACAGATCGACCAGGGCACCGACGCCGGTCCCGGCAGCGCGCAGCCGGATGGTTGGGCGGGACGCGGTGGGCGGCGGCTCCACCAACAACATGACGTCGTCGGCGTAGTCAGGGATGGGCGAAGGTGTGGTCACGGCCGTGTCTTCTCACGGTCGAGGGCCGGGGCCGGGAGTGGCTGCTCCCGCCCGGCCCGCCTACTTTGCGAGAATGTCCACACGGGACGGTCGTGCTAACCGATTGCTAACGGACGACGCTCGACGGCGCCGTACCAGCCGTCACGGCGGACCCCGATCGGGCCGAACCGGGGCCACCGGGGCTCGCCACCGAGCGAGCCGGACGTCTGCGTGGCCCGGGACTCGACCGCCTGCAGGCACGGGCCCTCACCCAGGCCGTACTGCACGTCGTCGACCGCGTGCACGAAGTCCGCGCTGGCCACCACGGTCTGGGCCCGGTCGTCCTCCAGCATGGTCAGTCCCGCGCCGTCCGCGCCCGGGATCGCCTGGACCGCGAACTCGGCGGTGCGCACCAGCGTCTCCTGCAACGGCCGGTGTCCGGTCAACAGGCCGGACAATCCGGTCAGGCCCACCTCGAGATCGTCGTCCACGGTGCTCCGCTCGGCCGGGCGACAGACCCGTCGCCTCTGTGCGAACGGTAGACCCCGGGCGACCGGGTGTTGTGGTGGGAGGGACGTCGCCGCCACCGCGGTGGGCGTACCGTCATCAGTGCTGAGCACCAGCCGGCCCGGGTCCGGGATGCCGCGGAGTCCGCCGCCTCCCCTGAGCTCCACCGCTCACCGCCGGGCACCCCGGTGAACTCCGTACGGAGGCACCCATGCCCATCGACGACGCGCTCGCCACTCGCCCCACGGCGCGCGGCAGCTTTCGCGGCCTCTGCCGCGGCCGGACCGCCCTCGCCCGGGAGACCACCCCGGGCAGCTGGCAGGTCAAGATCAACGACCCGGCCAACCGGCTCGCCGGGCATGACGGCTGGGTGCTGGCCGGCACCGGCTGGAAGACGCTGGCCGAAGCTCGCGCCGCCACCGGGCCGACCTGAGCGTGAGTCCATCGTCGCGGGCCGCCGTGCCGGTCGGCTGGTTCCCCCGATAGGAGCGCCGGGGCCGCGGCGAGTTCCGCCGCGCCGGCATCACCTCTCCCGGGCCCGACCCTGCCGCGCTGCTGCCGTCGCCGACCCAGGTCACCGGTTCGTCACCGTTGTGGTCACCTGGGCCAGGGACGGCTCTGCCGGAACCGAGCCGAAGCCGAAGGTGACCGGGGGGTCTATCTCGGTCAGCGGGCCCAGGGGGTCCTCGGCCCAGGTCGCGGTGGCGGCGACGATCCGGCGGAGGTCCTGGACGCCGTAGTGCTCGGTGCGGTCGTGGCCGGCGGAGCCGGTGGTGTGGAGGCCGGTGAGCAGGTGGGCGGGGCGGTCCAGGAGGGCGGTCCAGGCCCGGGTCCGGGCCAGTGGGGGCGGCACGGCGCGCAGCAGGAGGCCCAGGGCGGGCCGGCGACCGGTGCGGAAGCGCAGGCGCAGCGGCCCGGCCGCGACCGTCCAGGTGTCCCGGTCCCGGGTCACGGCGACGTCGACCACCCGGACCTCGTCGAAGGTGTAGGTGGAGGCGACGAAGCCGGCGATCTCGGGGCGCGGCGCCAGCAGCAGCCGGTGCCCGTCCGCACGCTGCACCATCACGTCCGAGAAGGCCCCGTACGGGGAGTGCGGCCAGTGCCCGAGCACGATCCGGGTCCCGGACGCCGTCCCCACCCCGGCGATCCACCCCTCGAACCGCAGCCGCGTCCCCACGGCCGGACCATGCCCGCCTCCGGCCGGTTCAGCCGACCCGAGAGGTACAGCCGGCAAGTCCCCGTTGCGGCACCGCCACCGGCTGGTACGCCCGGGACCTGCAGCTGCACCCGTCCCAGCAGGGCAGCCTGTCGGGGCTGCTGCTGTCCATGGGCGGCGGGATGCCGTACGCGGCCGCGGCCAAGGCCGCGCACCCCGACCGCCCGGTGTTCGCTTGCACCCGACCCGGGACGAGACCTGACCGACCCGGTCAGAAGCCCGGGAAGGCCTGGCGGAGCTGGTCGAGGCGGTCGCCGGCGTCGACCCCGAGAGGGGTGTGGTCGGGGTCCAGGCGGCCGGCGACGAGGCGGATGAAGGCCTCGGCCGGGAAGGTGGCGTCGGCGGTGCCACCGGCCCGCGGGGTGAGGGTGACGACGGGGTTCAGGGTGAGGTCGAAGGCCCGGTCGGGGTCGGTCACGGCCACCGCGACCGGGGCCGCGCCGGGCACCGGCGTGCCGGCCTGGGCCGCCCTGCTCGGCAGGGTGTCGATGAGCAGCGCGACCGCGTCGTCGGCCAGCGTGGCGGCCGGGTCGAGGGCGACGGCCATGTCCCAGGTGTGCAGGACGTGCTCGCCCAGCCGCAGCCCGGCCAGGCCGGCGATGTCCACGTCGGTGCCGAACAGCGACAGCGCGAACGAGTCCTGCTGCTCCGGCGTCAGCCCTTCCAGCCGGGCCAGCAGCCTGCCGTTGGCGACCACGCTGCCGGCCAGCTGGGCCGCCGGCGGCAGCCCGTTCCAGCGGTCCCAGATCGGGGTGATGACGTCGGCGTCGGGCGCCTCCGCGCCCTCCAGCCCGGCGGTCAGGAACAGGTCGAAGATCTCGGCCTGGCTGCCCAGGTGGGACGCGACCTGCGCGACCGTCCAGTCGGCCGCGTACGACCGGAGCGTGGCCTGCTCGGCGGTCAGCCCGCCCACGAGCGAGCTCATCCGCTCGTGGGAATGCCGTATCGCGGACAGCCACTCGCCGTACTCAGCCATCGGTTCCCCTCCATGCGCCGGTCGGTGCCGGTCAGTCTCGCCCCCGGTTGTGCCGGTCGTCACGGACCCCTGCGGACCCGGTCCGGCGCCTGATCGATTACCGTCAGATAACACCGTTCGTGACTCCCGAGAGACCTCGCCGCGAACCGTTCGAGAGGGGCGCCACCGATGCCCGATACCCCCGCCTCAGGGACCCTGAGCCTCCGCCACGCCGACGGGACCGACCAGGAGCTCACCGTCGTCCAGCCGACCGAGGGCGCTCCGGGCGTCGACATCAGCGGCCTGCTGTCCAAGGGCGGCCTGGTGACCTACGACCCCGGCTTCGTCAACACCGCCAACTGCTCGTCGAAGATCACCTACATCGACGGCGACGCCGGGATCCTGCGCTACCGCGGCTACCCCATCGACCAGCTGGCCGAGCACGCCACCTTCGCCGAGGTCAGCTACCTGCTCATCTACGGCGAGCTGCCCAGCGAGACGCAGCTGGCCGAGTTCACGGCCAAGATCAAGCGGCACACGCTGCTGCACGAGGACTTCAAGGGCTTCTTCGACGGCTTCCCGCGCAACGCGCACCCGATGCCGGTCCTGTCCTCCGCCGTGTCGGCGCTCTCGAC
>DATDKW010000121.1:0-2512 GCA_036519715.1 Mycobacteriales bacterium
CCCTTTACCTCACGCGGTCTGCGTGATGCGGCCGGCAGCAGCGCGGTCCTACGGTTCCGTCACATCGGGATCTGGAGGCAACCGACATGACCGCTACTGACGGCGCGACCCGGACGGCTGTTCCGGATGCGATCACCACCCCGGCGAAGCAGGAGGTTGGGATCGGTGCCCTGGAGTTCACCGACGGCTACCCGACGCGTGAGACGGCGGCGAAGCTGCGCGACCACCTGGACTACCTGCACGGCGTCGAGGCGTTCATGAACACGATCCAGGGCGTCTCGACCTACGCCCTCCGGGAGGGGTTCCTGAACGCGGGGATCGCGGACGGCGACGTCGTGATCTTCTCCGAGCTGATGGATTCGGCGTCGCTCTTCCTGACCGGGAACGCCGACACGGTCTACTTCTGGACGTTCCTCGACCTGACCCAGGGCCCGCTGGTCGTGGAGACCCCGACCGACTCCTTGGGTGCCATCGACGACATGTGGTTCCGCTGGATCAGCGATTTCGGTCTGCCCGGTGCGGATCGCGGCGAGGGCGGCCGCTATCTACTGGTCGCCCCCGGCTATGACGGGCCCCTGCCCGAGGGCGGCTTCATCGTCCGCCACTCCCGCACCAACCACCTCACCGTCTTCGGCCGCTCGTTCATCAACGAGAACCCCGGCAACGATCCCGCCCCGACTGTCAACAAGATCAAGGAGCAGCTGAAGATCTATTCCTACCCCCCTGGAGGCATCGGCAGCAGCATCGGCGCGTACCTGACCGGGCGCGGCCCCCTGGGAGCGCCGGTCACCCCCGCGTCGCCCCGGTTCGTGGAGGGGACCGGGCTGGTGATGAACACCATCCCGCCGAACGACTTCGGCCACTACGTGCTCCTCGACCGTCTGGTGCAGATGGAGCCCGCCGAGGCACTCGACCCCGAGCTGGCCGGCCAGTTCGCTGCCATCGGGATCGTCAAGGGCGAGAGGTTCGAGCCCGACGATCGGCTGCGCACGATCCTGGACGAGGCAGTCGCTGTCGGCAACGCGGCCTCACGGACCCTCGGGATGGGTGCGCACCCGACCGAGGATTACCGCTACTACGAGGGTGACAGCGCGTGGTGGTGCATGCTCTGGGTCGGCGGGTTCGAGTTCACGAACCCGCCGCCACTGATCACGCCGGACGGGATCAAGCCGTTCCCGAACACCGGCGCCCGCCAGCTGCACGGACGTACGTCGTTCCTCTACACCGCGACCGGCATCACTCCCGCCATGTGCATGCGGTTGACCAACGTCGGCTCGCAGTACCTCGTCGCCAACGTCGACCCCGATGGCGACCCATTCGACGGCTCGAAGACGTACCGGGTGCGGCTGCCCGAGGACATCCCGGCGGCCCGGTTCTGGTCGCTGACCCTCTACGACAACCAGACCCGCTCCATGCTGCAGACCCCACAGCGCTACCCACGGGCCGGTAGTCAGAGGTACCCCTCACCCGCTGCCGAGGCCGAACCGGACGGCTCCACCGTCGTCTACTTCTCACCCACCCGGCCCGACCACGTCGGACCCGGTAACTGGATCCAGACCGATCCCACCAAGGGCTGGTTCGTCCTCCTGCGGCTCTACAGCCCACTCCAGCCCTTCTTCGATAAGACCTGGCGGCCCGGCGAGATCGAACTCGTCGACTGAGTCCGTACCCGGGTCACGACGCAGCGGACGGCGAATTCGTCGTCCGCTGCAGTCGTGCGCGGCGTCCTCACTCCGATGCGCGGAGAGGGCGACCTGCCGGCGGCTCGACCTCAGGGGCTCCCAGCGATCGGCCCCCGCGATCGCGGCAGAAGCTCATCGACGACAACACCGGCGTTCGTGGCTGGTTGCCTGCCGATGAAGAACGGTTGGCCGGAGGCCTTTGCTCACATCGCCGAGAGCAGCAATGAGACCGCGAATCCGATAGCGACAAGTGAGCCGGTGCGGACGCGTTCGACGTCGTACGACTCAGGCAGCATGGTGTCGGTGATCATCGCGAGAAGCGCCCCCGCGGCAAAGCCTTGAACCAGGGCGCCCGTATGCCCACTGTGCGGATCGAGCAGTACGTAGCCGAGGGCGGCGCTGACCGCCGATACGAGGACGACGACGAGCCACATCCGCACTCGAGTGCTCGTCATGTCTGGGCAGTCACGGCTGCCGCGGCCGTCTTCGCGCTCGGAACGCGCCCGCCCGGGCCCGCCTGGGAGGCGGGGTGATCACCACCCCGTAAGGCGGCCCCATCCTCGCCCGCAGCGCCAGCCGGCAACGAACGCGGTCAGGACCGCCACGACGGCCACCACCGGC
Source organism: Mycobacteriales bacterium (assembly GCA_036519715.1). Taxonomy (GTDB): domain Bacteria; phylum Actinomycetota; class Actinomycetes; order Mycobacteriales; family CADCTP01; genus CADCTP01. The sequence continues at coordinate 2,304 of DATDKW010000121.1, forward strand.
ATCCACGGCCGCTGGTCGCCCTCTTGTGCGGCCGGTGTCTGGTGCGTCTCGGACTCAGCCATGAAAGCCTCCGGTTCCGGTCGGCCGGCCTGCGTCCTCTTAGACCGCCGACGCGTCGATGACACTTACGTGGTCATTGCGCCGCGGCCGCTCGTCTCAGTAGCGGTCCTCGCGCAGCTCGCCGCCGTGCGCGATCAGCGCGTAGATCA
>DATDKW010000122.1:0-6083 GCA_036519715.1 Mycobacteriales bacterium
GCTGGTGGTCCGGGACCTGGTGATGATCGAGAGCGCCGAGTTCTGGAAGACCGCGCCCGAGGTCGAGTCGGGCGAGATCGTGCCCGAGCGCTGCAAGACCGAGGTGTTCTTCTTCCCGGCCGCGTCGCACGTGGAGAAGGAAGGCACCTTCACCCAGACCCAGCGGATGCTGCAGTGGCGGGAGAAGGCGGTCGAGCCGCAGGGCGACCAGCGTTCCGAGCTGTGGTTCTTCTACCACCTGGGCCGGATGCTCAAGGAGCGGCTGGCCGGCTCGACCGACCCCCGGGACCGGGCCGTGCAGGACCTGAACTGGGCCTACGAGACCACCGGCGGTCCCGGGCTGGCGGCCGAGCCGTCGGCCGAGTCCGTGCTCAAGGCGATCAACGGGTACGGGCCGGACGGGCTGGTCTCCGCGTACACGGAGCTCAAGGCGGACGGGTCGACGGCCTGCGGCTGCTGGATCTACGCCGGCGTGTACGGCGGGGGCGAGAACAAGGCGGCCCGGCGCAGGCCCCGGACCGAACAGGACAGCCCGTTCCTGGAGTGGGGCTGGGTCTGGCCGGCCGACCGGCGGGTGCTCTACAACCGGGCCTCGGCCGACCCCGACGGCAAGCCCTGGTCCGAGCGCAAGAAGTACATGTGGTGGGACGAGGAGCAGGGCCGGTGGGCCGGTCCGGACGTGCCCGACTTCGAGGCGACCAAGCCGCCGTCGTACCGGCCGCCGGAGGGGGCGGTCGGGCCGGACGCGCTGCGCGGGGACGACCCGTTCATCATGCAGGCCGACGGCAAGGGCTGGCTGTTCGTGCCCAACGGGCTGCAGGACGGCCCGCTGCCCACCCACTACGAGCTGCACGAGTCGCTGTTCCGCAACGACCTCTACGGGCAGCAGGGCAACCCGACCCGCAAGGTCTACGCCCGGGCCGACAACCCCTCGAACCCCTCGCCGCCGGAGGACCACTCCGACGTCTACCCGTACGTGGCCTTCGTGTCGCGGCTGACCGAGCACCACACCGCCGGCGGGATGAGCCGGAACCTGCCGTACCTGTCGGAGCTGCAGCCGGAGATGTTCGTCGAGGTGTCGCCGGAGCTGGCGGCCGAGCGCAGGCTGGAGCACCTGGGCTGGGCCACGCTGGTCACCAGCCGCAGCGCGATCGAGGCCCGGGTCATGGTGACCGAGCGGCTGCGGCCGCTGCGGGTGCAGGATCGCACCGTGCACCAGGTCTGGATGCCGATCCACTACGGCTACGCCGGCGTGGTCACCGGCGACTCGGTCAACGACCTGTTCGGTGTCGTGCTCGACCCCAACGTGCTGATCCAGGAGTCCAAAGTGGTCACCTGCGACGTGCGGGCCGGGCGGCGGCCGCACGGGGCGGAGCTGCTGGCGCTGGTGGAGGACTACCGGCAGCGGGCCGGGGTGACGGTGGCGACCGGGGCCGCGGTGGCCACGACCGGGCCGGGCGCGGGGCGCCTGCACCTGGAGAGCGCGCGCGATCCGGAGGCGTTCCATGGCTGAGCACAAGATCTTCGGGCCGGAGACGGACCCGGCCGGCGACGCCGGTTATCCGGCCGATCACCCGGCCCGCAAGGGGTTCTTCACCGACACCTCGATCTGCATCGGCTGCAAGGCCTGCGAGGTCGCCTGCAAGCAGTGGAACGACGTGCCGGACGACGGGTTCGACCTGCTCGGGCTGTCCTACGACAACACCGGGGCGCTGGGCGCGTCGACCTGGCGGCACGTGGCCTTCATCGAACAGCCGGCCACGCACGCCGCACCGATCGACCTGGGGCCGCCGGCCCGGGGCCCAGCACCGTCCACTGTGGACCTAGGGATGCCGTCGTTCTCCAAGCCCGGGGACGGGTCGGGGGTGGAGGACCGCGAGGAGTTCCGCTGGCTGATGTCCTCGGACGTCTGCAAGCACTGCACCCACGCCGGCTGCCTGGACGTGTGCCCGACCGGGGCGCTGTTCCGGACCGAGTTCGGCACCGTGGTCGTGCAGCAGGACATCTGCAACGGCTGCGGCTACTGCGTCTCCGGCTGCCCGTACGGGGTGATCCAGCGGCGGGAGGGCGACGGCCGGGCCTGGAAGTGCACGCTGTGCTACGACCGGCTCAAGGACGGGCTGCAGCCGGCCTGCGCGACCGCCTGCCCGACCCAGTCGATCCAGTACGGCGACCTGGACGAGCTGCGGGTGCGGGCCGCGGCCCGGGTCGAGACCCTGCACGAGCAGGGGGTGACCGCGGCCCGGCTCTACGGCGAGGACCCGGACGACGGGGTCGGCGGCAACGGCGCGTTCTTCCTGCTGCTGGACGAGCCCGAGGTCTACGGCTTCCCGCCCGACCCGGTGGTGCCGACCCGGGACCTGTCCCGGATGTGGAAGTTCGCCGGGGCCGCCGCGCTGGCGCTGGCCTCGGCCGCCGTGGCCGTGTTCGGGGGCCCGGCGTGACCCGGGCCGGGCGCGGGAACGGCAGGCGGGAGCAGGTCTCCCGGGAGCAGGGCGACTACCGCCGGGACCGGCCCGAGCTGGGCGACCGGGTGCACCAGGACGGGCCGCCCGGGGGCCGGCTGGGGCCGTCGGTGCGCGGCGGGGACGGCTCCCGGGAGCAGTCGATGGTGCCCCGGGCGGAGTTCCGTTCGTACTACGGGCGGCAGATCCTCAAGACCCCGGCCTGGGAAGACAAGATCGCCTACTACTTCTTCGCCGGTGGGCTGTCCGGCGGCTGCGCCCTGCTGGCGGCCGGGGCCGACCTCACCGGCCGTCCGGGGCTGCGCCGCGGCACCCGGGTCAGCGGGCTGGCCGCGCTGGCCGTGGGGTCCTACTACCTCGTCGCGGACCTCGGCCGGCCGGAGCGGTTCCACCACATGCTGCGGGTGGCCAAGCCGACCTCGCCGATGAGCATGGGCACCTGGCTGCTGGCGGCGTACGGTCCGGGCCTGGGGCTGGCGGCGGTGTCGGAGCTGGTGCCCTCCCGGTGGCGCGGCACGGTGCCGGGCCGGCTGGTCGGCGCGCTGGCCCGGCCGTCCGGCCTGGCCGCCGCCGCCCTGGCTCCCGGCGTCGCGTCGTACGGCGCGGTGCTGTTGTCGCAGACCGCCGTCCCGGCCTGGAACACCGCGCACGAGGAGCTGCCGTTCATCTTCACCGGCAGCTCCGCGGCCAGCGCGGGCGGGCTGGGGATGATCCTCGCGCCGGTGGCCGAGGCCGCTCCGGCGCGGCGGCTGGCCGTCTACGGCGCGGTGCTGGAGCTGGCCGCGTCGCGCCGGCTGGAGAGCCGGGTCGGGCTGGTCCGGGAGGCGTACGACACCGGCCGGGCCGGGCGCTACCTCCAGCGGGCCAGCACCCTGACCGCGGGCGGCGTACTGGGATCGATGCTGCTCGGCCGGCGGTCGCGGCTGGCGGCGGTGGTGTCCGGGGCGGCATTGCTGGCCGGCGGCGTCTTCGAGCGGCTCGGCCTGGTGCACGCCGGCATCCAGTCCACCCAGGACCCCAAGTACGTCGTCGTCCCCCAGCGCGAACGCCTGGAAGAACGGGCCGCGAAGGGCTGAGTGGTGGGTGGGGCGTGTCACCATCGGGGGGTGGGTGGGGCGTCGTCCGAGGAGGGGGAGGGTCTCGAGCGGGCCGGCGAGGAGCGCTACTTCGCCGGGGACTACGCCGGGGCCGTCGCCCGCTACGAGCAGGCGTACGCGGCCTACCGCCGGGACGGGCGGGTCGCCGCCGCCGGCCGGGCCGCCCGGACGCTGGGCTGGATCAGCGGCGGCGTGTTCGGCGACTGGGCGGTGGAGAGCGGCTGGCTGGCCCGGGCCCGCAGCGTGCTGGCCGAGGCCGGCCCGGACGGGCCCGAGCACGGCTGGCTGCTGATCCTCCGCTCCTTCGGCGAGGACGACCTCCGGGCCCGGGAGGCGCTGCTGCGGGAGGCGGGCGAGATCGGCCGGCGCTGCCGCGATCCCGACGTCGAGTTCGAGGCGCTGGCCTACCTGGGCGGGCTGCTCATCCTCACCGACCGGCCCGAGCAGGGCCTGGTGCACTTCGACGAGGCGATGGCGGCCGCCTGCGCCGGTGAGCTGGCCGACCTGGCCGCGATCGACTCGATGTTCTGCGGCTTCTTCTGGGCCTGCGAGGTCGTGCACGACGTGGCCCGGGCCGAGCAGTGGATGCGGGCGATCGCGGCCCGGATGGACCGCAGCGCGGTGGTGGCCGCGTTCTGCCGGGCCCACTACGGCGGCATCCTCACCGCGGCCGGCCGGTGGGACGAGGCCGAGGCCGAGCTGCTGGCCGCCAGCCGGCAGTTCGACACCAGGGTGACCGCCCGCCGGGAGGCGGCGGTGGTCCGGCTGGCCGACCTGCGGGTCCGGCAGGGCCGGCTGGAGGACGCGGCCGAGCTGCTGCGCGGCCTGGACCGGCACCCGGACGCGGTCCGCGCCCGGGCCGCCCTGCACCTGGCCCGCGGAGAGACCGCGCTGGCCCGCGACCTGCTGGAGCGGGCCACCGGCGACGGCGAGGGCGGCGACCCGGTGCCGGCCGCGCCGCTGCTGGCCCTGCTGGTCGAGGCCGAGCTGAGCGAGGGCCGCATCGACGCGGCCGAGCGGGCCGCGGCCCGGCTGGCCCGGCTGGCCGAGGCCCGCGGCGGCCCGTACCTGCTGGCCACGGCCGCGCTGGCCCGCGGCCGGGTCTGCGTGGCCGGCGGACCCGGCGACGCCCGCGGCTGCCTGGAGGAGGCGCTGCACGGGTTCGCCCGGGCCCAGCTGCCCTCGGAGCTGGCCCAGACCCGGCTGGAGCTGGCCCGGGCGCTGGCCGGCCGGCTCCCCCAGGTCGCCATCACCGAGGCCCGGGCCGCGCTGGCCGACTTCGAGCGGCTGCCCGCGGCCCGCCAGGCCGACGCGGCCGCCGCGCTGCTGCGCGAGCTCGGCGTACCGGTCCGGACCGGTGCCAGGGGCGTCGGCGCGCTGACCAAGCGGGAGACCGAGGTGTTGCGGCTGCTCGGCGCCGGGCTGTCCAACCCGGAGATCGCCACCCGGCTGTTCATCACCCGCAAGACCGTGGAGACCCACGTCGGCAACGTGCTGGCCAAGCTGGGACTGCGCAACCGGGCCGAGGCCGCCGCCCTGGCCACCCGGGAGGAGATCCGCCGCTGACTCGGGGAGCTCCCCGATACTCCGGCGCCGCCGGGACCGGACGATCCAGGCATGACTTACGACGTGATCGTCGTGGGCGCCCGCTGTGCCGGCGCCCCGACCGCGATGCTGCTGGCCCGGCAGGGCCACCGGGTGCTGCTGGTGGACCGGGCCCGGTTCCCCAGCGACACCGTCTCCACCCACCTCGTGCACCAGCCCGGCGTGGCCGCCCTGGAGCGCTGGGGGCTGCTGGACCGGCTGGTCGCGACCGGCTGCCCGCCCATCGACTCCTACCGCTTCGACTTCGGGCCGGTCGTCCTGGAGGGCTCGCCCGGGACCGCGTACGGGCCGCGGCGGACCGTGCTGGACGCGCTGCTGGTGGACGCCGCGGTCGAGGCCGGAGCCGAGGTCCGGCAGGGCTTCCCGGTCGAGGAGGTCCTCGTGGACGGCGGCCGGGTGACCGGCGTCCGCGGCGGCGGCGGCCGGACCGAGCGGGCCACCGTCGTGGTCGGCGCGGACGGGCGGCACTCGCTGGTGGCCCGGGCCGTGCGCCCGGAGCAGTACCACGACAAGCCGCCGCTGCTGGCCGGCTACTACGCCTACTGGAGCGGGCTGCCGATGCACGGCCGGTTCGAGAGCTACGTACGGGAGGACCGCGCCTTCAGCGCCTGGCCCACCCACGACGGCCGGACCATCGTCGTCGGCGGCTGGCCGTACGCGGAGTTCGAGGCCAACAAGGCCGACGTGGCCGGCAACTTCCTGGCCATGCTGGAGCTGGCGCCGGAGTTCGCGGCCAGGGTCCGGGCCGGGACCCGGGAGACCCGGTTCGCCGGGTCGGCCGTGCCCAACTACTTCCGCACCCCGTACGGGCCGGGCTGGGCGCTGGTCGGCGACGCCGGCTACAACCGCGACTTCATCACCGCCCAGGGGATGCAGGACGCGTTCCGGGACGCCGAGCTGTGCGCGGCCGCGCTGC
>DATDKW010000123.1:0-8173 GCA_036519715.1 Mycobacteriales bacterium
GACCGAGGAGTCGATCGTCTCCTGGATCTCCGCCGCCGACGGCCACAGGTCGCGCAGGAAGACCGGCTCGCCGTCGGACCCGGTGCCGAGCGGCTCGGTGGTGATGTCGATGTCCATCGACCCGGCCAGCGCGTAGGCCACGACGAGCGGGGGAGAGGCGAGATAGTTCATCTTCACGTCGGGGTTGATCCGGCCCTCGAAGTTGCGGTTGCCGGACAGCACCGACACCACCGCGAGGTCGGACTCGTTGACGGCCGCGGACACCGGCTCCAGCAGCGGGCCGGAGTTGCCGATGCAGGTCGTGCACCCGTAGCCGACGAGGTTGAAGCCGAGCTTGTCCAGGTAGGGCGTGAGGCCGGCGCGCTCGTAGTAGTCCATGACCACCTTGGAGCCCGGCGCCAGCGTCGTCTTCACCCACGGCCGGCGCTGCAGCCCGCGCTCGACCGCCTTCTTGGCCAGCAGCGCGGCGCCGATCATCACCGACGGGTTGGACGTGTTGGTGCACGAGGTGATCGCGGCGATGACGACGGCGCCGTGGTCGATCTCGGTCTCGGTGCCGTCCTCCAGGGTGACCTTGGTCGGCTTCGACACCCGGTCCCCGGCCGGGCCGCCGGTGGCGGCGGCGGGCGCGCCGGCGGTCCCGTTGCCGGCGTCGACCGCGACCGGGTCGGAGGCCGGGAACGTCTCGGCCACCCCTTCGTCCACAGTGGACTGGATGCCGTCCGAGCCGGCGTAGTCCCGCAGCGCCACCCGGAACGAGGTCTTGGCGTCGTCCAGCGGCACCCGGTCCTGCGGCCGCTTCGGCCCGGCCAGCGACGGCACGATGGTGGACAGGTCCAGCGACAGGGTCTCGGAGTAGCGCGGCTCGGCGTCGGGGTCGTGCCAGAGCCCCTGCTCCTTCGCGTACGCCTCGACCAGGGCGACCTGGTCGGCCGGGCGGCCGGTGAAGCGCAGGTAGCGCAGGGTCTCCTCGTCGATCGGGAAGATGGCGCAGGTCGACCCGTATTCCGGGGACATGTTGCCGATGGTGGCCCGGTTGGCCAGCGGGACCGCGCCCACGCCGGGACCGTAGAACTCGACGAACTTGCCGACCACGCCGTGCTCGCGCAGCATCTGGGTGATCGTCAGGACCAGGTCGGTCGCGGTCGCGCCGTCCGGCAGCGCGCCGTCGAGGCGGAAGCCGACGACCCGCGGGATCAGCATGGACACCGGCTGGCCCAGCATGGCCGCCTCGGCCTCGATGCCGCCGACGCCCCAGCCCAGCACGCCGAGCCCGTTGACCATCGTGGTGTGGGAGTCGGTGCCGACCAGCGTGTCCGGGTAGGCCGCGCCGTCGCGGGTGAACACGACCCGGGCCAGGTATTCGATGTTGACTTGGTGGACGATCCCGGTGCCGGGCGGGACGACCTTGAAGTCGTCGAACGCACCCTGGCCCCAGCGCAGGAACTGGTAGCGCTCGTAGTTGCGCTCGTATTCGAGCTCGACGTTGCGGGTGAACGAGTCCGGCGTGCCGAACAGGTCGGCCACCACCGAGTGGTCGATGACCAGCTCGGCCGGGGCCAGCGGGTTGATCCGGGCCGGGTCGCCGCCGAGGTCGCGCATGGCCTCGCGCATCGTGGCCAGGTCGACCACGGCGGGCACGCCGGTGAAGTCCTGCATGACCACCCGGGCCGGGGTGAACCGGATCTCCCGGTCCGGCTCGGCCGCCGGGTCCCAGGCCGCCAGCGCCCGGACGTCGTCGGCGGTGACGTCGGCGCCGTCCTCGGTGCGGAGCAGATTCTCCAGCAGGACCTTGAGACTGAACGGCAACCGCTGCGCCCCGTCCACGGCGGCGAGCCGGTAGATCTCGAACGACGCGTCGCCGACCGACAACGTGCCCCGGGCCCCGAAGGAGTCTGCGCTGACCATGAGGTCATCCTTCCACTCGCGCGCGTGTAGACAGAGCGCGGGCGGACAACTGTGGACGGCGTCACGCCTGTGGACGGCCGTTCGACGAAGGGGCGTGATCGTGCGTCCCGACGTACCGTCTTCTGCGTGGACACGATGGTCGCCCGCGCGACAGCGGCCGGGCAGGTCCGCCCGGCCGCACCGCCCGAGGACGTGGCCGCCGCGCTGGACGCGCTGACCGAGCTGGTCGCCGGCGGGGGCGTGCTGGTGCTCTCCGGCGCGGGAATCTCCACCGAGTCCGGCATCCCCGACTACCGGGGACCGTCCAGCGCCGCCCGCACGGCCTCGCCGATGACCTACCAGACCTTCACCGGCGACCCGGTCGCGCGGCACCGCTACTGGGCCCGCAGCCACCTCGGCTGGCGGACCATCGGCGCGGCCCGGCCCAACGACGGGCACCGCGCCGTCGCCGCCCTGCAGCGGCACGGCCTGCTCAGCGGCGTGATCACGCAGAACGTGGACGGCCTGCACCAGGCGGCCGGGGCGGTCGAGGTCACCGACCTGCACGGCCGGCTGGACCGGGTGCGCTGCCTGGACTGCGGCCGGCTCTCCGGCCGGGCCGAGCTGGAGGCCCGGCTGACCGCGGCCAACGAGAGCTGGCACGCGGTCGCAACCGGCATCAACCCCGACGGCGACGTCGACCTGCCGGACAGCGCGCTGGACGGCTTCATCCTGGTCGGGTGCACCGCCTGCAACGGCGTGCTCAAGCCGGACGTGGTGTTCTTCGGCGAGACGGTGCCGCCGGAGCGGGTCGCGCACTGCTACCAGCTGCTCGAGGACTCCCGGGCGCTGCTCGTGCTCGGCTCGAGCCTGACCGTCATGTCCGGGCACCGGTTCGTCATCCGGGCCGCCCGCGACGAGCGCCCGGTCGCCATCGTCAATCAGGGCGCCACCCGGGGCGACCGGTATGCCGCGGTGACCGTGGACGCCCCGCTGGGCCGCGTCCTGCCCGCGCTCGTCGCCCGCGCGACCGGCTGACTTCACCCGATCGGCCCAGCCGGCCCCGCTACCCGAGGGCGTGGGGCTGCAGAAATTGTCCACTCGACACGCCGCTGACGTCCGGCTTACGTCCGGTTTGAGCGCTCCTGTGACTGGTGTGAACCAAGTTGCCCCTGGCATCGATGGGACCAGCGTGGCAGTGTGTGGCCGTCGTTGCGCATGGGGGGTATGTGGTGCAGACAACGGGGAAGCTGATCCGGACGGCGGTCGTCACCGTGACCGCCGGCCTGGCGGTGACGCTGGTGCCGCACGCCGCCTTGGCCAAGCCGCGCGACCCGGGCGACCGCGCCATCAGCGCCGCCCAGCAGGAGAAGGCCCGGAAGGCCGGCGAGGTGGGCCGGCTGACCGGCCTGGTCGCCAAGGCCGACGGGGACGCCACCCGGGCCCAGGACCGGGCCGAGCTCGCGGTCGAGAGGTACAACAAGGCCGTGGTAGACCTGGAGGCCGCGACCACGAAGGCGGCGGTGGCCAAGGCCGCCGTGGCCCGGTCGGCCCGGGCTGTGGCGACCGCCCGCAAGGACTTCGCCTCGTTCGCCCGCGGCAGCTATATGCAGGGCAGCACGGTCGGCTCCGCGACCACCGCCCTGCTCGACGCCGGCAGCCCGTCGGACCTCTTGCAGCGTGCGGACCTGCTCACCTACGCCGGGAAGCACAAGCTGGACGTGATCGGCCAGATCGAGCGGACCACCGTCCGCAAGGCCAACTCCGAGTCCACCGCCCGGCAGCTGCTGGCGGCCCAGAAGGCGGCCACCGACCGGGCCGACCGGCTGCGGGTCGAGGCCGCCCGCGAGGTCGCGGACGCCCGGGCCAAGCTGGCCGCCCTGGAGACCCAGAAGACCGAGCTGGCCACCCAGCTGGAAGCGGCCCGGATCAAGCTCAACGGCCTGTACGCCGAGCGCGCCCGCTACCAGGCCTACCAGAAGGCGCTGCGGGAGGCGGCGGCCCGCGAGGCGGCCCGGCAGCGCAAGCTGCGGGCCGAGGCGGCCGCACGCCAGGCCGCCGCGGCGCGGGCCGAGGCGGCGGCGGCCCGGGCGGCGTCGTCCCGCTCGTCCTCGGCGCGGTCCTCGGCGCGGTCGTCCTCGCGGTCCAGCTCCGGCAGCAGCCGGTCGTTCGGTGGCGGGTCCCGCTTCCGGGGCGGGGGCTGGTCCGCGGCCAAGGGCCAGCGGGCCGCCGACCTGGCCCTGCGCTGGCTGGGCACGCCGTACAGCTGGGGTGGCGGGACGACCTCCGGGCCGACCTGGGGGCAGGGCGGGCCGGTCGGGTTCGACTGCTCGGGGCTGGCGCTGTGGGCCTGGGGCCAGGTCGGGGTCTACCTGCCGCACTACTCCGGCTACCAGTTCAACTCCGGGCCGCACATCTCGCGGTCCAACCTGCGGCCGGGGGACCTGGTGTTCTGGGCGTACAACACGTCCGATCCGGGCTCCATCCACCACGTCGCGATCTACATCGGCGGCGGTCGGATCGTGCAGGCGCCGCAGACCGGCGACGTCGTGAAGATCTCCTACATGTGGTCGGGCGGTTACATCGGCGCCACCCGGCCCGGCGCGTGACTACCCTGGCCGAGTGACGCCTCCCGGAAAGCTGGTCGACCGGTTCGGCCGGGTCGCGACCGATCTGCGGGTCTCGCTGATCGACCGCTGCTCGCTGCGCTGCTCGTACTGCATGCCCGAGGAGGGGCTGGCCTGGCTGCCGAAGGACACGCTCCTCACCGACGACGAGATGGTCCGGGTGGTGGCGGTGGCCGTCTCGCTCGGCGTCACGGAGGTCCGGCTGACCGGCGGTGAGCCGCTGCTGCGCCGGGGCGTGCCGGATCTGGTCGCCCGGCTGGCGCAGCTGCGGCCGCGGCCGGAGCTGTCCATCACCACCAACGGCATCCTGCTGGCCCGGGACGCACAGGCGCTGGCCGCGGCCGGCCTGGACAGGGTCAATGTCTCACTGGACACATTGGACGCGGACCGGTTCCGGCAGATCACCTTCCGGGACAAGCACGCGGCCGTGGTGGCCGGGCTGCAGGCCGCGGCGGCGGCCGGGCTGGCCCCGGTCAAGGTCAATGCGGTGCTGCTGCGCGGGGTCAACGACGACGAGGCGCCCGACCTGCTGGGCTGGGCGCTGCGGGAGGGCTACCAGCTCCGGTTCATCGAGCAGATGCCGCTGGACGCCCAGCACGGCTGGGACCGCTCGGCGATGATCACCGCCGACGAGGTGCTGGCCGGCCTCCGGACCCGGTACGAGCTGGCGCCGGTCTCCGATCCCGACCGCGGCAGCGCCCCGGCCGAGACCTGGGCCGTGCTCGACGGCCCGGACCGGGCGGCCTGGATCGGGTCCGAGCCCCGGGTCGGCGTGGTCGGGTCGGTGACCCGGCCGTTCTGCGGGACCTGCGACCGGGTCCGGCTCACCGCCGACGGCCAGCTGCGCAACTGCCTGTTCGCCACGTCCGAGAGTGACCTGCGGGCGGCGCTGCGGGGCGGCGCCGACGACGCCGAGATCGCCCGCCGGTTCCTGGCCTCGGTGGCCGGCAAGCGGGCCGGCCACGGCATCGACGACCCCGGCTTCATCCAGCCCGACCGCCCCATGTCGGCGATCGGCGGCTAGGCCCACCGGCGCCGCCCGGCAGGTGCGGGATGCGGCCCTAGGCCGAAGGGTCCAGCTTCTGGACGCGGAGCGGGAAGTCGCGGCGGGCCAGGAAGTCGGACAGCGTGTCGCGATGGTCCTCGCAGGCCAACCACTGCTTGGTCCGATCGGCGGTATGGATCTTCGGGTTGCGCCAGAGCAGCTCGTACACGGCCGGCTGCTGGCAGCCCTTGGCCGAGCAGCGGACCTCGGAATCGAGCGGGGAAGTCATCGGCGGAATCCTGTCACGCCGGACGAACCACACGATCAGGGCGTCGGGCGGCCACGGGGGGAGCCGCCCGACGCGAGAGCAAAGCTACACCAAGTCGACGCCAGGGTGCGACAGCGACAATCGAAGATCACCCGATCGGCCGCAGTGAGGCCAGACCCTCCCTCTGCGTGACGTTCGCGCCACCTGGTGTTTCGGTTCACTGTAGGGCGGAAACCCGGATCCGGGACACCTCACGCCGGTCTCACGACCGATGCTGTTTGCTCAGCGTCAGGATCGAGTGCGGCCTGGCGTCACGCCGGCCCGGGGAGGCGGCGAGCGGATGGTCGAGACAGCGGTCGGGAGCGCTTCGGCTCCCACCCCGGCGAAAGACGCCGGGTTGCTGGAGCGCGCGCTGTTCGAGGTCAAGCGGGTGATCGTCGGACAGGACCGGATGGTCGAGCGGATGCTCGTCTGCCTGCTCGCCAAGGGCCACTGCCTGCTCGAGGGCGTGCCCGGGGTGGCGAAGACGCTCGCGGTCGAGACGCTCGCGACGGTCTCCGGCGGCACGTTCTCGCGGCTGCAGTTCACCCCCGACCTGGTCCCGTCCGACATCGTCGGGACCCGCATCTTCAAGCCCGGCTCGGACCGGTTCGACACCGAGCTCGGCCCGGTGTTCGCCAACTTCGTCCTGACTGACGAGATCAACCGGGCCCCGGCCAAGGTCCAGTCCGCGCTGCTCGAGGTGATGTCCCAGGGGCAGGTCTCCATCGGTGGCACCACCTACCCGATGCCCAAGCCGTTCCTGGTCATGGCCACCCAGAACCCGATCGAGAGCGAAGGCGTCTACCCGCTCCCGGAGGCGCAGCGGGACCGGTTCTTGATGAAGGTCGTGGTGGACTACCCGACCGGCGAGGAGGAGCGGGAGATCGTCTACCGGATGGGCGTGCAGGCGCCGGTGCCGGAGCAGGTGCTCAGCCCGGCCGACCTGAGCCGGCTGCAGGAGGCGGCCAGCCACGTCTTCGTGCACCACGCGCTGGTCGACTACGTGATCCGGCTGGTGCTGTCGACGCGCACGCCGGCCAACCACGGGATGGCCGACGTCGCCGGCTGGGTCGCGTACGGTGCCTCGCCGCGGGCGTCGCTGGGCATGATCAGCGCGTCCCGGGCCCTGGCCCTGATGCGCGGCCGCGACTACGTGCTCCCGCAGGACGTGCTGGACATCGCCCCCGACGTGCTGCGCCACCGGCTGGTCCTGTCCTACGACGCGCTGGCCGACGGGGTGCCGGCCGAGCACGTGGTGCACCGGGTGCTGCAGAGCGTGCCGCTGCCTCAGGTCACCCCGCGCCAACGGGCCACCGGCGGGCCGTACGGGGCCCAGGGCGGCGGCTACGCCGCACCCGCCACCGGCGCGACCCGGGCCCAGCAGCCGGTCCAGCCGGCCGGCCAGCCCGAGCGGCTGTCCAACGGACCCGGCGAGGAGCGCAGCGCGTGAGCCGCCGACATGAGGGTCGCCCGGCCGCCGGGTCGCCCGACCGGCGAGGCCAGCACCGGGACGCGGCGTGACCGCTCCGTCCGAGGCGGCCGGGCCGGCCGCTCGCGCGGTCACCCTGCGCGACGCCGGGCCGGCCGAGGCGGCGGCCGTGCTGCGCCGGCTGGAGCTGACCGTCCGGCGCCGCCTGGACGGGCTGCTGCAGGGCAACCACCTCGGCCTGGTCCCCGGGCCCGGCACCGAGGCGGGGGAGTCCCGCGACTACCACCCCGGCGACGACGTGCGCCGGATGGACTGGGCCGTCACCGCCCGCACGACCGTCCCGCATGTACGGCAGACCATCGCCGACCGCGAGCTGGAGACCTGGGCCGTGGTCGACCTGTCGCCGAGCCTGGACTTCGGCAGCGCCCGGTGCGAGAAGCGCGACCTGGCCATCGCCGCGGTCGCCGCCATGGCCCACCTGACCGGCAAGGGCGGCAACCGCTTCGGCGCGCTGGTCACCACCGGAGAGACGCTGCACCGGATCCCGGCCCAGTCCGGCCGGGTGCACGCCACCATGCTGCTGCGGCGGCTGGTCGCGATGCCGCGCTCGGCCAAGGGCAACCGGGGTGACCTGGCCGCGGCGCTGGAGGCGCTGCGCCGGCCGCCGCGCCGGCGCGGGTTCGCGGTGGTGATCTCCGACTTCCTCGGCGACCTGGACTGGGAGCGATCGATGCGCGCGCTGGCGGTCCGGCACGACGTGCTGGCCATCGAGGTGCTCGATCCGCTCGAGCTCGGGCTGCCCGCGGTCGGGCTGCTCACCCTGGTCGACCCCGAGAGCGGAAAGCTGCTGGAGGTCCAGACCGGCAAGAAGCAGCTGCGGGAGGACTACGCCTCCGCCGCGACCGCGCAGCGGGCCGAGATCGCGGCCGCGCTGC
>DATDKW010000124.1:0-14524 GCA_036519715.1 Mycobacteriales bacterium
CTGGGCGGGATCTGGATCCTGCAGACCTTCCCGGCGATCGTGCTCGGGCTCTACACCCGCTGGTTCCACCGGTACGGCCTGCTGGCCGGCTGGGCGGTCGGGATGATCTACGGCACGGTCATCGCGTACCAGCAGAGCAGCCCGGCGACCAAGCACTTCGGAGCGTCGCTGGACGAGGTGCCGTTCATCGGCGACAAGGGCTACATCGCGATGACCGCGTTCGTGCTGAACCTGATCGTGGCCGCGCTGGTCACCCTGGCGCTGCGGGCGGCGCACGTGCGTGAGGGCGAGGACGCGACCGAGCCGTCGGACTACCACGCCGACACCGGCGACCCCCGGGTCTCCGACCTGCCGGAGCTGACCGAGGACGCCCCCCGGGCCGGCACGTAATCTCGGGCGGTGCTGATCAGGACCGCCCGGCCGGACGAGTACGAGCAGATCGGCGAGCTGACGGTCCGGGTGTACCTCGCGGAGGGGTACACCCGGACCGGTTCGCACTACCTCGGGGTGCTGGCCGACGTCGCCACCCGGGCCGAGAAGGCCGAGGTGATGGTGGCCGTCGACGAGACCGACCGGATCCTCGGCACGGTGACCTACGCGCCGTACGGCTCGCCGTACGCGGAACACACCGACTCACCGGAGGGCGCCGCGTTCCGGATGCTGGTGGTCGACCCGGATGCGCGCGGGCGGGGCGTCGGGGAGGACCTGGTCCGGTGGTGCATCGACCGGGCCCGGGACTCAGGCGTGCGCAGCCTGCGGCTGTCGACCCAGGCCGGGATGACCACGGCCGGGCGGCTCTACCTGCGGCTGGGCTTCGTACGCACCCCGGACCGGGACTGGACCCCGGAACCGGACGTCGACCTCATCACGTACGAGAAACCGATCACTCCAGGCGGGCGATGAGGTCGCCTTCCTGGACGACGTCACCCTCGCTCACCGCGATCTCGGCGATCGTGCCGGAGGACTCCGCCAGCACCGGGATCTCCATCTTCATGGACTCCAGGATCACCAGCGTGTCACCGTCCTCGACGCTGTCGCCGGCGGCGGCGACGACCTTCCACACGTTCGCCACCATCTCGGCGCGGATCTCGTCGGCCACGGGACCTCCCCAATCTTCGGCTCAGACTAGCGACTGCGCATCCGGTCGATGAGCCCCGTGTCGTACGCGCCGGAGACGAAGTCGGGGGCGGCGAGCAGCTCGGCGAAGAACGGCAGGTTGCACTTCGGCCCCTCGACCACGAACCCGGCCAGCGCCTCCCGGGCGCGATCCAGCGCGGCCGGCCGGTCCGGCCCCCACACGCACAGCTTGGCCATGAGCGGGTCGTAGTACGGCGTGACGGTGTCGCCCTCGGCGTAGCCGGAGTCGACCCGGATGCCCTCGCCGGACGGCTCCTCCCAGCGGGTGATCTTCCCCGGGCCGGGCAGGAACCGCTTCGGGTCCTCGGCGTAGACCCGCAGCTCGATCGCGTGCCCGCGGGGCGCCGGCGGGGTGACCGGGTCCAGCGCCGGCGGGTCCCCCGCGGCCACCCGCAGCTGCTCCTCGACCAGGTCGACCCCGGTCACCAGCTCGGTGACCGGGTGCTCGACCTGCAGCCGGGTGTTCATCTCCAGGAAGTAGAACCCGCTCCCGTCGCCGGCGGCGTCTTCCGATGTGTCGACCAGGCACTCGACCGTGCCGGCGCCCCGGTAGTCGACGGCCTCGGCGGCCCGGACCGCGGCCGCGAGCATGTCCGCCCGCAGCGCGTCGGACACACCCGGCGACGGCGTCTCCTCGGCCACCTTCTGGTGCCGGCGCTGGACCGAGCAGTCCCGCTCCCCCAGCGCCAGCACCCGGCCGTCGGCCAGGCCCAGCACCTGCACCTCGACGTGGCGGGCCCGGGCCAGGTAGCGCTCCAGGAAGACCGAGGGCGAGCCGAAGAACCGCTCCGCCCGCGTCCGGGCCGTCTCGTACGCGGCCCGCAGGCCGTCCTCGTCGAACACCGCGGCCATGCCGATGCCGCCGCCGCCGGCCGCGGCCTTGACCATGACGGGGTAGCCGATCCGGGCGGCCGCGCGGGCGGCGGCGTCCGCGTCCGGCAGCGGGTCGGTGCCGGCGGCGACCGGGACCCCGGCCGCCTCCATGGCGGCCCGGGCCGCGACCTTGTCCCCCATGGCCTCGATGGCCTCGGGCGCGGGGCCGACCCAGACCAGCCCGGCCGCGGCGACCCGGCGGGCGAACTCGGCGCTCTCGGCCAGGAACCCGTAACCGGGGTGCACTGCCTGCGCGCCGGTGACCTTGGCTGCCTCCAGCACCCGGTCCATGTCCAGGTAGGACTGCGTCGCGGGGGCGGGGCCGAGCAGCATCGACTCGTCGGCGACCCGCACGTGCAGCGCGCCGGCGTCGGCCTCGGAGTGGACCGCGACCGCCTTCACGCCCAGGCGCTGACAGGTGCGGATCACCCGGACGGCGATCTCACCGCGATTGGCCACCAGCACGGACTCGAACACGCCCGGAACCTCCCGGCTTCGACACTCGGTTCCGGAACACTATCCGGGCTACTCGGCCCGGTATTCCACCACGGTCGTGCTCGATTCGAGGACCACGGCCTCGCGCAGCCGGACGCGGACCCGGTCCCGGAGCGCCTCCGGGGCCCGGTCGCCGCCGCAGCAGCGGGCCACCAGCGCCCGCACCTCCTGCTCCACACCGTATTTCCGCAGGCACGGGGAGCACTCGTCCAGGTGGTGGCGGATCCGGTCGGTCCGCTCCTCGGTCATCTCGCCGTCGAGGTAGAGAAAGACCTCGGCCAGCACTTCACCGCAGTCGGTCTCATGAGGCTCGCCGCAGCTCACGACGCTTCCTCCTCCGTCGCGCTCGCGCGGACCAGCCCGCGGTCCCGCGCGTAGTCCCCGAGAAGTCGTTGCAGGCCCCGCCGGCCGCGGTGCAGTCGGGACATCACCGTGCCGATCGGGGTGCCCATGATCTCCGCGATCTCCTTGTAGGAGAAGCCCTCGACGTCGGCCAGGTAGACGGCCAGCCGGAAGTCCTCCGGCAGCCGCTGCAGCGCGTCCTTGACGTCGGAGTCTGGCAGGTGGTCGAGCGCGTCCATCTCGGCCGAGCGCAGCCCGGTCGACTGGTGCGACTCCGCCGCCGCCAGCTGCCAGTCCTCGATGTTCTCGGCGCTGGACTGCTGCGGCTGCCGCTGGCGCTTGCGGTAGGAGTTGATGAACGTGTTGGTGAGGATCCGGTAGAGCCAGGCCTTGAGGTTGGTGCCTTCCTGGAACTGGTGGAAGGCCGCGAAGGCCTTGACGAACGTCTCCTGCACCAGGTCCTCGGCGTCGGCCGGGTTACGGGTCATCCGCATGGCGGCCGCGTACAGCTGGTCGAGGAACGGCAGCGCGTCCCGCTCGAAGCGCGCACGCCGCTGCTCAGCGGTCTCGTGCTGCTCCGCGGTCTCCTCCGCCACCGGCTCTCCCGTCGTCACGGGGGGTGTGCCCCCGGTTCGAGAGGATACGCGGGGGTCCGCCGGCCAACCCTGCGTGGTGGTCTCTGGTCGCCACTCGGGCCATGCCCGCGGGTCGTCCCGGCGCTGAGTGCGCTCGGACAGTGTCACGAGTGCTCGAACGTCGTCCCCGGTTCGGGCATTCCGTATGGTCACCGGCGTGGCAGGGCAGAAGACGCCGGCGACGGCGCTGCTGGCGCGGCACAAGGTGCCGCACACGATCCACCCGTACGAGCACGACCCCCGTGCGAGCTCGTACGGGCTGGAGGCGGCGGCGGCGCTGGGCGTGCCGCCCGGGCGGCTGCTCAAGACGCTGGTGGTGACCGTGGACGGCCGGCTCGCGGTCGGGGTGGTGCCGGTGGCCGGCTCGCTCGACCTCAAGGCGATGGCGGCCGCGCTGGGCGGCAAGAAGGCGGCGATGGCGGAGCCGGCCGCGGCCGAGCGGGCGACCGGCTACGTCACCGGCGGGATCTCGCCGCTCGGGCACCGGTCCCGGCTGCCGGTGGTGGTCGACTCCTCGGCCGCCGACTGGGAGACCGTGTACGTCAGCGCCGGCCGGCGCGGCCTGCAGCTGGAGCTGGCCCCGGCCGACCTGGTCCGGGCCGCGGGCGCGACGCTGGCTCCCATCGGTGCGACGTAACACCCGATCGGCCGATCGCGCTTACGGCAATCGGACGCCTAAGGTAGCTGCCTACCACGTCCTGTGAGCGCTCCCACGATGTCGTGGGACCCGAGGAGGAACCGATGAGACCACTCCGGGTGCTGGCCCTGGCCGCCGCCGCCCTGATCGGCACGGGCGCCGCCGTGGCCGGGATCAGCACCGTCGCCGGGGCCGCCCCGGCCGGCACGGTGATCTGCGACCAGTTCGGCTCGACGGCCAGCCCGGACGGCCGCTACATCGTGCAGAACAACCGCTGGGGCACCTCGACCCAGCAGTGCATCACGGTCGGCGCCAACGGCTTCACGCTCTCCACCTCCAACGCCAACGTGCCCACCAACGGCGCCCCGGCGTCGTACCCGTCGATCTACTGGGGCTGCCACTACGCCAACTGCACCCCGGGCTTCACCCCGATCCAGGCCAGCTCGGCCGCGTTCGCCGGGATCTCCACCAGCGTCGGGATGACCTACCCGGGCAGCGGCCAGTGGGACGCCGCGTACGACATCTGGTTCGACCCGACCGCCCGCCGGGACGGCCAGAACACCGGCGCCGAGATCATGGTCTGGCTCAACCACGCCGGCGCGCCCCAGCCGGTCGGCTCCCGGGTCGCCACGGTGTCGCTGGCCGGCGGCACCTGGGACGTCTGGGAGGGCAACATCGGCTGGAACGTCGTGTCCTACGTCCGGACCGCCGGCGCCGGCTCGGTCAGCTTCCCGGTCTCGACCTTCTTCACCGACGCGGTCAGCCGCGGCTACGCCCAGACCTCCTGGTACCTGACCAGCATCCAGGCCGGGTTCGAGCCCTGGACCGGCGGCACCGGGCTGGCGGTGACCTCGTTCTCGGTCACCACCGGGGGCGGCAGCACCACACCCCCGCCGCCGCCGGCCACCACCACCCCGCCGCCGCCGACGGGTGCCTCCTGCACCGCGTCGTACGCGGTGACCCAGACCTGGACCGGCGGCTTCACCGCCGACGTGACCGTGCGCAACACCGGCCGGACCACCGCGGGCTGGACGGTGACCTGGACGTACGGCGGGACCCAGCAGGTCACCAACGCCTGGAGCACGGCCCTGACCCAGACCGGCACGGCCGTGCGGGCCACCAACGTCGACTACAACGGCGTGCTGGCCCCCAGCGGCACCACCACCTTCGGCATGCAGGGGACGGGCAGCGGCCCGGCGCCCACGCTGACCTGCACGGCCCGCTGAGCACCGGTCCGGGGGCGGCCGCGCGGCGGCCCCCCGGACCGTGCCGGGCGGGATGCAAGACTGCCGCGGTGTTCGCCGCGACCACACCGGGCTTCCCGCTCCTGCCGGGGCTGCTGGTCGCGGCCTGCCTGGTGCTGTTCGGGTCGGCCTGGCTGCGCGGCTGGTCGGTGCCGCCGCTGGCCGCGGTGGCGGTCACGGTGGCCACCCGGGTCCTGATGGTGGGGCTGAGCAACGGCCACACGCCCCGGGACGTCACCCGCTACTTCCAGTTCGCCGGCCGGCTGGTGTCCGAGGGGCGGGACCCGCTGACCCAGCTGCCGGCGTACCAGTGGAACTTCCTGCCGCTGATGCCGTACGTGTTCGCGCTGGAGCAGCGGCTCGGCCTGACCTGGCAGCTGGCCGGCAAGATCGCGCCGGTGCTGGCCGACGTGGCCGTCACGCTGCTGCTGGCCCGGCTGGCCGCCGGCGCCGACGCCGGCCGGGTCCCCCTGCTGTACGCGCTGTGCCCGGTGCCGATCCTGGTCACCGGCCTGCACGGGCAGGTCGAGCCGGTGGCGCTGGCGCTGGGCCTGGCCGGGCTGCTGGCGGCCCGGCGGCACCGCGCGGTCGGCTCGGGGCTGCTGCTGGGGCTGGCCGTGGCCACCAAGACCTGGCCGGTGCTGCTGGTGCTGGGACCGCTGCGGGAGACGCCGGTGCGGCACTGGTGGCGGCTGCTGCTGCCGCTGGCGGCGGTGCTGGTGGCGCTGCTGCTGTCGATCCCGGTGTTCCTGCACGACTCGCTGCGCGCAGCCGTGCACGTGCTGGCCGGCTACCGCTCGTACACCGGGGTGTGGGGGTGGACGGGCATCCTCAACTTCTTCGGCCTGGCCGGGACCGGCTACCGCGGGCCCCGGGTCGACACCGTGCAGCACATCGGCACGGCGGTCACGCTGGTGGCGGTGGCCGTCGTGGTGGCCGCGTTCTGGCGGGCCGGGGCGGTGCCGCTGACGGCCGCGGTGCTGCTCACCTTCCTGGTCGTGACGGCCGGCTTCGGCGCGCAGTACCTGCTCTGGCCGGTGCCGTTCGTGCTGCTGCTGCGCCGCCGCACCGGGCTGGCCTTCACCGTCGCGGCCGGCCTGTACGCGGCGTACGCGTACTACCTGGTCGCCGACGGGACGCCGGCCCGGCCGGCGGTGCTGACCGACGTGCTGCAGTGGGCGTCGCTGCCGGTGATCGCGACCGCCGTGCTGGCGCTGCCCTGGCCGGCCCGGCGCCCGGCCCCGGCGCCCGAGCCGGTCCCGGCCTGAGTCAGGACCGCAGGGCCGGGAAGTCCTCCTCACGGAACTCCGCGGTGCGGCGCTCGGGCGACCCGGTCTCGGCGCCGCGCAGCTCGACCCGACGGATCTTGCCCGAGATCGTCTTGGGCAGCTCGGCGAACTCGATCCGCCGGACCCGCTTGTACGGCGCCAGGTGCTCCCGGCAGTGCCGCAGGATGGCCTCGGCCGTCTCCGCGGTCGGCTCGTAGCCGGCCGCCAGCGTCACGTACGCCTTCGGCACCGACAGGCGGACCGGGTCCGGCGCCGGCACCACCGCCGCCTCCGCCACCGCCTCGTGCTCGACCAGCACCGACTCCAGCTCGAAGGGCGAGATCCGGTAGTCCGAGGCCTTGAACACGTCGTCGGTGCGGCCCACGTAGGTGATGGTGCCGTCGTCGTTGCGGCGGGCCACGTCGCCGGTGTGATACCAGCCGTCCTCGGAGACCGGGGCCAGGTGCCCGTGCTCGTCCCGGTAGCCGGTCATCAGCGCGACCGGCCTCGGGTCCAGCCGCAGGCAGATCTCGCCCTCGGCGCCGACCTCGCCGGAGACCGGGTCGAGCAGCTCGACCGCGTATCCGGGCAGCGGCCGGCCCATCGCCCCCATGGTGATGTCCACGCCGGGTGGGTTGCCGATCTGGGCCGTGGTCTCGGTCTGGCCGTAGCCGTCCCGGACGGTGATGCCCCAGACCCGCCGGACGTGCTCGATGACCTCGGGGTTGAGCGGCTCGCCGGCGCTGACCAGCTCGCGCATCGGGACCTTCCACTGCGACAGGTCCTGCTGCACGAGCATGCGCCACACCGTCGGCGGCGCGCACAGCGTCGTCGCCTCGCACCGGACCAGCGTGTCCAGCAGGGCCGGGGCCGAGAACCGGCCGGTGTCGTGCACCAGCACGGTGGCGCCCGCGTTCCAGGGCGCGAACAGGCAGGACCAGGCGTGCTTGGCCCAGCCCGGCGAGGACACGTTGAGGTGCACGTCGCCGGGCTGCAGGCCGATCCAGAACATCGTGGACAGGTGCCCGACCGGGTAGCTGACGTGGGTGTGCTCGACCAGCTTGGCCTGTGCGGTGGTGCCGGAGGTGAAGTAGAGCAGCAGCGGGTCCTCGCCCCGGGTCGGCTCGTCCGGCTCGAAGTGCTCCAGCGAGGTGTCGGTGTCGGCGTACCGCAGCCAGCCCTCGACCGGGTCGCCGACCGCGATCTTGGTGTAGCCGCCGTGGATGCCGTCGAACAGGCCGGTGTCGGCGCTGGTCGAGACGACCACGTCGACCTTGCCGCGGTGGATCCGGTCGGCCAGGTCGGCCGGGCGCAGCAGCGTGCTGGCCGGGATCACCACCGCGCCGATCTTGGCCGCGGCCAGCATCAGCTCCCACAGCGGCACGGTGTTGCCGAGGAACAGCAGCACCCGGTCGCCCTTGCGGACGCGCTGCTCGCGCAGCCAGCCGGCCACCTGGGAGGACCGCCGGGACATCTCGGCGAAGCTGACCTGGGTCTCGCCGTCGGCCGTCACCAGCCAGAGAGCGATCTGATGCGGCCGCTCGGCCGCCAGCACGCCGTCGAACCAGTCCAGGGCCCAGTTGAACTCCTCCAGCTCCGGCCACCGGAACTCCGCGTACGCCCGCTGCGGGTCGGTGCGGTGCTCGAGCAGGAAGTCGCGGGCCGCGCGGAACGTCTCTGTCGCCGTCACCGGATCACCCTGTCAAACGCCGTCGCGCGGCACCAGCGTGCCGACCCAAGCGCGCTGTTCGTCCGTTTCCGGGACCCGCACGCCCCGGGCGGCGGCGATCCGGGCCCAGGCCTCCTCGGGGTCGGTGCCGCGGGCGACCAGCAGGGCGGCGGCGACCAGCGAGGAGCGGCCGACGCCGCCCCAGCAGTGCACGGCCACGTGCTTGCCCTGGTCCAGGTCGCCGGCGACCAGCTCCAGGAAGGCCTGGGCCGGCTCCCGCTCCGGGACGCCGAAGTCCGCGATCGGGAAGGCCCGGAAGGCCAGGCCGGCACGCAGGGCCGCGGCCTCCTCCTCGGCCAGCCCCAGGCCGGTCGCCTGCTCCGGCGGCAGCAGGCTGACCAGCACGTCGACGCCGTCGCGGGCCAGCTCGGCCACGGACGCGTCCAGGTCGGCGCCGCCGGCCGGGGCCGGCATCGTGCTCAGGGTCCCGGGCAGGTCCCGGGCGACGGTGTAGATCACGGGATCACCTTCTCCAGCCAGTCGACGACGGTGCTGCCGGCGGCCCGGGCGGCCGCCCCGCGGATGGTGTGGGTCGCTCCGGCCAGGATCGCGACCGTCCGCCCGGGGGCGTCCGGCGGGATGCCGAACGGGTCCCCGGCCCCCTGCACGACCAGGACCGGTACGGCCGGGGCGGCCAGCTCGGCCAGCCGGTCCTTCTCCGGGGTGCGCGGCGGCGCGGTCGGGAAGGCCAGCGCGACCACCGCGGCGGCGCCCAGCGCGGTCGCGGTCCGGCAGGCGACCCGGGCGCCGCTGGAGCGGCCGCCGACCACCAGCGGCAGCTCCGGGACAGCCACGGCGGCCGCGACCGCCAGCCACGCCTGGTCCAGGACCGGGGCCCGCGGGGGCGCCTTGCGGCCGGCGACCCGGTAGGGCTGCGTGACCCGGGCGACCGCGTACCCGGCGGCGAGCACGGCGGCCGCGGTCGCGGCCAGGTCGGGCGAGTCCACGGTGCCGCCGGCGCCGTGCCCGAGCAGCAGTAGCGCCCGCGGCGCCCCGGCCGGCAGCTCCAGCCGCACCCGGGCCTCCCCCACCGGCGTCGGCACCGCCGACTCGACCGCCGTCCCGACCGGGGTCATGGCGCGGTCATGCGGTCAGGCCCGCAGGGCGGCGGCGGCCGCGGCGGCGAGGACGACGGCGAAGGCCACGTACGCGGGGACGAGGCCGGCCAGCGACACGACCACTCCCCCGGCCGCCGGCCCGAGCAGGCTGCCGAACGCCTCCGCGGTGATCACCGCGGTCGCGGCCGCGGACGGGCGGTCGGAGGTCGTGCAGCGCACGTACAGGCCGGGATAGGCCAGGCCGATGCCGACGCCGGCGACCGTCCAGGCGGCCAGCCCGACGCCGTACGTGTGCGAGGAGGCCAGCACGGCCACGCCGCCGGCGGCGAGCGCCAGCCCGACCGCCGGGGGCGTCCGCCCGGGCCGGACCAGGCTGGTCACCGCCCACGCCAGCGGCGCGGCGCTGAGCACGACCGCCGCCCTGGCCACGCTCGTACCGTAGCCGTCGGTCAGCAGCACGGTGATCAGCGTGTCCGCGCCGAACCAGCCGGTCGCGAACAGCAGCATCGCGGCCAGCGCGGCCGGCAGCCCGCGGGCGAGCCGGGCCGTCCCGGCCGGCAGCAGCCCGGCCACCCCGACCAGCGCGACGGCCGCGCCCAGCGCGACCAGCGGCGGCCACCGGGTCAGCAGCAGCACCGCCACCCCGGCCGGCACCAGCAGGGTCCGACCGACCGGCCGCGACGCCGGCTCGTCCACCCCGCGCGCCGCCCCGGCGACCAGGAACCGGCCGGCCAGCACGACCGGCAGCGGCGCCAGCAGCGCCCACCGCCAGCCGACCGCGTGTTCCAGCCCCAGCGTGGCCGGCGGCCCCACGAACGCCGGCACGATCCACATCGCCGAGGACGCCGCCACCACCCGGGCCCGGACGGCCCCGTCCAGCCGCTGGATCACCGCGCTCACCCCGAACACGGCGAGCAGCCCGCCGCCGAAGCCGCCCCCGGCCCGGCCGGCCGCGTAGACCCAGGGCGTCACCGCGGTCGCCGACAGCACGGCCCCGCCGACGTACGCGAGCAGGCCGGCCAGCAGGGTCCGCCGGGACCCGAGCCGGTGCAGCACCGCCGGCGCCAGCGGCAGCGCCACGAACAGGCCCAGCGTCGAGCCGGCCAGCAGCAGCCCGAGGTGGTCGCGGGCGTCGAGCGCCCCGGCCACCGTGGGCAGCAGCGTCGAGGACACGAACTGCGACACCGCGGCGGCGAACTCCAGCGCCACCACCCCGACCGCGAGCCGCAGGTCGGAGCGGGTCAGCGGGCGGGTCGGAGAGATGTCGGTGGATGCGGACGCCGCCCGCGCCGCCAGATGTCCGTCCGACCCGCCCTCGCTCATGTGTAGAGGGAGCGGTCGTTCTCGTTGACCTGGACGTACACGCCGTCGGGGTCGCGGACGCGGACGGACCGGCCGTAGCTCTCGTCCAGGATCGGCTCGGCCGGGTAGCCGGCGGCGGCGAGCCGGGCCACCACCGCCTCCAGCGGCTCGTCGGCCTCGAACGCCAGCTCGCACTCGCCGGCGCCGTCGGCCGCCTTGTGCAGCGCCAGCAGCCCGGCCGCGGCCGGCAGCTCGACCCAGCCGCCGGGCCGGGTCGCGGCGCCCAGCTCCAGGCCGAGCGCCCGGTAGAACCGGGTCGACGCGGCCACGTCCGCGCAGTAGCGGATCGGCAGCACCCTCATGACGCCTCCTCCTCCAGCCGGCGCAGGTACGCCTCCAGGGCGTCCTCGACGAACTCGGACAGCGACCGGTCGGCGTCCACCGCCGCGTGCTTGACCCGGCGCACCAGGTCGGACGGCAGGTAGATGTTGAACTGCTGCTTCGCCGCCATGGCTAACATGCTAGCAAGCTAGCCAGCGCTCGGGAGCTCGGGTCCCCGCCGACCGTCAGAAGAGGGTGGGCGCGGTCTCCGCCTCGGTGCGGACGCGCTCGATCAGGCCCGGGCCGTCGTTGGCGACGGTGCCGACGGCCGGGCCGACCGGGCGCAGCTCCATCCCGCCGACCAGGTCCAGGTCCGGCACCAGCAGATCGGTCACGTCCTCGCGACCCGGGTCCAGCCAGTCCGCCCAGGCCCGGCGGGGCAGCATCAGCGGCATCCGGTCGTGCACCGCGACCAGCGGCCCGGCCGCCGCGGTGGTGACGATGGAGCTGGTGAGCAGCCGGTCCGGACCCCAGATCTCGTACAGGCCGGCGAAGGCGACGACGTCGCCGGACCGCGGCGTCAGGTACGTCGGCTGCCGCCCGGCCCCGTCCGGGCGCGGCGCCCACTCGTACCAGCCGTCGGCCGGGACCAGGCAGCGCCGCCGCCGGACCGCGGACCGGAACGCCGGCAGCGAGGTCACCGTCTCGGCCCGGGCGTTGATGAGCTTCGCGGCCCGCTTCCGGTCCGGGGCCCAGGACGGCACCAGCCCCCACTTCGCCGCCCGCAGCTGGCGGACCAGCGGGCCGTCCCGGTCGCCGGACCGGTGCCGCAGCACCACCACCGGGACCAGGTCGGTCGGCGCGACGTTGTAGTCGGGGCGCAGGGCGCCGCCCGCCGGGTCCGGGTCGGCCGACCGGCCGGACGACCACGACACCGTGTCCTCGGCCTCGAACTCCGCCGCGAGGTCTTCCAGACCGCGCTTCGCGACGTACCGACCGCACATGTACACCACCGTACGCAGCCGGTGCGGCAGGATGTGCGCCATGACGGCACCCTGGCCCGCCCCGCGCGCCACCGCTCCCGTCGACGCCGAGGTCGCCGTGCCCGGCTCGAAGTCGGTCACCAATCGCGCCCTCGTCCTGGCCGCGCTGGCGACCGAGCCGTCCCGGGTCCGCAACCCGCTGCGGGCCCGCGACACCGAGCTGATGGCCGGGGCCCTGCGCACGCTCGGGATCGGCGTGGCCGACCAGGACGGCGACTGGGTCGTCTCCCCCGGCCCGCTCCGCGGCGGCGGCACCATCGATGTCGGCCTCGCCGGCACCGTGCAGCGGTTCGTCCCGGCGCTGGCGGCGCTGGCCGACGGCCCGGTCCGGTTCGACGGCGACGTCCGGGCCCGGCAGCGCCCGCTGGCCCCGCTGGTCGACGGGCTGCGCCAGCTCGGGGCCGAGATCGACGACGTCGCCCTGCCGCTGACCGTGCACGGCCGCGGCGCGCTCCGCGGCGGCACCGCGGCCGTCGACGCCACCGGGTCCAGCCAGTTCCTGTCCGGCCTGCTGCTGGCCGCCCCCCGCTACGACCGGGGCCTGGTGCTGCGGCACACCGGCGCCGGGCCGGCCCCGAGCGCGCTGCAGATCGCGATGACCACCCACATGCTGGCCGACGCGGGCGCGACCGTGTCCGCCGGCCCGGACGGTCGCGAGTGGACGGTCGAGCCGGGCCCGCTGCGCGGCGGCGAGCTGGCCGTGCCGCCGGACCTGTCCAGCGCGGCGCCGTTCGTGGTGGCCGCGGTCGCCACCGGCGGCCGGGTCCGGGTGCCGGGCTGGCCCCGCCGGTCCGATCAGCCCGGCGACCGGCTGCCGGAGCTGCTGCGGGCGATGGGCGCGTCCTGCGTGCAGGACGAGGGCGGCCTCACCACCACGGCCGGGCCCGAGCTGCTGGGCCTGGACGCCGACCTGTCCGACTGCACCGAGCTGGTGCCGGCCCTGGTCGCGCTGGCCGCGCTGGCCAGCACCGAGTCCACGCTGCGCGGCATCGCGCACATGCGCGGGCACGAGACCGACCGGCTGCGGGCGCTGTCGGCCGAGCTGACCCGGCTCGGCGGCGAGTGCCATGAGACCCCGGACGGGCTGCGGATCGTCCCCCGCCGGCTGCACGGCGGGATCGTCCACACCTACGACGACCACCGGATGGCGATGTTCGGGGCCGTGCTGGGGCTGGCCGTGGACGGGGTGCTGGTCGAGAACGTGGCCACCACCGGCAAGACCGTGCCCGACTTCGTGGACCGGTGGACCGCCATGGTCGGCACCGCGCCGGCCGGAGCGCCACGCTGAGCCGGCACCCCGCCGGGCCGCGGCGGCACCGCGCCGTCCCGAGCTGGGACCGGGCCGGGCCGAGCTGGGACCGGGCCCACCGGCGACCGGAGTCGAGCCGGCGGCTGGACGAGGACGACGTCCGGGTCCGCCCCGGGCGCGGCTCCCGCCCCCGCACCCGGACCCGGCCCGCCCACACCGACGCCGAGCCCGGCATGGTCGTGGCCGTCGACCGCGGCCGCTACACCGTGCTGGTCGGCGACACCCGGGTCACCGCGATCCAGGCCCGGGAGCTGGGGCGGGGCTCGGTCGTGGTCGGCGACCGGGTCGCGGTGGTCGGCGACCTGTCCGGCGGGCCGGACGCGCTGGCCCGGATCGTGCGGGTGGAGGAGCGCCGGACCGTGCTGCGGCGCAGCGCCGACGACACCGACCCGTTCGAGCGCATCATCGTGGCCAACGCCGACCAGCTGGTCGTGGTCACCGCGCTGGCCGACCCGCCGCCGCGGATCGGGCTGATCGACCGCTTCCTGGTCGCCGCGTACGTGGGCGGGCTCGATCCGCTGCTCTGCCTGACCAAGGCCGACCTGGCCTCCCCGGACGAGCTGCTGGCCGCGTACGCGGACCTGGGCACGCCGGCGGTGGCGGTCCGCCGGGACGGCGACCTGGGACCGCTGCGGGAGCGGCTGACCGACCGGACCAGCGTGCTGGTCGGGCACTCCGGGGTGGGCAAGTCCACGCTGATCAACGCGCTGATCCCGGACGCGCAGCGGGCCGTGGGCGAGGTCAGCTCGGCCGGCCGGGGCCGGCACACCTCGTCCTCGGCGGTGGCGCTGCCACTGCCGGGCGGCGGCTGGGCCATCGACACCCCGGGCATCCGGTCGTTCGGGCTGGCCCACATCACCGCGGCCGACCTGCTGGCCGCGTTCCCGGACCTGGCCGAGGGCGCGGAGGAGTGCCCGCGCAACTGCACCCACACCACGACCGCCGAGAGCTGCCACCTCGACGCGTACGTGGCCGAGGGGCACTCGAGCCCGGGCCGGCTGGCGTCCTTCCGCCGCCTCCTGGAGGCCAAGGGCGGTGAGGCCAAGGGCGGTTAGGGGTTGACCCGGCCGGTGCGGAGCATGCGGCCGGCCATCGGGGTCAGCTCGGGCAGGTCCGACATCGGCCACCAGC
>DATDKW010000125.1:0-3748 GCA_036519715.1 Mycobacteriales bacterium
CCAGCGCGGCCGCGAACTTCGACTGCTGCCGGTCCTCCGGACGATAGAGCCACGTCCGCAGCTCGCGCTCCTGGCCGCGGGCCAGCCGCGCCACCTCGCGCGGCTCGTCGGCGTGCCGCTGGATCAGGGCCAGCGTCTGCAGGACCGAGTCGTGCAGGTGGGCGGCCAGGTCGGCGCGCTCCTGGGACCGGATCCGTTCCCGGCGCTCCTCGGTCAGGTCGGCCACCAGCCGCCACCACAGCGGCGCGGTCAGCAGGGCCAGCCCGGCCAGCACCGCGGCCCCGGCGACCACCCCGTCGCGGGCCGCGGACAGCGTGCCCGACAGGGCCAGGAAGGAAGCCACCCCGGCCGCGACCAGGACCGCGCCCCCGGCGAACCGGGCGATCGCCATCCGGCGGCTGGTCGTCTCACCACTATCGAACAGGGAGATCCGCCGCCACCGGTCGCGCTGGTCCTTGTCGGCCTGGCTCCACAGCACGGCCAGCCCGGCGCCGGCCAGCAGCAGCGGCACGAGCAGGATGTTGTCGCCGAGCAGGGGGATGCCGCGGGCCAGCAGCAGGGCGCCGGCGGTGATCGCGACCAGGGCCACGGCCGTGCCGCGCTCGAACCCGCGCCGGCGGCGGGGCTCGGCGCCGGGCAGCAGCGGCTCTTGCGGGACCACCGCCCACAGCGCCAGGTAGACCACGATGCCGAAGCCGTTGAAGATCGTCAGGGCGGCGAACGCGATCCGTACGTGCAGGGGGTTGAGGGCGAGGTGGGTGGCCAGGCCCTGGGCGACCCCGGCCGCCACCCGGCCGTCGGCCGCGCGGTAGAGCCGGGGCGGCGTCGGGGCCGCGACCTGCACTGGGATCTCCTCCGGTCGGTGTGAGAACGATGGTGGCACCGCTGGGGGGTGCGCGGTAACGGGGACGTCCCCGGTCTTGGTGCCCGCTGCGGACCAGGGTCCGCTCAGGGCCATCCCCCATACCGGTGACGCACCATCGGGACCACGATCTGTGCCATGACCGAGGAACCGCCCTCCCCGCATCCCGAGCCCGACCGGCCCACCCCCGCCACCGGCGGCGCCACGGCCGCTACCGGCGCCACGGCCGCCGACGGCGCCACGGCCGCCGGCCACCCGGCCGCCGGGGGCGCGACGGTCGTCGGGGGTGCCACGGCCGCCGGCCACCGGGCCGCCCAGCCCGCCGACGGCTCGACCGACATCCCGGCCGACACGCCGACCGGCGTCCCGGACGACCCGACCCAGGTCCTGGCCGACCGCGCCAACACCCCCACCGACCTGCCCGACACCCCGACCGGGGCGGCCGACGCTCCGGCCGGGGTGGTCGATGGTCCGGCCGGGGCGGACGACGGCCCGGCGGGGGTGGTCGATGGTCCGGCCCGGGCGGACGACGGCCCGGCGGGGGTGGTCGATGGTCCGGCCGGGGCAGCTGACGCCCCGCCCGAGGTGGTCGACGGCCCCACTGAGGTCGCGGACGCACCGACTGAGGTCGCGGACGCACCGACCGACGTGCGCGGGGACGCCGTGGACGGGTCCACCGGCTTCCCGCCCGCGCCGGGCAGCGGCGACTCCGGGCCGGGTGCCGGCTTGGCGTCCGGCAGTGGCGAGTTCCCGCCGCCACCTGAGGATGTCGGTACCGGACCGTCGACGGCGTTTCCGCCCGCTGGGGCGGAGTTCCCCTCGGCCGGGATCGGGGCGTCGCCCGGCGGGACCGGATTCCCCTCGAGCGGCGGATTCCCGCCTCCGTCCGGAGGGCCCGGCGTACCTCCCTCGGACGGCCCCGGCGTCCCGCCGCCCTCCGGCGGCCCCGGCATTCCGCCGGGCGGGACGGGTGTGCCGCCCTCGGGTGGCGCCGGCATTCCGTCGGGCGGGACGGGTGTGCCGCCCTCGGGTGGGGCCGGCTTCCCGCCGGTTGGGAACGTCCCGCCGGGCGGTGGGGGCGTCCCGCCGGGCGGTGGGGGCGTCCCGCCGGGCGGTGGGAACGTCCCGCCGGGCGGTGGGAGCGTTCCGCCGGGCGGCGGGGGTTTCGGGCCGGGCCCCGCGGGTGGGACGTACGGACCTCCGCGGCGGCTGGCGCGGAGCACGCAGCGCAAGGTCGTCGGCGGTGTCGCCGGCGGCCTGGCCGAGTACACCGGCGTCGACCCGGTGCTGTTCCGGGTCCTCTTCGGCGTGCTGACCCTCTTCGGCGGCAGCGGCATCCTGCTGTACGCCGCCGCCTGGCTGTTCCTGCCCGCCGACGACCAGCCGGTCTCCCCCGTGGAGTCGCTGATCGGGCGCGGCACCGGCGGCTCCGGCCGAACCCGCGACACCGCGGCCGCCGCCGCCATGGTCGCCGCCGGCCTGGTGCTGGCCGGCGTCGTCGCCGTCGGGGACGCCCGCGACCTGGCCCTGTGCCTGCTCGTCGTCGGCGGCGCCTACTTCCTGCTCCGCAACCTGCGGGAACGCCGCGGGGGCGACCCGCCGCAGCCGATCGCCCCGGAACCGCCGCCGGTCCCGTACCAGGCCTTCGACGTGCCGCCGCCGGCCTACGGCGCCACCGCGACGATCACCGCACCGGCCCCGGCCCGCCCGGACCGGCCCCCGAAGCCCAGGCGGGAGCACTCGATCCTCGGCGTGCTGACGCTCTGCCTGCTGCTGGTCACGATCGGGATCCTCGCCGCGATCGACGACGGCGGCGCCGGCGGCCCGGACGCCAAGACCTACCTCGCGATCGCGACCGGGATCATCGGCCTGGGCCTGCTCGTCGGCACGTTCGTAGGCCGGGCCCGCTGGCTGGCCTGGCTGGGCCTGCCGACCCTGGCCCTGCTCGTCGTCGTCAGCACGTCCGGCGTGGACCTCGACGGCGGGGCCGGCGACCGGGCCTACAGCCCGAGGGAGGCCTCGGACGTCGAGCAGACCTACCGGCTCGGCGTCGGCAGCCTCCGGCTCGACCTGACCGACGTCGACCTGTCCGAGCAGCTGGTACGGACGTCGATGTCGCTCGGGGTCGGCAACATCGAGGTCGTGGTGCCGCGGACCGCGGACGTGAGCATCGAGGGCCGGTCCGGCATCGGCGAGGTGCTGCTGTTCGGCGAGTCGGAGAACGGGACCTCGGTGTCCCGCGACCTCGTCGACTACGGCCCCGGCGGCGACGGTCGGATCGACCTGGTGCTGGACCTGGACGTCAACATCGGACAAGTGAGGGTGGACCGTGCGGAAGCATGAGCTGGACGTGCTGTCGTTGGTGCTGGGGCTGTTCTTCGTGGGCGGGGCGTTGATCTGGGGCCTGGCCGACAGCATGGACGACCCGATCGGGAGCTGGCCGCTGCCGACGCTGCTCATCACGGTCGGCGTGATCGGCCTGGTGACGAGCCTCCTCCGCCGCCGGGGACAGCACGACTAGTCCCGCACCCCTTACTCTCGGGCCCTCGGGCCGGGAGGAGGGTGGGATGACGTCTCAGGACGACCTCGCCCTGCTCAAGCAGATGTACCAGCGGGGCGAGATCAGCGACGAGCAGTACGACGTGCTCCGCCGGCACGTGCTCTGGGGGACACCGCTGCCGCAGTTGATGGACGACGTCCCGGCCCCGCGCGCCGAGCCGCGCCCGGAGCCCCCGGCCCCGCCGGCACCGCGCGCCGACCCGGACCCGCCCGCCTACGCCACCCCCCGGCCGACCCGCTACACCCCAGACCCGACCCGGTACGCGCCGCCCGCTCCGGGTGGTGACCCGTACGCGGCGCCGGGCTCGGGTGGTGGCCCGTACGCGG
>DATDKW010000126.1:0-7039 GCA_036519715.1 Mycobacteriales bacterium
CGGCGCGGCAGACCCGCAGGACGGTCGCGCCGTGCTCGGCCACGATCCGCTCGAACGGCGCCTTCGCCGTCGGCTGCGGCGGCCGCCGGGCCGACGGGGGCCGGTGCGGATCGGCGGTCACGCCGGCTCCGCGCGGGCCGGCCGGCTCAGGATCGGGTGCCGGGTGGACATCGTCTGCTCCTCCTCCTCGTGGTACGTCACGAGGTAGACGCCGGGCCCGGCCGGAACGTGAGGTCGCTACCGGAGCGGGATCTCCCGCCCCCGCTCGTCCTCCGGGCGGGGCCCGAAGATCCGCCGGTCCGACTCGCTGATGGCGACGTCGTTGATGCTGGCCTCGCGCCGCCGCATCAGCCCGTTGGGGGCGAACTCCCACAGCTCGTTGCCGTAGCTGCGATACCAGTGGCCGGCGGCGTCGTGCGACTCGTACTGGAAGCGGACCGCGATCCGGTCGGCGGTGAACGACCACAGCGACTTGCGCAGCGCGTAGTCCAGCTCGCGCTCCCATTTCTCGGTCAGGAACGCCACGATCTCGGCCCGGCCGGTGAGGAACCGGTCGCGGTTCCGCCAGACCGAGTCCTCGGTGTAGGCGAGGCTGACGCGGTGCGGGTCGCGGCTGTTCCACGCGTCCTCGGCCGCCTGCACCTTCTGTGCGGCGGTCTCGGCGTCGAACGGCGGGAACGGCGGGCGCTCTTCGGTCACCGTGGGCCTCCCTCAGCTCAGGTCGACACCGAAGGTAGTACGCAGGCCGGCCCGGCCGCGGTCGGTGACCCGCAGCGCCCGGGTCGCGTCGGTGCGCCGGATCCAGTCCAGCTCGTGCAGCCGGTCCAGCAGGCCCCGGCCGAGCCCGCCGGCCAGGTGATGACGCTGCTCGCTCCAGTCCACGCAGTAGCGCACCAGCCGCCGCTGCGGTGGGACCCGGACGCCGAACCCGGCCAGGAAGTCGCCCCCGCCGGGGCTGAGCCGGTAGTCGACCTCGTGCCCGTAGCCGGCCCGGCCGTCGGTCAGCGCCGGGTCATAGCTGCCGTCGCCGCCGGTCAGGTGGCCCCGGTCGATCAGCGCGGCCATCAGCGCGACCCCGAGCCGGCCGGCGACGTGGTCGTAGCAGGTCCGGGCCTCCCGCAGGGCCGCGGCCCGGGTGCCCTGGCGCAGCGAGCGCACGGGTGCGACCGGGGCCAGCCGCTGCAGCGCCTCGAGCAGCTCGGCCACCTCCGGTCCGGCCAGCCGGTAGTAGCGGTGCCGGCCGCGGGGCTCGACCGCGAGCAGGCCGGCCGCGGTCAGCTTGCCCAGGTGGCTGCTGGCGGTGGCGGCGCTGACCCCGGCCTCGGCCGCGAGCCGGCTCGCCGGCAGGGCCCGGCCGTCGTCCAGGGCCAGCAGGATCCGGCACCGGCCGGGATCGCCGACCAGCGCCCCCACCGCGGCCAGGTCGGCGTCGCCGCCCCCGCTCACCGTGTGACCTCGGGGTAGTACTGCGGGGCCTCACGGCGGTCGTACATGCCGTAGTCGCGGACGATCCGGATCCGGCGCCGCCGCGCGCCGGCCGGGACCGCCGTGCCGGCCTCGTACGACTCCGCCGCGGCCTCGTCCCGCCAGCACAGCATGAGGATCTCGTCGCCGGGGGAGAGCACGGCGTCGAAGACGTCCCAGCGGACCAGGCCCGCGGCGCTCTCGTCCAGACCCAGCCGGGCCGCCGGGTCCGGACCGTCCACATGGCCGTCGACCAGCGTGACCGTCGTGCCTTCACCGGTCTCGGTCTCGTCCAGGCGCTGTTCGCGCAGCTCGTGTCCGGGCGGGAGGCGGCTGTCCCGGGTGATCTGGCCGACCCGCAGGTGGTAGTCGAGCATCACCGCGTCGCGGCCCTGCTGTTGGACCTCGTGGTGCCGGGCCTGGGTCCGCCACCGCACCAGCGCCTTCTCGTCCCGCCAGCCGGACAGCGACAGGATCCACCCGTCCCGGGTCAGTGACCCGTAGCGGATGTTGTCCACGAACCCGTCGATCCGCTCCAGCTCGGGCCGCAGCATCCTCGCGTACCCCAGGTAGGCGTCCCACTGGTCGGCCCGCGGATGCACCTCGAACAGCACTGAGAACACGCGTGGGACGTTACCGCCGCCACATTTCGAGGTGGCTCGAAGTGTGGCGGCCGGCCGGCCGGCCGGAGAAGCCGCCGCCGGTGCGCACGGAGCCGTCCGGGTCCGGTGTGGACAGTGCGACCTCGCGGCCCCGGACGATCGTGTACCAGCTACCGGCGCCGGTGATCGTGACATCGTCGACGACAATGTGCCGGTTCACCTGGTACCTGCCCGGCGGCACGTACACGGGCAGGTGGTGGGTCCGGGCGAAGGCGATGGCCCGGTCGAACGCGGGCGCCGCGTCCCGCCGGCCGGGCGGGTCGGCACCGAACAGCAGCACGTCGGCCGCCACCGGCGCCACCCGCGGGCGCCGACCAGCTCGGAGTCGAGCAGGCCGGTCACGGTCCGGGCCGCGGCGGGGTTGGGTGGCCGGGGATCGGGCAGGGGAGCGGGATGCGGATGACCCTGGCGGCGACCGGACCGGTGCCCGCGGCGGAGGCCTGGGACCGGTACGCCCGCCCCGACCGCTGGCCGACCTGGTCCCCGCAGCTCAGCCGGGTCGAGCCGGCCGGCGCGGTGCTCGCCGCCGGGCTGACCGGCCGGGTGTACGCACCGCTCGGCATCAGCGCCGGGTTCACCGTGACCGCCGTCGACGCCGCCGCCCGGACCTGGCGGTGGGAGGTCCGGCGGGGGCCGCTGCGGCTGCGGCTGGAGCACGGCGTGCAGCCGGCCGGCGACGGCAGCCTGACCTGGCTGGTGCTGTGGGGACCGGCGCCCGTGCTGCTCGGCTACGCCCCGCTGGCCTCGTACGCGCTGCACCGCCTGGTGACGCTGCCGCGGTGAGCGCGGCGGCACCGCCCGGTGACGCTGCCGCGGTGACCGCGGCCGTCAGCTCCCGGCGGTCGCCGCCGGCGGGCGGGGGACCGGCACGGACAGGCGGACGGTGGTGCCCCGCCCGGGCCGGGACCTCAGGTCCAGGCGGCCGCCGACCCCCTCGGCCGCGTCGGTGAGCAGGGCCAGGCCGATGTGCCCGTCGACCGGGCCGCGCGCGACCGAGGGGTCGAAGCCGGGCCCGTCGTCGGACACCGTGACCACCGCGTTGTCGCCCTCCATGGCCAGCTTCAGCACCACGTTGGAGCCGGGCGCGTGCTTGGCCGCGTTGCGCAGCGCCTCCCGGCCGACCCGGATGAGCGCGGCCCGGTGGGCGGCCGGCAGCGGGGGCAGCTCACCGGCGATGATCTCCACCGGCGTGCCCTCCTCCCGTACGCCCTCGGCGATGACCTTCAGCGCGGCCGCGGGGTCGGCGGCGCCGCTGTCGGCCGCGTACTGCATGCCGGTGAGCTCGCGCAGGGCCAGCACGTCGTCGTGCACCAGCCGCTGGGCCGTGCGCAGGGTGGCCCGCAGCGCGCCGATCGGCGGCTCGGACGCGCCGCCGGCCGCGGCCCCGCCCAGACCGGCGATCTGCGCATCCAGCGCGGTCAGCGCGTAGCCGACGCCGGCCAGGTCCTGGATCACCCCGTCGTGCAGCTCGCCCGCGACCCGGCGGCGCTCGGCCGAGGACGCCTCCACCGCCAGCCGGATCATGGCCTGCCGCTCCCTCTCGTAGCGGGCGACCCGGCGGGCCAGCGAGTAGGCCAGCGGGACCAGCAGCAGCCCCAGCACCAGCAGGGCGGCCAGCACCACCGGGATGATCCGGCGGATCAGCGCGGCCTCGTCGGCCCGGAGCCGGTCGGCGGTGAAGTAGGTCTCGACCAGGATCGGCCGGCCCTCGGTGTCCCGGGTCCCGACGTAGACCTCGAGGCTGCGGCCGAAGCCGCGGTCCAGCACGTTCTCGGACTTGGACAGGTCGGAGACGTCGGAGTCGACGCCGCCGGACTCCAGCACGGCCTTGTCCTCGGGGGCCAGCGGGTAGCGCAGGCCGATCAGCCGGGTGTCGTCGCAGTAGAGGATGAGCCCGTCGGCCGTCCAGACCTTGACCCGCTGGATGGTGCTGCCGGCCTTGCGGATGCGGACCCGGTCGTCCAGGGCGCGGACCGCTTCCGGGTCGCCGTCGTAGACGGCCTGGGTGACCAGCGGCGCCACCACCCGGGTGGCGACGACCTCACCGCCGCCCTCGGCCTGCCGCAGGGCCTGGCTCTGCACCACCCGTACGCAGGTGATGGCGGCGGTCGCGCCGACGACCACCAGCGCCAGCACGCTGACCACCGCGTGCTGCACGAGGGCGCGGGCGACCACCGACAGCCGGCGGTCCCGCCCGGTCCAGAGGTTCAACGCCGCTCCACCGGCGGCGGCGGGAGCAGCCCGAGCCGGCCGGCGGCGACGACGGCCTCCAGCTGCGAGTGACAGTCGAGCTTGGCCAGCACGCTCTTCACGTAGCCCCGGCAGGTGTGCAGGCTGATCGACAGCGTCCGGGCGATGGCGCGGGCGTCCATGCCCGCACCGAGCAGGCCCAGCACCTCCTGCTCCCGCGGGGTCAGCAGCGGAGCGACCATCCGCTCGTGCTCGGCCTCGGCCGCCTTGCGCGGGGACGGGACCAGCCGGGCCAGCACCGTCGGGTCGATCACCATCGAGCCGGTCCGGGCCGTCCGGATGGCCGACAGCACCTCACCGAAGGCGCCGGTCTTGGCCACGAAGCCGCACACCCCGGCGGCGGCGGCCCGGCTGATCAGCGAGCCGTCGTGGGTCGCGGTCAGCATGACCACCCGCGTCGCCGGCTGCCGGACCAGGACCTCGGCCGCCGTCGTGACCCCGTCGGAGTCGGGCAGCCCGAAGTCCATCAGCACCAGGTCGGGCCGGGTCGAGTCGACCAGCCGCAATCCGTCCGCCGCGGTGCCGGCGGTGCCGACCACGTCGATGTCGGACTCCGCGCTCAGCGCCAGTCGCAGCAGGTCGACCAGCGTCTGATGGTCGTCGACGATGACGACCTTTGTGACCCGCTCCACGCTCTCCCCCCGACAAATACCCGGACGGCCCTTCTTGCCACCGTTCACAGCCTTACATCCTGATGCGGATCTGTCGCGCCCCGAACGCGTTATTGGTCAGGACTACGCACCTACCGTGCCGAACGGATCAGAAGGTACTACTCCAGGGGCCCCCCAGGATTGGGGACCGCCGACCCCCAGCTCGCGGCTTACCGCCGCCGCCGACTTTGCGGACTCTTGGGGCTGTCGCGGGGATCCCAACAAATCTCTGCGCTCTAGGCACTCTTCGAAGTCATACCACTGCGTTACGCAACCGGTCGGGCTCCCACGGGCCCGGCCGTACGGAACCCGGCCGCCAGCCGGGATCCGCGCCCAGCCGGCCTCCAACCCCCACGCGGAGGAACACTCTCCATGTTCGACTCGACCCGGTTCAGCCGGCGGCGCCTGCTCAAGATCGGAGCTGCCGGGGCCGTCGGTGTCGGCGCGCTGAGCATCCCGCTCGGCCGCGGCGCCTCCGGCAAGCAGGCCAGCCTGCTCGGGACCGCCAACTTCCCGAAGCCCTACCAGACCACGTTCCAGCGGCCGCCGGTGCTGCAGCCGACCTCGTCCACTGTGGACGGCGACGGGATCCGGACGAACTTCTACACGGTCACCGAGATGCAGAGCACGGCGCAGATCGTGCCCGGCCTGACCACGCCGGTCTGGGCCTACAACGGCTCGGTGCCGGGGCCGACGATCAGCCTGGACCAGGGCACCAAGGCGGTGCTGAAGGTCCGCAACCAGCTGCCGGCCACGCACCCGTCCTTCGGGCACGCCTTCAACACCTCGACCCACCTGCACGGCTCGGCGTCGCTGCCGCAGTACGACGGGTACGCCAGCGACGTCACGCCGCCCGGCTACGTCAAGGACTACCAGTACCCGAACTTCCAGGCCGCCCGGACGCTCTGGTACCACGACCACGGCGTGCACTTCACCGCCCAGAACGCGTACGGCGGCCTGGCCGCGCAGTATCACATGCACGACCCGGTGGAGCGGGCGTTGCTGCCGCAGGGCGAGTTCGACGTGCCGATCACCATCACCGACGCGC
Source organism: Mycobacteriales bacterium (assembly GCA_036519715.1). Classification (GTDB taxonomy): domain Bacteria; phylum Actinomycetota; class Actinomycetes; order Mycobacteriales; family CADCTP01; genus CADCTP01. The sequence continues at coordinate 6,075 of DATDKW010000126.1, forward strand.
AGTTCGCCGCCGACGGCACGCTGTCCTACGACGACCACACCGAGTCCGGGCTGTGGGGCGACATCATCCTGGTCAACGGGAAGCCGTGGCCGGTGATGCAGGTGAAGCGGCGGGTCTACCGGTTCCGGATCCTCAACGCCTCGATCTCCCGGTCCTACCGGCCGCGGCTGGGCGCCGGCGACCCGATGACGGTGGTGGCCACGGACGGCGGCCTGATGCCGGTGGCCAAGACGGTGACCAGCTACCGGCACGGCGGGGCCGAGCGGTACGAGATCCTCATCGACTTCTCCCGCTACCCGGTGGGCAAGCGGGTGGAGCTGACGAACCTCAGCAACACCAACAACATCGACTACGACTTCACCGGCAAGATCATGGCCTTCGACGTGGTGGACGGTCCGTTCGACACCACCAACAACACGATCCCGACCACGCTGGCCTCCTCGCCGGTGATGTCGCTGACCGCGGCCCAGGCGGTGCGGACCCGGCAGATGGCGGTGGAGCGGAACGCGGCCGGCGAGTGGACGATCAGCGGCAAGACCTGGCACGACGTCATCGACAGCGGCTTCAACCTGACCATCGCCAACCCGGCCCTCAACGACGTCGAGATCTGGGAGATCGAGAACCGCAGCGGCGGCTGGTTCCACCCGGTGCACATCCACCTGGTGGACTTCCAGATCCTCAACCGCAGGCTGGGCAGCAACAACCCCATCGCCCCGTACGAGTACGAGAAGGGGCCGAAGGACGTCGTCTACATCGGCGAGAACGAGACCGTCAAGGTGCTCATGCGCTTCGAGCACCAGCGCGGGAAGTACATGATGCACTGTCACAACCTGCCGCACGAGGACCACGACATGATGCAGCAGTTCTCGGTCGGCCTGCAGAGCCCGGACCCCAACGACCCGATCAACGCCGACCCGGCCCGGCCGGACGTCCCTTGATCGTCGCGGCCGTGCCGGCGAGGAGGG
>DATDKW010000127.1:0-8957 GCA_036519715.1 Mycobacteriales bacterium
GCCTGGAAGGCGGAGGGCTCGCCCGGCGGCCGGGACGAGATCCTGCTCCGGCTGGCCCGGGCCGGCGGCGTCTACGTGCCGCGCTTCTACGACGTCGACTACCTGCCGGACGGGCGGATCCAGCGGGTCGTACCCAACCGGGCCGACGTGCCGCACCGGGTCTACAAGCGGACCGTGATGGACCTGGACGAGTGGCCGTACCCGAAGCAGCCGCTGGTCCCGCTGGCCGAGTCCGTGCACGAGCGGATGTCGGTGGAGATCTTCCGCGGCTGCACCCGCGGCTGCCGGTTCTGCCAGGCCGGGATGATCACCCGGCCGGTCCGGGAGCGCTCGATCACCGGCATCGGCGAGATGGTCACGGCCGGGCTGGAGGCGACCGGCTTCCAGGAAGTCGGGCTGCTGTCGCTGTCCTCGGCCGACCACTCCGAGATCGCGGCCGTGACCAAGGGCCTGGCCGACCGCTACGAGGGCACCAACACGTCGCTGTCCCTGCCGTCGACCCGGGTCGACGCGTTCAACGTCGACCTGGCCAAGGAGCTGTCCCGCAACGGGCGGCGGTCGGGGCTGACCTTCGCGCCCGAAGGCGGCTCGGAGCGGCTGCGCCGGGTGATCAACAAGATGGTGTCCCGGGAGGACCTGGTCCGCACCGTCACCACCGCGTACGCCAACGGCTGGCGCCAGGTGAAGCTCTACTTCATGTGCGGGCTGCCGACCGAGACCGACGAGGACGTCCTGGAGATCGCGTCCATGGCCCACGACGTGATCCGGGCCGGGCGGGCCGCGGCCGGGACCAAGGACGTGCGCTGCACCGTGTCGATCGGGGCGTTCGTGCCCAAGCCGCACACGCCGTTCCAGTGGGCCGGGCAGACCGCGCCGGACGTGGTCGACCGGCGGCTGCGGCTGCTCCGCGACGCGATCAACTCCGACCGGTCGCTGGGCCGGGCGATCGGCTTCCGCTACCACGACGGCCAGCCGTCGATGGTGGAGGGGCTGCTGTCCCGCGGCGACCGGCGGGTGTCGGCCGTGATCCGCCGGGTCTGGGAGGACGGCGGCCGGTTCGACGGCTGGAGCGAGCACTTCTCGTACGAGCGGTGGATGTCCGCTGCGGCCGCGGCCGGCATCGACGTGGCCTGGTACACCGAGCGGGAGCGGGGCGAGACCGAGGTCCTGCCCTGGGACCACCTCGACTCCGGGCTGGACAAGGACTGGCTCTGGACCGACTGGCAGGACGCGCTGTCCGAGGACGAGCAGGACGACTGCCGGTGGACGCCCTGCTACGACTGCGGGGTCTGCCCCGGGATGGGCACCGAGATCCAGATCGGCCCGACCGGCAAGACCCTGCTGCCGCTGCCGACCGTACGGTCCGCCCTGGTGTGACCTGGCCGGGGCCGCGGCGGCCGTACGACGAGGTGGCGTACGGCCGCCGGGTGCGGACCGGACCCTGCTTCGTCTGCGACCTGGTCCGGGGCCGGCCGTCCCAGCCGGAGCCGATCCTGCATCGGGACCGGGTCGCGGTGACGTTCCTGGCCCGGCCCGGGGTGGTGCCCGGGCACACGCTGGTCGCCCCGGTCCGGCACGCCGAGGCGGTCGTGGGGGACTTCTCCGTGGCCGACTACCTCGACCTGCAGCGGCGGGTGCACGAGGTCGGCACGGCCGTCGCCGCGGTCGTGCCGACCGAGCGGCTGTACGTGCTCAGCCTGGGCAGCCAGCAGGGCAACGCGCACGTGCACTGGCACGTGGTCCCGCTGCCGCCGGGCGTCCCGTACCCGGACCAGCAGCTGGGGCTGTTCGACCTGGCCCGGCTGGGCGTGCCGGACCTCGCGCCGGCCGAGCGGGAGGAGCTGGCCGCGGCGCTGCGGTCGAGGCTGTCCCGATAGTAGCTATGGCTACAGTAGCCATGTACTCTTCCGGCATGGGCGGGCCGACTCCGGGATTCCTGGTCTGGCGGTTGGCCACGCGCTGGCGGGTCGCCGTCGACCGGGCCCTGGCGCCGCTCGGCCTGACCCACGCGCAGTACTCGGTGCTCGCCTCGCTGCTGGAGCTGCGGTCCCGCGGGACGCGGCCGAGCCAGCGGGCGCTGGCCGAGCACACCGGCCTGGAGCCGCTGTACGTCTCCAAGCTGGCCCGCGCCCTGGCCGCGGCCGGCCTGATCGAGCGGGCCGGCGACCCGGCCGACAGCCGGGCCGTGCAGCTGTCGCTGACCGCCGCCGGCGCCGACGTGACCGGCCGCGCCGTCCTGGTCGTACGGCAGCTGGTGGACCAGCTGCTCGCGCCGCTGGGCGGCATCGACGGACCGCGCACGGCCGCGTTCGTGCGGGAGCTGACCCTGTTGCTGGACGTACCCCTCTCCGTGGAGGAACCATGACCGTCCCCTTGAACGGCCAGGTCATCGGCCAGGCCGAGCGAGCCACCCGCGCCGTGCTGGACCGCCTGCTGGACCGGGTCGGCACCCCGTTCGAGCAGTGGGTGGCGCTCAACCTGACCGCCACCTCGGGCCCGCTGCCGGCGGCCGAGCTCGCCACCCGGCTGCGCATCCCGCTCACCGAGGCCACGGCCGCGCTGTCGGCGCTGGCCGCCGACGGCCTGCTGGCCCCGGACGGCACGCTCACGGCCGCCGGCCGGGACCGGCACGCCGAGATCACCGCCGGCCTGGCCGCGATCACCGACCGGCTCTACGGCGACCTGCCCGCCGACGACCTCGCCGTGGCCGGCCGCGTGCTCAGCCTCATCACCGCCCGCGCCTCCGCCGAACTGGCCACGCCCTAGGCTGACCCCGGGAGCGCGAGAGGAGGTGCCGGACGTGAGTGCGCAGCTGTCCCTTCCGGACCGACAGGTCTGGACGATCGACGACCTCCTGTCGCTGCCGGACGGCCACCGCTACGAGATCCTCGACGGAAGCCTCCTCGTGTCCCCCACCCCACCGAAGCATCACCAGGCCGGCGCGGACCGCCTTCGGGACGTCCTGCAGGCTGCCGCACCCGAAGGCGTCGAGGTGTTCACCGCGACCGCGGTCGACATCAGCGCGACGTCTCCCAAGCTGGGCATCCAGGCGCCCGTGCCGGACATCGTGGTGACCGCACCAGGCGTCTGGGAGGACCCGGGGCCCTACGTGCTGCCGCCGCGGGTGGTCCTGCTGGTCGAGGTCGAGTCGCCGCGGACGAGCCGGGACAGAGTCCTCAAGCCCGCTCTCTACGCGGCAGCCGGCATCCCGGCCTACTGGCGGGTGGAGCTCGACGGGTCGCATGCTCCGGCGGTGGTGATGTACACGCTGGACGGGTCGGTATACCGGGAGGTCCGGACCGTGCGGGCGGGGGAGTCGGTGGTGGTGGACGTGCCGTTCCCGGTTGAGGTGCGGCCGGCGGAGCTGGCCGGGCCGCGGCGGAGGGGCTGAGTGGCCCGCCAACCCGAGGGACCTCCGCCGCCGCCCGTGGTGCAGCGGGTGCGGGTGCGCTACGCGAAGCGGGGCCGGCTCCGGTTCACCTCGCACCGCGACTTCGCCCGGTCCTTCGAACGGGCGCTGCGGCGGGCCTCGGTGCCGATCGCGTTCTCGGCCGGGTTCAGCCCGCACCCCAAGGTCTCGTACGTGGGCGCGGCCCCGACCGGCGTCGCCAGCGAGGCCGAATACCTGGAGCTGGCGCTGTCGGCCGCCGTCGACGTCGAGCGGCTGCAGCAGGCGCTGGATGCCTCGCTGCCGGACGGCCTCGACATCCTGGAGTGCGTCGAGGTCCGGCCGGGCACCGGCGGCCTGCCGGAGCGGATCGACGCCAGCTCCTGGCGGGTCGAGCTGCCCGGGATCGCGCCCGCGGACGCCGCCGCGGCCGTCGCCGCGTTCCTGGCCGAGGAGCGGATCGAGGTCGAGCGGCTGACCAAGGACGGCCGCCGGCACCTCGACGCCCGGGGTCCCGTGGTGACCGCGAGCGCGTCCCCCGTCCCCTCCGATGACGGCTGTGCGATACTTGAGCTGGTCGTACGGCAGGCCACACCTGCAGTTCGACCCGACGACGTGCTCGCCGCGCTGCGTGCCGTCGCCGGCCTCGTGCCAGTGGCCCCACCTCGGGCGACCAGACTGGCGCAGGGTCGGCTGGACGACCGCGGCCGGTTCGCCGACCCGCTCGCGCCGGATCGTGCGGCGGTTCTCCCGGCCCCACAGGCCGCGGACGGGCCGCCCCCGGAGGAGCAGGCGGCGCCGTCCGTCGGCTCCACCCCTGCGGGCTGATCGACCGGTCGGAGCGCAGGACCACGAAGACTTGGTGACGTGCTCGCAGCTCTCTCGCGGGTGCCCACCGCAGACCGCTCCCGTGCGGTCGCGTGCTTGATCGTGCGCGCCCGGGAGCCGAAACGGAGACAACCGGATGCTCGACAACGAGCCGACCGGCGCCGACGGGGAGTCCCGCGGCGCCACCGATCAGAACAGCACGCCCGGGTCGGCGCCGCCGGCCCGGACCCGGCGGCGTCGGGTCGCGACGTCCGCGGCGACGACGCCCGAGGCCGCGCCGGCCGCCGGGTCGGCTGCGCCGCCGGCGACTGACGACGCGGCCGCCCTGCCGGGGGCGGCTGAGCCGGCCGCGCCGGTCAAGGCGCCGCGGAAGCGGGCACCCCGCAAGGTGGCGCCTAAGGTCGAGGTCGAGACTTCAGCACCCGAGGTGACGCCGGAGGTGACGCCTGAGGTGCCCGCTCCTGTGAAGGCGGTTCCGGCGAAGCGGACGCGGTCCCGGCGGGTGGCCGGGGCTCCGGCCGGTACGCCGGTCGCGGCCGGCGACACCGCGGCCGCGGTCGCCGCCGCGACCGTCACCGAGGCAGGAGAAGCCCAGGTCACGGCCGCGTCGGATCCGGCCGCGGTGCCGGCCCCGGACGCCGGCGCGGCCTCGGTTCCCGCGGCGGCGCCCGTCGCCCCGGCGAAGCGGACCCGGTCCCGCCGGGTCGCCGGCTCACCGGCCGGCGCGCCCCCGTCCGCCCCCGCCACCGACCCGATCCCCGCATCGGGCACTGGGACCGACCTCGCCGCTGCGGCCGACGTGCCGCCGGACGTGGCCGCCTCGGCCGCTGCCGTGGAGCCCGCCGCGGAGCTGGTCGAGTCGGCCGCGCTGGCCCGGCGCCGCCGCCGCGCCACCAAGACCATGGCCCCCGCCCCGACCGACCCCCCGGCCCCGGCCCCCGCCATCGCCGAGCCGGTCGAGTCCGTCACCGACCCCGCCGCGACCGCCAGCAGCGTGGGGGCGCCGACCGCCGAGGAGGACGAGGAGACCCTCGCTACCGGCGAGGAGACCGTCGAGCCGCCGGTCACCGACGAGCCGATCGTCCCCACGGCCGCCGTCCCGTTCGCGGACGCGCCGGCCCGGCGTACCCGTCGTCGCGCCACCTCGCCCGAGACCACCCCGCCGGCCGCGCCGGCGGCGGTCATGTTCGTCGCGCCGACCGAGGCCGAGACCCCGCCGCCGCGCCGCCGCAGCCGGGCCGCCCGCCCAGTCGAGCCGGTCGAGCCCGCCGCGCCTGACGCGGCCGAGGCGGCCGAGACCGAGCCGACCGAGGAGGCCGCCGCCCCCACGACCCGGCGTCGCCGCCGCCCGGTCAAGGCCGCGCCCGAGACCCCCGAGCCGGAGGCCGTGGAGGCCCCGCTCGAGGAGACCGACGAGACCGCCGACGAGACCGCCGACGAGACCGCCGACGAGGGCGACGACACCGAGGGCGCGGGCGACCGCCGCCGCCGGCGCCGTGGCCGCCGCGGCCGGGGCCGGGGCCGTACCAACGGTGACGAGACGGCCGAGACCGACGAGGCCGAGGAGGGCGACGAGGCCGAGGCCGAGGAGTCCGAGTCCGAGAGCGACGACGACCGTCCGTCGTCCCGCCGCCGCCGGCGCCGCCGCCGTCGTGGTGGTGGCAACGGCGACGCCGACGGGACCACCGACGACGACCCGCCGGACACGGTGGTGCACGTCCGCGAGACCAAGCAGCGCGAGCGGGCCGAGAAGCCCAGCAGCGACGACGAGGTCCGCGGCGTGCGCGGCTCGACCCGGCTGGAGGCCAAGCGCCAGCGGCGCCGCGAGGGCCGTGACACCGGCCGCCGCCGCCCGCCGATCCTGACCGAGTCGGAGTTCCTGGCCCGGCGCGAGGCCGTCGACCGGGTCATGGTGGTCCGGCAGCGCGGCGACCGGACCCAGATCGCGGTGCTCGAGGACGACATCCTGGTCGAGCACTACGTGACCAAGGCGAGCTCCACGTCGTACGCGGGCAACGTCTACCTCGGCCGCGTGCAGAACGTGCTGCCGAGCATGGAGGCGGCGTTCGTCGACATCGGCAAGGGTCGCAACGCGGTCCTGTACGCCGGCGAGGTCAACTGGGACGTCGCCGGCCTCGAGGGCCGCGCCCGCTCCATCGAGCACGCGCTGAAGTCCGGCGACAACATCGTCGTCCAGGTCACCAAGGACCCGATCGGCCACAAGGGTGCCCGGCTGACCAGCCAGGTCAGCCTGCCCGGCCGCTACCTGGTGTACGTCCCGAACGGCTCGATGACCGGCATCAGCCGCAAGCTGCCGGACACCGAGCGGTCCCGGCTCAAGGACATCCTGCGCCGGATCGTCCCGGACGACGCCGGCGTGATCATCCGTACCGCGGCCGAGGGGGCCTCCGAGGAGGAGCTCACCCGCGACGTCCAGCGGCTGCAGGCGCAGTGGGAGACGATCCAGCAGAAGGCCGGGCAGACCAAGTCCGCGCCCACGCTGCTCTACTCCGAGCCCGACCTGGAGCTGCGCGTCGTCCGCGACGTCTTCAACGAGGACTTTACCAAGCTGATCGTCTCGGGCCAGGACGCCTGGGAGATGATCAGCCAGTACGTCGACCACGTGGCGCCCGACCTGCTGCCCCGCCTGGAGCGGTGGAACGGCACCGGCGACGCCTTCCACGACCTGCGCATCGAGGAACAGCTGCTCAAGGGACTGGACCGCAAGGTGTACCTGCCCTCGGGCGGGTCGCTGGTCATCGACCGGACCGAGGCCATGACGGTCATCGACGTCAACACCGGCAAGTTCGTCGGCCAGGGCGGCAACCTGGAGCAGACCGTCACCCGCAACAACCTGGAGGCGGCGGAGGAGATCGTCCGCCAGCTCCGGCTGCGGGACATCGGCGGCATCATCGTCATCGACTTCATCGACATGGTGCTGGAGTCGAACCGCGACCTGGTGCTGCGCCGGCTGACCGAGTGCCTGGGCCGGGACCGGACCAAGCACCAGGTGGCCGAGGTGACGTCGCTGGGCCTGGTGCAGATGACCCGCAAGCGGGTCGGCCAGGGGCTGCTGGAGTCGTTCTCCGAGACCTGCCCGACCTGCAACGGGCGCGGGGTGCTGGTGCACCTCGACCCGGTGGACGACTCGCGCCGCAAGAGCCAGCCGGAGCCGGTGGCGGCGAGCGGCAACGGGAGCGCGAACGGCAGCGGCGGTGGCCGGGGCCGGCGTGGTCGCCGGTCCGCGGCGGCCGAGGCCGGTCCGCCCACCCCCGCGGGCCCGCCGACGCCGGCGCTGCTCGCGGCCCGGCCGCCCTCGGCCGCACCCGGCGAGGCAGCACCCCCGGACGAGGCCTCCCCGGTGACGCTCGGCGAGGTCGGCGTGGCCCCGGCGACCTCCGACGACGTCGACCCGGCCACGGCGACGCCGGGCGAGGTGGACGTGGCCTCGGAGGACCACCGCGACACCGACACGGCGGTCGAGGCCGTCGACACGGTCGTCGCGGTGGAGCCCGAGGCGGACGTGACCGTACGGCCCGAGTCGGTCGGCACGGGCCCGCTGGGGGCCGTCGCGACCGGCACGGGGTCACCCGCGCCGGCCGGAACACCGACCGCGACCGGGATCGGGCCCGCGGCCGGAACCGGCGCCGGGACCGGGATCGGTTCGGGTCCAGGGGCCGGGGGAGCCGGGGCCACGGGGGGCGAGGTGCTCGGGAGCGAGACCACCGGCGCGCCCCCGGCCGGCGCCTCCACCTCCGCCGCCGAGGTCGCCGAGCTGGAGACGACCGAGCCCGACCCGGACGAGCTCGTGGCCGGCTCCAACGGCGTCGTCCCCAGCCGTACCGTGCCCGTCGACGTCCCGGTCGCCAGCGCCGGGTCCGACGGGACCGGCACCCCGGCGGACGGCACCGCCGGCAACCCCGCCGGCAACGGCACCGCCCCGAGACGTCGTCGCCGTGCCGCCAGCCGGCCGGCGGGCCCACCCCAGCCGGTGTCCACGGACTGATCCCGGGGGGCGGTTTGACCCGCCCTCCGGCCGGTCCGTACCCTGTCCTACTGGCCCACCGTGAGGTGGACCCGTTTTCGCTTGAACACACCCGAGGAGCGGTCGTCGATGTACGCCATCGTCAAGACAGGCGGCAAGCAGTACAAGGTCGCCGTCGGTGACGTCGTCGAGGTCGAGAAGATCGTCGGGGAGCCCGGTGCCAGCATCGACCTCCCGGCGCTGCTCCTCGTCGATGGTGAGGACGTCACCACCGACCTCGACGCGCTGGCCAAGGTGGCGGTGACCGGCGAGGTCGTCGCGCACACCAAGGGCCCCAAGATCCGGATCCACCACTTCAAGAACAAGACCGGCTACCACCGCCGGCTGGGTCACCGTCAGCCGCTGACCCAGGTCAAGGTCACCGGCATCGAGAGCGGGAAGTAGAGATGGCACACAAGAAGGGCGCATCCAGCTCCCGCAACGGTCGCGACTCCGCCGCCCAGCGGCTCGGCGTCAAGCGATACGGCGGCCAGCTGGTCAACGCCGGCGAGATCCTGGTCCGCCAGCGCGGCACCAAGTTCCACCCCGGCGACCTGGTCGGCCGCGGTGGCGACGACACCCTGTTCGCGCTGGCCACCGGTCACGTGAAGTACGGGGAGCGGCGCGGTCGCAAGGTCGTGAGCATCCTTCCGCCCAGCGAGGGCTGAGCGCACCGAAGCGGTTTTCGGAAGGCGGGCCCGGCGATCCGGGCCCGCC
>DATDKW010000128.1:0-16516 GCA_036519715.1 Mycobacteriales bacterium
TCCGGCGGTCCCAACCTGCTCGGCGGCACCAACATCGTCCTCGCGGTCAACTCGTTCGTCGCCAACTCCATCTGCTCCGGCAACACGTACTCGTACCGGGTGGACACCGCCGAGGCCCTGGCGTGGATCACCGCGACGGTCCGCGCCCACGGAGCCAGCCTCTAGCGCCACCGGGTGTCGAACTCGGCCTGACTAACCGACCTCGTCTTCACGCGCGGCACCCCCATCGAGCCCCGGAACCTGTCCCCGCATGTTCGGCGAGCTGGCCGACCAAACCGGACGCCACGAGCGCGCCTGGAGAGCGGGCCCGGGCAGCACAGGGCCCTGACCTGGCGGTTAGGGCCCTGTGTTCTGTCTCAACCAGACGCGCGCTCGGCAGGACTCGAACCTGCAACCTCTTGATCCCTAGTCGCCTGCCTTGCTTGTGGGCTGCAGGTTTACGACTGCGCGACCTGGCATGGCAGGCGTGCTCCCGCTCATAGCAGGGAGCCATGGGCGGATGCTCTTGATTGGCAAGATGGCTTGATGACGCACGATGACCTGCAGCAGGCGGCAGCTGACTACGACCGACTGGCGGACCGGCTGGAGGTGGCGGCACGGCATCTGCGGCAGACGGCGGTGCACTTCCGCGCCGCCGCCGTACCTCCTGCTTGCGCACACGTCGTCGCCGCCGAGGGCGAGTTGGTCGCCGTCCGTCGGGGTCTGGACGCCCGCGCCGAAGTGCACGCCGCGAGGTCCGACGGATGACCCGTCCGGCCATGCGCCTCAGCTGAGTCCGCGGTTGCGCTGCGCACTGGGATGAGCGGCCGGCCCGCTCCGCGGCAGACAGTGCATTCCAGGCCAGTGCCGACGACCCGGTGCGGGGTCTCAGCCTGTCGGCGGTCAGCTGCAGTTGATCTCGAAGCTGCTGTGCTCGGCGCTGACCTCCCCCTGGGCGTTGACGGTGACGTGCACGGTCTCCCTGATACTGAAGTCGTTGTCCGGGCCTTGACCGACGAACCGCACCTGCCGGGTGTTGGTCAACAGGTACGGGGGCCCGACGAACGGGTCGAAGTCGTACGTGCTGGTGCCCTCCGTCGCGACGGCGTGGTAGGTCGTGCCGCTGGTCAGCCCGGTCCCAACGAGGCTGTCGTAGTTCGCCCGCAGGACGAAATGGGTCCCGCCGTTGGCGTCGGTGGACTGGAACACCACGACGTGAGCGGTCCCCTCGACCAGCACCTCCTCGCCGAGCCCCCCGAGGGCGCAGGGGACCGTCGCCGCCGCGGAGAGCGAGAAGCGCACCACGGTGGCACCGTCGGCCGCGGCCGGGACCTGTCCGACGACCGCCAGTAGCCCCGCGACGACGCCGGCCAGTCCGATCCGCGTCGCGCTGATCTTCCTGAGCACGATGATTCACCCCCGGGGTCCGCAGGCGGTCACGGCTCCCCACCGGTGTGAGGTCCAGCGTCCGCCGGATAGGCCGACAAGTCTCCGCCGGGCGGCCGACCCTGTAAATAGCCGTCCGCGGTCGAGGGGATGTCCGAATGAACGGTGTAACTGCCGATGGGTTAGTTGAGGCCGCTGGGGACGGTACGGCCTTCGAAGGTGATCGCTAAGGCCTTGAGCGCTGGCTTTCCAGCGCATGGCGCACCTGTGCGGCGGCCGGTGGGGTCTAGCGATCTTGTGACGAGGTAGAGGCATTCCCACCCTGCCTGGCCGATCGGGAAGTTGCGGCGGGCCCGGACCGCTCGCCGGTGACGGGCGTGTGTTGCGGCTGTGGTCGATCTCGGACGACTCAACGGGCTTGGGGTGGGTCGCTCAGCCATTGTTCGATCTGCGTTACAGCGTTGATGATCAGTTCTTGGGGTGCCCCGCTGCTGCTGATCGAGGTGCGTGCGAGGGTCGCCAGTTGTTCGTCGGTGAGCCCGAGCCGGCTGCGGGCGAGTTCGTACTCGCCGAGCCGTAAGCGTGCCTCCCCACAGGTTCACCGGTGGACCCGGTCGCTGTGGAACTGCTCGTAGGACAGGTTGAGAACGAATAGGACAGCGGCGGCGGCGATGCCCACGACGGCCGTGACGGCCTCGCCGGCGCGGGACACGTGTGCGACGAGCAAGGCGACACCAGCGCCGCCGAGGACGCTGTTCACCGCGGCGATGGTGCTGGCTCCGGTGAAGAGCAGCGCGCCGGCTCTCGGACGCAGACCCACGGTTGCCAACTCAACTGCGGTCTCCCGGTCCTCCTCGGGGGGATCGAAGAACTCTTTGGCCTCCGGCAGGAGACCCCGGTAGTAGCCGCGAATCTTCTGGATCCGCCGGAGAAACTCGATGTTTTGGAACGAGTCACGCAGCAGCCCGACGAACGTCAGCTCACCGAGGACGAAAAGCGCCGGCAGGACAGCGGCCACGAAGGGAGCCAGCGGGAGCTCCGTCTGAGCGACGAACCCGAACGCGATCAGCGCGCCGGAGACCGTGCCGAGATAGATCGAGCCCCGACCAACCATCTCGCCGGTCAGGCTGCCGCGGGCGGACTGCAACACGAAATGCTCCGTGACCAAGGCGCTGATGAAGTACCGCTCGCGATCCTGTTGATCCATGACCGTTCTCCTGTCCTGTCGGCCACTGGACCGACTTCGGAGCCGTGCGGCGACACCGCCTGCGGAGCATGTCAGTCGAGACTGCATGCTCAGAGGTCTCGCCCTGCTGCTCGGCGTGTCTTCTCCCCCAGACGGCGTAGGGGCGGCATCCCGGGCCGGCCAATGGAGCCGGAGGTGCAATAGGCAAAGGGTCGCTGGATATACGCAATGGTCTAGGAGCCCGGCCGCACCAGCCGGCCCAGCTTGGCGAAAGAGTCGGTCCAGCCATTCCGGTGCAGCTCGAGTCGCGCGTCGGTGGCGAACTCGCCCTGAGTGAGTCGAGTCCAGGTACGCCGCGTGGTTGTCCGCGCCGCGCCGTTTCTCAGTTGGCCCCCAGAGTGGATCGGTCGCTCGCGGGAGCGCGAAGGGCAGCTACGGGGCAGCGTCGCGGGCGGCCTGTTCCAGGCGGCCTCGGTAGTCCGCCCACCAGGCGGCGTCGCCCGGCGCCAGGTTGTCGTTGTCGGGCCGCAGCCCGGCCGAGCCGTCGATCAGCTCGCGGACGATGTCGGCGTGACCGGCGTGCCGCTCGGTCTCCGCGATCATGTGGGTGAGGATCCGGCCGAGGGTGACCTCGCTGTGCTCCGGCGGCCACCACGGCACGTGCCCGATCGCGTCCACCGGCAGCGCGGCGACCGTGGCGTCCGAGTGGGCCCAGACCCGGCGGTAGAGCCCGAGGATCTGCTCGCGGGACTCCGTCGCGGGAGCCCACATGTCGGCGTTGGGCTCGGCGTCGTCGTCCAGCCACGGCAGCGGCTCCGGGAACGGCCGGTCGAACGTGGCCCCGAGATATCCCGCCTCTACGCTGGCCACGTGCTTGACCAGCCCGAGCAGGTTGGTTCCGGTCGGCACCAGCGGCCGGCGGACGTCGTACTCCGACAGCCCGTCCAGTTTCCACACCAGCGCCTCCCGGCCCCGCTGCAGGTACCGGCCGAGATCCGCCTTCAGATCCTGTCCCGCCATGCCGGCAGCCTGGCACCGCCGACCGACACCGGCAATGACACTGTCTCAGCGCGGCTGCCACTCCCGGGCCCGGCGCAGTCCCGGGCGCGAGCGCCCGTCTCGGACCGAGCACGGGTTCCGGGCCGTGCTGGTCAGGGGCGGCCGGACCACGTCGCCTCGCCGCTCGGCAGCCATGCGCTACGGGGTGTCTTCTTCCACCCTTCCTCGGCGGCGAGTTCGGTTGCGGCCGCACGGAGCGCCGGGAGCGCGGGATGCGTGGCGTCGCCGCGCGAGACCATCGCCCACGCGTAGAGCGGGACCGGTTCGACCAGCGGGCTGACGACGGCGCCCGGCACCGCCGGGCCCTCACCCATGGCGAGGATCGGCAGGCCGTGCGACCGGAGGTGCCTCGCTGTCTCGCTCGTGCCGACGACGTGCGGGTGCGCCGCCGACGGCCGGCCACCGAATGCCTCCACGAGGGACACCGCGAGGTCTGTCCACTCAGGAGCGTCCTCGTTGCCGACGCTCGCGTCGATCTCGAGCCCGCGCAGCCGGTCGCAGGGCACCTCGGGCAGGGAAGCGAGGGGATGGCCGTCCGGGATCAGGAGCGCCAGCGGTTCGTACCGGATCAGGCGGCGCGTCAGCTCGGCCGGGAAGGGCCGCCCGAGCCCCTCGGTCCTGCCGAAGGCGACATCGAGGCGACCGGCGAGCACCTTGGGAAGGGCCGCGCCCAGCCCGCCGCCGTAGCGCATCGTGAACTCGAACTGAGGTGCCGCCCGGCGGGCCGCGTCGACGATCCGCGCCGGGGTCAGCGCCTCCCCGATGACGTCCACGAGCAACGGACGGGCCGCCCCGCGCAACTCCAAGAAGGCGGCGTCGTTGAGCGCGAGCAGGGATCGGGCGTGCGCCAGGAGCCGCTCACCCTCGGCCGTGAGGGTCACGCGACGGGTGCTGCGCACGAACAGCGGAGTGCCGAGCTGGGATTCGAGCCGGCGGATGTCGCGGCTGAGCGCCTGCTGGGCGACGTACAGCCGGTTGGCCGCCCGGGTGAAGTGCAGCTCCTCCGCGACGGCCACGAAGGACCGGAGGAGGCGGAGATCGAGCTCGGTCGGCACGCCTCACCGTACGACGCAGGAAGCCGTTTCACGCCTCGTTGATGTCAATGCCCGCCGAGCAGGTGTTGGACCCCGCCCAGTCACCGGACGGACCGTGATGTCGTGATCCACCTCGCCGACCGCGCCGACTTCGCGACCCCGCCGCGGCTCCTGACGCCTCTGACCCTCCTGGTCCTCGCGAACGCCGCGTCGCTGAGCGGGAACGTCATCACGACGGTGGCGATCCCGTGGCTGGTACTGAGCACGACCGGGAGCGCCGCGCTCGCCGGGATCGCGATCGTCGCCGGCGCCGGGGCCGCCGCGGCCGGTGGTCTGGCCGCCGGTCGGGTCGTCGACGCGATCGGACCGGTGCGCACCAGTTCGGCCGCGGATCTCCTGAGCGGGCTCGCGGTCGTGCCGCTGCCGATCCTCCTCGCGCTCGACGCGCTGGAGATCTGGCACGTCGTGCTGCTGGCTGTGCTCGGCACGCTCGCCGACTCGGCCGGCTCGACGGCGCGGCAGAGCCTGGTGCCAGCGGCGGCCGACCTCGGCGGCTACTCCCGCGAGCGCGCCAACGCCCTGTTCACGTCGGCCGAGCACGTCGGCTACCTGCTCGGGGCTCCGGTGGCCGGCCTGCTTCTCGCCGCGTTCGGCGTCGGTGGGGCGCTCTGGGTGACGGTCGCCTCGTTCCTGTCCGCCGCGCTTGTCGTCGGCCGGCTCGTCTCCCTCCCCGCGTCCGGCGCCGTGGCCGTGGCGGCGGAGAGCGCCGGGCTACGCGAGGCGATCGGGTTCATCTGGGCCGACCCCGCACTCCGCGCGCTGTTCGTCTTCCCGACCATGGCCGTGCTGCTGGTCGGTCCGCTGACACCGATCGTCCTGCCCGTCCTGGCCCGGGAGGCGTACGGCGATCCGGTCGTCCTGGGAGTCATGATCGCGGGCTACGGCGCCGGAGGACTGCTCGGAGCCGCCGGCTACGGGATGGTCGGTGCCCGGCTCCCCCGGCGACGGCTGTACGCCGGCGTGTTCGTCGTCTGGCCGAGCACGTACGCGGCGATCACCCTCGTTCCCGTCCTTCCGGTCACCCTGGCCATGCTGCTGACGCTCGGAGCTGCCGCCGGTGCCCTCGTTCCGCTGCAGGCGACCATCCGCCAGGAGCGCTCACCGGCGCGACTGCTTCCCCGGGTCGTCGGGCTGAGCACCGCCAGCGTGCCGGTCGTCGGGCCGATCGGCGTCCTCGTCACCGGCCTCCTCCTCGACGGGCTCGGCCTGCACCAGACGCTGTTGCTGATGACCGGCGGCGCCGCGCTCATCGGAGTTACCGTCCTGACTAGCAAGGCGACCCGCCTGTTCGACACGGACGGGTCGCATGCGTAGCGACGGGGACTGGAGGGCCACGATGACGCTCCCCAGAGAATTCCACACCGCCGGCGGTGAGCGCGTCACCCCCAGGGCGCCGGCGCGGGCCGGCATCGGCGTCGCGACTACGGCGATACTGCTGGCGCCGGTGGTGGTCTTCGCCCTGGTCATGTCTGTGCTGGTCGGACCGGGACCGGGCCGGGGGGACGCGGGGCATGCCGGGCACGCGGGCCCGGTGGCGAGCGACTACGTCCCGATCAGCGCGGCACCGACGCCGGCCACCGCGCCGCGTCCGGGTCCGGCGGCGTCGACCGGGTCCTTCGGCGTGCTGTGCGGACGCAATGCCGAGGGTCACCGCAACTCGGACAACTTCATCACCGCGCCGGGGCGGAGCAACGGCGCCCACCACGTCCACGATTACGTCGGCAACGTGACGACGGACGGCGGGTCGACGGACGAGTCGCTCGCGGCCGCCGCCACGACCTGCGTCCGGGGCGACAAGTCGGCCTACTTCTGGCCGGTGCTCCGGGACGTCCGGCACGCCGGCCCGGACGCCGAACAGCCCGGCGGTGGCCGGGACGGCAACCTCGGCCAGATCCTCACCCCGGCCGCGGTGTCCGTGGAGTTTCTCGGCAACGCGCAAGCGCCGGTGCGGTCGATGCCGATGTTCCTGCGGATCGTCACCGGCGACGCGAAGGCCGTCACCAGGGGGCCCGGCGCGGCCCGCGCGCGGTGGAGCTGCTCGGGCACCCCCGGCCGAGCCAGCGGCACGCAGTACCCGCTGTGCCCGGCCGGCCAGCTGGTCCAGCGGGTCGGTGAGTTCCCCAGCTGCTGGAACGGCGCAGACCTCGACAGTGACACCCACCGCACCCACGTCACCTTCGCCGACCCCGGCACCGGGGCGTGCCCCACCGGCACGATCCCGATCCCCCGCTTGGTCGTCACCGTGAGCTACCGGGTGCCGCCGGGCCGGTCGTTCGCCGTCGACAGCTTCCCCGACCAGGGACGCAAGCCGGCCACCGATCACTTCGACTTCGAGAACGTCATGCCCCAGGCGCTGATGACCCTCGCCGTCCGCTGCATCAACACCGGCCGCGCCTGCTGACCGCCGTCGCAGTCGAGGTCGGCCGTGCAGTGGCTCGGCCGGGACGGCGGTGGGACCGGTCGGTCAGCCGGGTGAGTGGCTTTCCAGGTGACGTAGTCGGCGACCGCGGCCAGGAGGTCGAAGGCCGGGGCGAAGCCGGTGTCGGCGGCGAGGCAGGAGATGTCGAGGTACGGGTTCTCGCCGGGGCCGGCGGAGGAGCCGCGGAGCAGGGGCGGCCGCGCCGGACGGCCTCGCTCAGGTCGCGGTTGGTGTACGGACGTCCGCTCGACACGGTGTAGATCTCGTGCCGCAGGGTCCCCGCGGTCACCAGCATGGCGATGGCGCGACCGGCGGCGACGTCGTCGGCGTCGGGACTGGACGTGTCATCGGAGTGGAACGATCATCGGGCGATGGCTGATGTCCTCGCCGACGGCGACGCGGTGCAGACGTACTCGGCTCGGGGCAGTGAGATGTTCTTCAAGGCCACGGCCGCCCGCGACGACGGCGACTTCTCGCTGATGGAACGCACGCTGCCGGCGCGGGGACGCCGGCCGCCGGCGCACCGGCACACGAACTGCTCGGAGGCGTACTTCGTCCTCGACGGCGAGGTGACGGTCGAGATCGAGGGCGCCGAGCACCGCCTCGGTCCTCGCGCCTTCGCGCTGGTGCCCCGAGGCACGGCACACACCTTCGGCAACAGCAGCAGCGCCGAGGCTCGGCTGCTGGTCATCCATGCGCCCGCGATGGACGCCTATTTCGCCGAGCTGCACGCACTGTGGCATCGGGACGAGCCTCCGTCCCGTGAGGACGAGCGTGCGCTCATGGCGCGGTTCGGGATGCAGCCCGCCTGACGGACCCGATGGCCTCGCCCGGTGGGCGACCATGTGAACGCGCTCGTCCTCGTGACCGGACCGCAAGCGGCACCGGCCGCAGAACGGAGAGTTGTCCCGATGCCTGGCGACGTCGACCATCGGCAGTCCCGGGTGGAGCCGGATCCCCCGACGCCGTCCGACTTCGACCAGGGATTCGCGGCGAGTGCGGGGTCCGCCGGACTCCGGCGGGTGTGGCAGCAGCCGAGCCGGATTTGCCGGTCGAGATCGAACCTTCTCCTTCGCCTGCAGATCCCGGGCCAGCTCCCCGCATCGCTCCGCCAGCTCGTTCCAGCCCGACCCCGCGCCCGCGAACGCCGAGGACGGCTCACCCCGACCGGTCGGACGCTCCGACTCGCCGCCGCTTTCCCCCACTCCGTCCACAGGCACGGTCCTACCCAGGGACCTGTCCTACGCGACACCAGCGCGGGACCGCCACACTGCACCACCGTGCCGGATGCCGGACACTGTCGACCGGTAGGAAGCTCCACGCCCAACTGCTTGAGGCGTGGAGTTCCCCGGCCGCTCCAGGAAGTGACAGCTGGCCGGACACTGAAGGTGCCCGGCCAGCTGCCGCAATAACGCCTCGTGGCCGGAATCGGCCACCAAGATCACGTGACCGCTGCGGCCAGACTTCGCCTTCCCTTAGGCCCGCCGGTGGAGCCTCCCTCCCGGCTCGGGTCTGTCAGGTTCTTTGTGTGAGCCGGTCCGGCTCAGTTGATGTGGATAGCGACCGGCCGCACCGAAGGAGGGACCTCCGATGGCGGCTCCGCGCGACGAGTGGCTCTGAGCGGTCAGCTCCGCGACTCCGTCCGCCGGTACGCGCGCCACAACGCCGGTAGGAGGAGCCGCCCGAGGGGGCGGTAGGCCCAGACGGGCAGGCGCGTGCCGCGCTCCTCCCGCTCGACCCTGGCCCGGGGGTGTTCCAGCCACCCCGCGGAGCCGGCCCGGTAGCCGTGCCGGAACTCCAGGATGGCCAGGTGCTTGACGCTCTTGTAGCCGTACTGGGCCGGTGCGACCAGGCGCAGCGGCGCGCCGTGGTCCGCCGTCAGCGGCGCACCGTCCAGCCCGTCGGCGAGCAGCACCCGGTGCTCCAGCAGATCGTCCAGGGCGAGGCAGGAGTGGTAGCCGTCCAGGCCGCGGCAGTCGACCCAGCGCGCGTCCGGGTCGGGGCGGACTCGCTCGGCGAGCAGATCGTGGAACGCGGGGAACGGAAAGCCGCTCCAGACCAGGTCCGGAGCGCTCCAGGTCGCCACGCAGTGCAGGTCCGACCGCTGCTCGCGGCGCGGCAGGACCGCGGCCAGCTCGGCGAGGTCGATCAGCGCCGGGAACTCCACCGCGCCGCGGACGGCGAGGACCGACGGCAGCGGCTCCGGCGGCCGCCAGCCGGCGAACTGGAAGAGGCCGAAGCGGCTCAGCGGGACAGCCCGCTGGCCGGGCGGCAAGGCCCGGTCCGGGTCGGCGTCGGACACCGCTCGAAGGACCGGACGAGGCCGATCCTTGCTCTCCTTTGGCGTACGACCCGGCAGCCGGCGCCAGGGCCCTCTGCCCCGGGGCCGACCGCTGGTCGGGCTGACTGGATGGAGTGCACCGCGAGTCGCGTCCATGTTCCGGACGCTAGGCGCCGTCCCGGGCCGGTCGCATCGGCGAACTCACCGGGAACGGGCGGACGGGGTCGTCGGTCCCCGCAGCGTCGTGGAGTTGCCCGCGCCGTTCGGCCGGAGGAAGCCGTGCACCCCGCCCGAAGCCCGCCCGCACCGACAGGTCCAGGCGGTCGAGCGCGACCGAAGCGCTTGGTCAGCCCTTTCACCACGACGACATCTGTCACAGCTCAGCCTCCAATGACCGATGTACGTGCGCACGCCGCTGTGCGCGACTTCGACGATCCCAGCAGCGCGGCGTCCATGGCATCGGCGAAGTCACCGTCGCGTCGCCTACGGTGGTCGTCGTGCTGCACGGACGGGACCCCGAGCGCGCCGCGATCGACGGCCTGCTCGACGGGGCCCGCCGGGCCGCCGGCGGCGCCCTGGTGCTGCGCGGGGAGCCGGGGATGGGCAAGACCGCCCTGCTGGGTTACGCGGCGGAGCACGCCGCCGGGATGCGGGTGCTGCGGGCCCAGGGGGTCCAGGCGGAGACCCAACTATCGTTCGCCGGCCTGCACGCTACGCTGCGGCCGGTCCTGTCCGACATGCCCCCGCTGCCGCCGCCGCAGGCCGGCGCATTGGCCGGAGCGCTGGGGCTGGCCGAGGCCCGGGGACAGAACCGGTTCCTCGTCGCCGCCGGCGTCCTCGGCCTGCTGGGTGAGCTGGCCGAGCGGCAGCCGGTGCTCTGCCTCGTCGACGACGCGCACTGGCTCGACGGGCCGTCGCTGGATGCGCTGCTGTTCGCGGCCCGGCGGATCGAGGCCGACCCGATCGCCATGGTCTTCACCGCCAGGACCGGCGAGGCGGAGCTGACCGGGCTGCCGGAGCTGACGCTCGGCCCGATCGACCCGGCCGCGGCCCGGGCGCTGCTCCTGGAGCGCGCGGGTGCCGCGCTCGGCGAGGCGGCCCGGTGCCGGGTGATGGCGGTCGCGGCGGGCAACCCGCTGGCCCTGGTCGAGTTGGCCGCGGAGCTGGCGACCGAGCCCGCCACCCCGGGCGCCGACCTCGGACACCTGCCGCTGAGCGCTCGCCTCGAACGGGCCTTCCTGCAGCGGGTACGAGACCTGCCGACCGAGGTGCAGCGGTTGCTGCTGCTCGCCGCGGCCGACGACTCCGGCGATCTCGGCACGGTGCTCGCGGCCGCGGCGGCGCTGCGGATCGACCCGGCGGCACTGGCGGCGGCCGAGCGCGCGCGGCTGCTCCGGGTCGACCGGGGTCGGGTCGAGTTCACCCATCCCCTGGTCCGGTCCGCCGTGTACGTCACGGCGGCCTTCGCCGACCGCCAGGGAGCCCATCGTGCGCTCGCCGGCGTCCTGTCCGGCGAGCAGGAGGCGACCCGGCGTGCGTGGCACCGGGCCGCCGCCGCGGTCGCTCCGGACGAGAACGTCGCCGCCGAGCTGGAGCGGGCCGGGACCGACGCCCGGGAACGGGCCGGCCACGCCGTCGCGGCGGCGGCCCTGGAGCGGGCCGCCGCGCTGACCGGCGACCCGGGCCGCCGCGCCCGGTTGCTGCTGGACGCCGCGGTGGACGCGTGGGAGAGCGGGCGGGCCGACACGGCGTCGGCGCTGGTGGAGCAGGCCCGGCACTGCGCGACCGAGCCGCTGGTGCACGCTCGGGTGGACCACCTGAGGGGGCGGTTCGAGGCGCGGCGCGGGACCGTGCTCGACGGCTACGAGATCCTCGTCGCCGGAGCCGACCGGATCGCCGACGTCGACCCCAGGCTGGCGGCCGAGATGCTCGTCGATGCGCTGCAGGCCGCGTCGTACGGCGGCCACTTCGCCCGGATCCAGGCGGCGGGACGGCGCGCGGAGCGGGTGCTCGGCCCGGACGGTGAACCGCCGGCGGCCGCCTTCGTCGCGGGTGTCGGCGCGCTGCTCGGCGGCGACCCGGACCGGGCGGTCCCCCTGTTACGCGCAGTGGTCTCGCGGGCCGCGGAGACCGAGGACCCGGTCGCGCTGGCCTGGGCGGGGACCGCGGCGGCGTACCTCGGGGACGGCGCGGCGGCCCATGGCCTGGCCACCCGCGCCGCGGCCCGGTGCCGAACGACAGGGGCGCTGGGGACCCTCGCGTACGCCCTCGAGGTGGTCGCGCTCTCGGAGCTCCTGCCCAGCCCGGCCGCGGCCGAGACGCACGCGACCGAGGGGCTGCAGCTGGCGCGGGAGACCGACCAGCCGGGGTCGGCGGCCGTGCACCTCTCCCTGCTCGCGTATGTCGCAGCGATCCGCGGTGACGAGGAGGCGACCGTGCGTCACGCCGACGAGATCGCGGCGCTGGCGGCGAAGCACGGACTGGGCTTCCCGGAGAGCCGCGCGGCGACCGCGCTGACGACCCTCGACCTCGCGTTGGGACGCCCGGACCGCGCGCTGGACCGACTCGAGGCGCTGGCGGCGACCGGCCATCGGGCGGTGGCGCTGAGCAGCACCCCGGAGCTGGTCGAGGCCGCCGTCCGGGTCGGCCGCCCGGAGCGGGGCCGCGCGGCGATGGACCTCTTCGCCGGCTGGGCCACCTCCTCCGCGTCCCCCTGGAGCACGGCCATGCTGGCCCGGTGCCGAGCGCTGCTGTCGGCCGGTGACATCGCGGCGGCGCACTTCGAGGACGCGCTGGCTTCGCACGCGCTCGGCGGGGCCTCGCTCGACAGCGCGCGGACGCAGCTGCTCTACGGCGAGTTCCTGCGCCGGGAGCGGCGGCGGATCGAGGCCCGGCCGCACCTGCGGGAGGCACTGGAGACCTTCGAGCGGCTGGGGGCGACCCCCTGGGCCGAGCGGGCCCGGGCCGAGCTGCGGGCGAGCGGGGAGACCGCCCGCCGCCGGGCGTCCGGTCCCGCGCACGCGCTCACTCCGCAGGAGCGCCAGATCGCCCTCTTCGTCGCGTCGGGCGCGACGAACAAGGAGATCGCGGCCCAGCTGTACGTCAGCCCGCGGACGGTCGACCACCACCTGCGCAACGTCTTCAGCAAGCTGGGGATCACTTCGCGGGCCCAGCTGCGCGGGCAGGACCTGGCCGGCTGACGGGCCGGTCACCGGGACAGGCGGTACAGGACCGGGTGCGGCACGACGCCGTTCTCATCGAAGACGCGCAGGACGAAGGTGCGGAAGCTGCGCTTGACCAGCAGCGCGGGCAGCACGTCACGCAGGCGGTCCCAGCGGCAGTGGTTGACCACGGTGTAGGGCAGGACCTCCGGGTCGGCGGGCTGCAGGACGGTTGAGTTGTCCAGGCCGGTCTGGTCCTGGAACCACCCGGCGGTGTACTGCCAGGCGAACAGGGTGCTCTCCACATCGCGGGCGGAGAAGAAGTTGAACAGGAAGACGCCCTGCCGGTCGTGGTCGACCGGGCCGATGCGGCGCGGGTTGGAGCCGGTGAAGGCGAACGTTCGGTGCGCGGCCGCGCGGAGGTCGGCGACCAGCCCGGTGAGGAGCGGTGCGGCGCGCAGGTCCTCGGCGCGGGCCACGGACGCGGTCTCGACCAGCAGGACGGCGTCGAAGTCCGGGGCGGGCCCACCCGCCCGGGCCGCGGGCGGTCGCAGCACGCCCGTGAAGACGTCGGCACGCAGCACGCCCGGGTCCCGGCGCAGCGCCGCGGCGACCGCCCGCATCCGGGCGACGAGCGCGCGGCGGCGGCCCCGCGGCAGGGCCACGGGCACCGGCCACGGCCCGGAGCTGGCGGCAACCAGGACGAAGCCGGCGGTCGAGGGCTCGACCAGCCTGACGCGGGTCCAGGTGTCCGGGACGGCCGGGTCGTTGCGCCGGGGAACGGTGGAGCGGATCTGCCGGGTCATGACTCTCCCTCGGGATCGGTGGTCGGGGACGACGGGCGGCGGGACGGGGCCGCTGGCAGGGCCCGTGGGCGGCGGTCACGGCGGGCCCTCGTAGTCGCCGGGCATCGAGGGGCCGCGCGGCGGCACGGGCAGCGACCGGCCGGCGAGGAAAGCCCGCAGCGTCGCGAGGAGGACCTCGGGTGCGTCCTGGTGAACGTTGTGGCCGGCGTGGAGGTAGACGAGCCGGGAGTCGCGGAACGTGTCGAGGTAGGTGACGGCCGACGACCAGGTGAGGTAGTCGCAGGACCCCTTGACGACCAGCGTGGGGGTGGGGTCGCCGGCCAGCGCCGGCCGCAAGTCGGGGTCGCGGGGGGCGGTGGCGGACTGCGGGTACTGCAGGCGGTAGAAGCCGAGCCCGGTCGGCGGGTCGGGGTCGGCGTGCCCCTGGCAGTGCAGCCCGGGTTCGCCCAGCGCGTAGACCCGGTCGTTGCGGGCATCCATCTCGCCGTCACCGCCGAGCGCGTGTGCGGCCTCGGGTCTGACCTGCAGCAGCCCGTACACCAGCAGGTTGCGGGGACCCAGCAGCCGGGCGTACAGCCTCGCCTGCTGCCCGCGGGTGAGCCGGCCGCGCACGCCCGCGCCGCTGGGGTCGGCCGGGTCCAGCGACGCCGGCGACAAGAAGACCGTCCGGGCGACGCGCCCCGGATGGGCGGCGTGGTATCCGGCGGCGATCCGGGCGCCGTACGAGTGTCCTATCAGGACCATCCGGTCCGCGCCGATCGCCATCCGCACGGCCTCGAGGTCCGCGACGTCCCGGGCGAGGCCGTACTGCCTGGGGTCGGCGAGGCGGGTCGAGCCGCCCGCGCCGACCTGGTCGTAGCCGTACACGTCGAAGCCGTCGTCGGCGAGCCGACCGAAGACGGCCGCGTCGCCGGCCAGGTCCGGCGTGCCGGGTCCGCCGTGCAGGAGGACCACCGGGGTCGGCCGCGGCGCCCGGCGGGCCGCGACGTGCACGTACCGCGCCCGTGTCCCGGTCGGCAGCTGCCAGAAGCGCTCGCCGGGCACCGCAACGGGTCGCCCGACGTCGGTTCCGGGCACGGCGGCGGGAAGCCCGAGCCCGCCGAGGACCGCCAGGGCGGCGGCGGTCATGCTGGACGCGAGCACCCGGTGGCGGCGCCGGCCGTGCACGTCGCGGAGCACCCAGCAGGCACCGGCCGCGGTGACCGCAGTGAAGACCAGCAGTCCGGCACCGAGGAACAGCGCCGGCTCGGCCGTCAGCAGGGCGGTGGCGAGGATCGCGGCCACCCCGAGCGCCACGGCCCCGACGATCACGAGCGCCGCCCGGACGACGGTCCGAGTTGTCCCGGCCCGGCGGGACGTCCCCGCCGGGCCGGTCCGGTCGTCGCGCCGGTCCCGGGCGTGGGCGACGAGGTGGTGCAGCACGGCGGCCCTCATCGCCGCCGCCCCGGCGCCAGCGGTACCGGCGAAGTGCCGGCGGCGAGCCACTCGTCGAAGGTCTGCCGGCCGGTCTCGGCGCCGGCTTCCGGCAGGAGCGCTCCCGCCGCGAGGTCCCGACCGAGGCGGCCGGGCAGCCGGACCGCGACGACCCGTGTCCCGACCCGGCGGGACCGGGCGACGCGGCGCACCAGGTCGGCGAGCTCCTGCGGCTCGGGCCCGGCCAGATCGGGCACCCGGCCGGCCGCGGGCCGGACCGTGAGGTCCGCCAGCCGCCGGGCGACCTCCCGCGCCGCCACCGGCTGCACCGGCGCCCGCGGGACGACGGTGACCGGGCCGCGGCGCAGCCGGTCCAGCAGCTGCCCGGCGAACTCGTGGAACTGCGTCGTGCGCAGGACCGTCGCCGGCACGGGGCCGGCCAACGCGAGCCGCTCCTGCGCGAGCTTGCCCGCGTAGTAGCCGTGCCCCAGCCGGTCGATGCCGACGATGGACAGCACCACGTGCAGCCGCGTGCCGGCCCGTTCCTCGGCGGCCAACAGCCGGGTGGTGGCCGCGGTGAAGAACTCGACCGACGGCCGGGCCCTCGTGGTGAGGACGCTGCTCGCGTCGACGACCACCGCCACACCGTCGAGCGCCGCGTCCAGGCCGCGCCCGGTCGCGACGTCGACCCCGGTCGAGCGGGCCAGCACCCGCACCTCGTGCCCGCGCCCGGCCAGGATCCGCGCGACCTCGGACCCCGCCACGCCGGTGCCCCCGGCGACCGCTATCCGCATCTCAGGCCGCCTTCGCGGCGACCGGCTCGCGGCGGCGCCGTCCCGGCGCGAGCGCGAGGTGAGCCGGCAGCAGGACCGTCACCGCCAGCAGGACCACGTTGAGCACCCGGTCGACCGGCTCGAACACGTCCAGGTGCACGTAGTGGTAGGTGAGGTGCGGGACGGCGTACGCAAGCCAGGCCAGTCCGACCAGCCGTCCCGGACCCCGATGCGCCGGCGCCGCGGCCCACGCGGCCGCGGTCACCACGAGCAGAGCGAGGAAGAGGCTGCCCACGTCGCGGACCAGGTGCTCACTGTACGGCCCGTCCAGCGAGACCCAGTGCCGCCCGAAGCCCGGGAAGTCGTCATAGAAGCTGCGCGGCGCCAGCAGCCCCCACCAGCCGACCACAGCCGCCTGGAGCGCCAGCAGCGCCAGGGAGATCCGTGTCGTTCGCATGGCCCCAGGATCCGCAGCCGGTGGCCGGCGCCGCATCGGCGAAGTCGCCGAACCCGGGCACCCGTTGCCGCTCGGAGGCGCGCGTACCGCACCGACGAGCGTCCGTGCAGCGCTTCGGCCTCTACTGGACGCTCATCCGCGCCGGCAGCGGCCTGATCCGGCGCGACATCCTCGCTGCAGTCGACCGCATCGCCCGAGGTGCCACTCCCGAGGCGGTGGCGTCGTGACGGGTCGGGCTCCTTGGGACGTTAGGCACCACGAGGGCAGCAACGCCACGAGCCCGACCACCCCGACAATGGGGAGCAACGGTGGCCCACAGACACTGTCGGACGCTGTGCCATCCGTCAATGTACGGAGAGTCACTCACCCGTCAGAGTCGTCCCGGCGTCGATCGCCGGGTGACTCCAAGGTCGGCGCATCAGCCATGCAGAAGTCGACGGGCCTGCCTTCGGGGTTCGTGACGGCTCGTCCCGTGGCGGACCGTCGGATGACCGCGCCTGCG
>DATDKW010000129.1:0-8058 GCA_036519715.1 Mycobacteriales bacterium
TCTCCGCCCGGGTCCGCCGGCTGGTCGACCCGCCCGCGCCGCTGCCCGCCGCCGGCCGGGTCGCCGCCCTGCTCGTCGCCGGGCTCCTCCTCCTCGGCCCGACCGTCCTCCTCCTGACCCCAGCCCTGGCCTGACCCGCCCGACCCCGGCGCCCGACCCGGCCGACCGGGCAGGCCCGGCAGGCCCGGCAGGCCCGGCCGACCGGGCCGGCCCGCCCGGTCAGGCCGGCGCCCTGCCCGGGTGACCGGCGCCCGGGCCGGCCGTCAGGCCGGGGCGGCCACGTCGGCCATGTCGACCGGCATCAGCAGCGACCAGTCGTCCCGGTCGGGGACCCGGATCGCCAGCGGCGTGATCGGCCCGTCCAGCTCCAGCACGAGCTGGTCGTGCGTTCCCAGCGCGTCCAGCAGGAAGTCCCGGTTCACCCCGATCGCGAGCGTGTCGCCGGCCCCGCCGACCCCGAGCTCGCCGCCGTCCAGGGTCAGCACCACCGCGTCGTACGCGAACCCGGCCTGCTCCTTGCGGGTCGCCGGCCCCGACCGCACCGCGGCCCGCAGGGCCGGCCCGTCCACCACGACCCGGTGGGCGGCGGCGGGCGGCTCCAGCCGCCGCCAGTCCGGGAACCCGTCGGCCGCGGCAGGCACCCGGACGGTCCGGCCGCCGGCCGTCACCCGCTCGCCGTCCACGGTCACCGGGCCCGGCGCCCCGCGCAGCTCGTCCACGACCGCGACCGGCAGGAACGCCCGCCCGGTGCCCCCGTCCGCGGGCGCGCTCACCACCGCCAGCCGGTACCGGTCGGTGGCGACCACGTGCAGCGTGTCCCCGTCGGCCTCGACCAGCACCCCGTGCAGGGCCGGGTACGCGGGATCGCGGCCGACCGCGTAGCGGACGGCGTCGAGGGCGGCGGTGGGGACGGTGAGGGTCATGGCGGGCTCCGATCGGCCGAGGTACGTGCGGACCGCGGAGAGCTCCCGGCGGGCGGCGGCCAGACCGTCCTCGAGCCGGGCCAGGTGCGCGTCGAGCACCGGCCCCGGATCGGCCCCGTCCAGCAGGGCCCGTACGGACGCCAGCGGCAGCCCGACCCGGCGCAACCGGGCGACCAGGCGCGCCGCCGGGACCTGCGCCGGCGCGTACCGCCGGTAGCCGGTGCGGGGGTCGACCGACGCCGGCACCAGCACGCCGGTCCCGTCGTAGAACCGCAGCGCGCTGACCGGCAGGCCCGAGGCCCGGGCCAGCTCGCCGATGCCGAGGTAGCTCTCCACCCCGGTCACGCTGCCGCCTCGACCAGGTCGAGGGTCAAGCCAGCTTGGCGCCCACGGCCAGCAGCTTGGATCGGAAGTTCTCGTAGCCGCGGTCCAGCAGCGACGCCCCGCTGATGGTCGAGGTGCCCTGGGCCGACAGCGCCGCCAGCACGTACGAGAAGCCGGCCCGCAGGTCGGGCACGTGCAGGTCGGTGCCCTGCAGCTTGGCCGGGCCGACGATGACGGCCGAGTGCCGGTGGTTGCGGGAGCCGAACCGGCACGGCGTCGAGCCCAGGCACTCCGTGAAGACCTGGATCTGCGCGCCCAGCGCCCGTAGCGCCTCGGTGTAGCCGAGGCGGTCCTCGTACACGGTCTCGTGCAGGACGGTGACGCCGTCGGCCTGGGTCAGCGCGGTGATCAGCGGCGGCTGCCAGTCGGTCATGAAGCCGGGGTGCACGTCGGTCTCGATGACCAGCGGCCGCGGCATCGGGCGCTCCCGCCAGAACGTGACCTCGCCGCCGTCGGTGGAGAACTCGAAGTCGCCGCCGGCCCGCCGGTAGACGTTGAGGTAGGTGGACAGGTCGCCCTGCCGGACGCCGGAGACGGTGATCCGCCCGTCGGTGGCCAGCGCCAGCCCGGCCCAGGACGCGGCCTCCAGCCGGTCCGGCACCGCGGTGTAGTCGACCCCGCGCAGCTGGTGGACGCCGGTGACCTGGATCGACCGGTTGGGCTTGACCGTGATGAGCGCGCCCATCCGCTGCAGCATCCCGATCAGGTCCATGATCTCGGGCTCGACCGCGGCGTTGTGGAGCACCGAGTCGCCGGCCGCGACCACCGCGCCCAGCAGGAACTGCTCGGTGGCGCCGACGCTGGGGAACGGCAGGTCGACGATCGCGCCGCGCAGGCCCGCCGGGGCGGTGAGGATGTAGCCGGTGTCGGTCCGCTCCGCGTGCGCGCCGAAGGCCCGCAGCACGTCGAGGTGGAACCCGACCGGCCGCTCGCCGATGCTGCAGCCGCCGGGCCGCCAGATCTCGGCCCGCCCGGTCCGGTGCAGCAGCGGGGCGCAGGTCAGCACCGGGATGCGGCTGCGCTCGTGGAAAACGGCCAGCTCGCCCTGCCCGGCCAGGTGCACGTCGCGGGCGGTGATGGTGACCACGCCCTCGCTCGGGTCGGACGTGGTGGTGGAGCCGAGCGCCTCGACCAGGTCCGCGACGATGCCGATGTCGCGGACGAAGGAGACGTTGCGGATGGTGACGGCCTGCTCGGTCAGCAGCGCCGCGACCATGAGCTTCGGGACCGCGTTCTTCGAGCCCCGCACCGGAACGGTCCCGTAGAGCGGGGTGCCACCGGTGAGGTGGAGCGTGTCGTCGACGGTCATCGAGCTGGGATCTCCGTTCGGTCGCTCCGGGTGAGGCACGTCGTGCTCCAACCACGTTCGGAGGAGATGATGTTCCCGCCTCGTTCTCATGACGCCGTACGGACCCGGTTCGTTGCCTCCGTACGGCGGCTGAGACTACCCGGACCCCACCGTTTCACCGGTGAGGCCGGGTCCCACTACCCTCCTGCCGGGCCTTGCGGGGGAGGACCGGACCGGGACGAGGCATACCTGAGGGGATCGATGACGCAGAGCACCCTGCCGGGCACCGGACCGTGGTCCTGGCTGGAGCCGGGTCTGTGGGTCTACCGCGCACGCGAGCTCGACCTGCTGGGACAGGCGGACGAGCTGCTGGCCGGGGCGGCCCCCGCCGCCCGCCGGGGCGGGACGGACCTGCTGGAGGCGAAACGCCGGCTGCACGCGGCCGGGATCGGCGCGGCCACCGCCCCGGCCGCGGTCGGCGGCGGCGGCCACCGCTACGTGGTGCAGGTCGGGATCCAGTTCCTGGCCGGCTACCGCGACCTCAACCTGCGGGACGCCGCCCACGTCGGGCACGGTGCGCTGCTGGCCCAGGACCCGGAGTGGCACGGCCGGCCGGAGCTGGCCGCGGTGATCCGCGGCTCGCTGGTCGGGCTGGCCACGACCGAGCCGGCCACCAACCCGCAGGGCGACCCGGAGCTGGCCGCGGTCTCCACCCGCGCGGTCCGTACGGGCGAGGGCTGGGAGATCACCGGCCGCAAGGCCTGGGTGTCGCGGGTGCTGGAGGCGGACGCGTTCGTGGTGTTCGCGCGCAGCCCGGAACACCTGGGCGCGTTCTACGTGCCGGCCGGCGCGGCCGGGATGTCGGCCGAGGCGGCCCCGAACCCGGACGTGCGGGCCACCGAGGCCGCCACCCGGGCCTGGTCCTGGGGCGACCTGGTCCTGGACAAGGTCGCAGTGCCGCCCACGGCGGTGCTGGGCGCGTCCGTGGGCGGGGTCGCGGTGTTCCGCCGCCACCTGGCCGACTACCGCCCGCTGGTCGCCGCCACCTGCCTGGGCGCGGCCGCGGCCGCGGTCGACGACTGGGTCGAGCGGGTGCTGGCCGCCCCCAACCTCGGCGACGGGCTGCCCGACCCGCTGGTGGAGCGGCTCGGCGACCTCCGGGGCCGGGTGATCCTGGCGCTGGGCGGGCTGTTCACCGGCGCCGCCCGGCCGGGCGGGGTGGACAGCTCCTGGTCGAAGATGGTCAAGGCGCAGGCCGTCAACACCGCGATCGAGGTCGTCCGCGCGGTCGAGCACGAGATGGAGACGGTGCCGGGCGGGGTGCCGGCCGACGCGCTGGAGGCGGTGCGGCGGGCCCGGGCCGAGCTGTCGGCGTTCGAGGCCGCGGACGGGGCCCCGGCGCCGCTGCTGCGCTCGGCCGGCGAGCGGTTCATGCAGTACTCGGCCGCGATCCTGGACGAGATCTCGGAGCCGACCTCGACCATGCCGAGGCCGCGGCTGCCCGACTGACCGGTATACCCGTCGGTAGCGAGCACGTGACCGAGGGTTCCTACTCCGTCCCACAGCCGGTAGTCAAGACTTTACTTTCCGGTGCGGATCGAGCAAGCTCTGCTCCCGACAGGGCTACGGGATCGCCGCAAGAATCCCGCTGCGACAGCTGAATCTGACTTCCCCGCGAGACGGGGGCGGCTTCCCAGTGCCGGGCCCGCCCCCGTCACCCAATTCCGGCTAGTTCAGCCTGCGGGCACCCTCGGACGGCGTCGCCGGGAAGAACCCGGGCTCCCCGAAACCGACCGCCGAGTACGCGGCCGTCACCGCCTCCCGGACCGCGTCCTCCCGGTCGGCGGGCACCAGCGCCAGTACGCAGCCGCCGAACCCGCCGCCGGTCATCCGGGCCCCGAGCGCGCCGGCCTCCTCGGCCGACGCGGCCAGCAGGTCCACCCGCGGCACGGTGATCTCGAAGTCGTCCCGCATGGACGCGTGCGAGGCCGACAGCAGCGGGCCGACGTCCTCGATCCGCCCCGACCGCAGCGCCTCGACCGTGGCCAGCACCCGGGCGTCCTCGGTCACCACGTGCCGGGCCCGCTTCAGCTGCACGCCGTCGAGGCGGCCCAGGTCGTCCTCGGTCGCGTCCCGCAGGGCCGGCACGCCCAGGGTCCGGGCCGCGGCCTCGCAGTCACGCCGGCGGTCCCCGTACGCGGAGTCGGTGAGCTGGTGCGGCGCCCGGCTGTCCATCCCCAGCACGACCAGCCCGGCCGCGGCCGCGTCCAGCGGCACCTGCTCGGTCTCGAGGCTGCGGCAGTCCAGGAACAGCGCGTTGGCCTCGGTGCACAGCATGGAGGCCATCTGGTCCATCATCCCGCTGGGGATGCCGACGTAGTCGTTCTCCACCCGCTGGGCCAGCAGGGCCAGGTCGGTCCGGGCCATCCCCAGCCCCAGCAGGTCGTCCAGGGCAGCGGCGACCGAGCACTCCAGCGCGGCCGAGGACGACAGCCCGGCGCCGACCGGGACCTTCCCGTCCACGGTGACGTCGAAGCCGCCGGCGACGTCGTGGCCGGCCTCGCGGAGCGCCCACACCACCCCGGCCACGTACGACGACCAGCTCTCCTCGGCCCCCGGGGCCAGGTCGGCCACCCGGACCTCGGCGTCCCCGCGCTGCACCGAGCGCATCCGGATCAGCCCGTCGTCCCGGGCCGTCACCGTCGCCGTCGTCGCGAACGGCAACGCCAGCGGCAACACGAACCCGTCGTTGTAGTCGGTGTGCTCACCGATCACGTTCAGCCGCCCAGGCGCAATCCAGGTAGTCTGCGCCCGCTCGGGCTGCGCGCCGTCGCCCTCACTCATGACCGGGACTGTACGAACTTCCAGGCGTCCGCGACCATCTCGTCGACCGTCGGCTTGCGCGGCATCCAGCCCAGGTCCTCCCGGATCCGCGCGCTGGAGGCGACCAGCACGGCCGGATCCCCGCCCCGGCGCGGCCCGACCTCGGTCGGCACCGGGTGGCCGGTGACCCGGCGGACCGCCTCCACCACGTCCAGCACCGAGAAGCCGGCGCCGTTGCCGAGGTTGTAGATCCGGTGCTCGCCGCCGGTCGCGCCGGCCAGCGCCAGCAGGTGGGCGTCGGCCAGGTCGTCGACGTGCACGTAGTCCCGGATGCAGGTGCCGTCCGGGGTCGGGTAGTCGGTGCCGAAGATCCCGAACGCGTCCCGCTCGCCCCGCACCACCTTCAGCGCGATCGGGATGATGTGCGTCTCGGGGGAGTGCCGCTCGCCCTGCCGGCCGGAGGCGCCGGCCACGTTGAAGTAGCGCAGGCTCACCGCGGCCAGCCCGTGGGCCCGGGCCTCGGACGTGATCATCATGTCGACGGCCAGCTTCGAGGCCCCGTACGGGTTCGTCGGCCGGGTCGCCGCGGTCTCCACGATCGGGACCTGCTCCGGCTCCCCGTACGTGGCCGCCGTGGAGGAGAACACCAGCCGCGGCACCGCGGTGGCCCGCATCGCGTCGAGCAGGGCGAGGGTGCCGGACACGTTGGTGTGCCAGTAGCGCTCCGGGTGCTCGACCGACTCGCCGACGAGGGCCTTGGCCGCGAAGTGCAGCACCCCGTCGTACGGGTCGCCGTCGGCCAGCACGTCCGCGGCCGCGGACATGATCGAGCCCTCGACGAAGCGGGCGCCCTCCGGGACCGAGTCCGCGTGCCCGGTGGACAGGTCGTCCAGCACGGTGACCTCGTGGCCGGCCTGCAGCAGGTGCAGGGCGACGACACCGCCGATGTAGCCGGCTCCGCCGGTCACGAGCAGCCGCACGGACCCTCCTGAAATCTCGACGCGCCCGGTCTCCCCGGGAACCGCGACCGTACACTGACCCGGGTGAGCGGCACCTGGTTGGACGCCCTGCTCGTGCTGCTCTTCGTGCTGCTCGGCGGGTGCTTCTCCGCGGCCGAGATCGCGCTGGTGTCGCTGCGCGAAAGTCAGGTCAAGGCGCTGACCGAGCGCGGGGCCCGCGGGCAGCGGCTGGCCAAGCTGGTCGGCGACCCCAACCGGTTCCTGGCCGCGGTCCAGGTCGGGGTCACGCTGGCCGGATTCTTCTCCGCCGCCTTCGGCGCCGCCACGCTGGCCGAGCCGTTCGGGGACCTGCTGCGGCGGGCCGGGGTGCCGGCCGGGCTGGCCGACACGCTCGCCTTCATCGGCATCACCATCCTCATCTCGTACGTGTCGCTGGTGCTGGGCGAGCTCGCGCCCAAGCGGCTGGCCCTGCAGCGGACGGAGGCGCTGGCGCTGTTCGCGGCCGCCCCGCTGGACCGGATCGCGACGCTGGCCCGGCCGGTGATCTGGCTGCTGTCCCGGACCACCGACGGGGTGGTCCGGCTGGCCGGGGGCGACCCCGGGGCCAACCGGGAGGCCATCACCGACGAGGAGCTGCGCGGGCTGGTGGCCGCGCACGAGTCGCTCCCGGCCGACGAGCGCAAGCTCATCGACGACGTCTTCTCTGCCGGCGACCGGCAGGTCCGGGAGGTGATGGTGCCGCGGACCGAGGTCGACTTCCTCGACATCGGCACCACGGTGTCCCGGGCCGCCCGGATGGCCCGGGAGGCACCGCACTCGCGCTACCCGGTCGCCCGCCGCGACTCCGACGACGTGATCGGCTTCGTGCACATCCGCGACCTGCTCGACCCGGACGTGCCCGGCGGGCGGGCCGCCACCGTGGGCGGGTTGGCCCGCGAGGTGAAGCGGCTGCCGGGCACCAAGAAGGTGCTCAGCGCGCTGTCGGAGATGCGCCGCGAGGGCCACCACCTGGCCATCGTCGAGGACGAGTACGGCGGCACCGACGGGATCGTCACCCTCGAGGACCTCATCGAGGAGCTGATCGGCGACATCCGCGACGAGTACGACGAGGCCGGCTCGGCGCCGGCCCGGCCCGGCGGCCCGGCCGAGGTCGACGGGCTGCTCAACCTGGACGACCTGTTCGAGCAGACCGGGCTGCGGCTGCCGGAGGGGCCGTACGAGACCGCGGCCGGGTGGGCGATGTGGAAGCTGGGCCGGCTGCCGGTGCGCGGGGACACGCTGACCGCGCGCCCGGACGGGACCGAGCGCACCGATCCCGACGACCCGGCCGAGGGCCTGTGGACGGTCGAGATCATGGCCCTGGACGGCCGCCGCGCCTCCCGCCTCAAGGTCGTCCCGCCCGAGGCCACCCCCGCCACCCCACCCGACCTCACCACCGCGCCCAGCCCCGCCCCGCCCGCCCCTGCTGTCCCGGCGGGCAGTCCGGGACAGGCCGACCTCCCGCCCGCCCGCCCCGGCCGCGGCGCCCCCCGCGCCCCCGACTCCGCCACCACCCCTCGCGGAGCCCCCGCCCACACCACCACGGCGGAGTGCGGCGCCAGCCGGGCCCGCCCGGCCGGGCCGGCGCCGAGCCGGCCTCGTCGTACTCGTCCCAGATCTCGCCGATGACCTCCTCGATGAG
>DATDKW010000130.1:0-4800 GCA_036519715.1 Mycobacteriales bacterium
CGGCGTCGGCCTGACCGATCCGGCCGCCGCTCACTTCGCGGACGGCCACCGCGAGCACGCGCAGCCCGGAGCGGGCCATCTCGTCGTTGGCGGCGAGCACCCGTGCGAACGCCGCCTGGTCCAGGACCACGGTCGCGGCACCGGCCCGGACGTGCGCGCAGCGGGCCAGCAACTCCTGTGGTGCCCCCTTGACGAATGCCCAGGTCCGGCCGTTCCGCCGGTGCAACGTGGTCATCAGCTTGCGGACCGAGTCGAACGGGAACTCCCCGACCCGCGGCGCCGCCGCCCGCTCAGCATCCAGGTCGAGGCCGGCCTTGGCCGCCGCGGTGAGCAGGGCGCCTTCGGTCGTGTCGCCGAGCACCCGCCAGCCGTCCCCCGCGGTCGGCGGCAGCAGCCGGGCATCGCAGCACAACGCGGCCACCCGCAGCAACTCCCGCGCCGACTCCGCGTCCTGCACCGTGCCGTCGGGGGCGTAGCCCACACCGGTGACCTGGTGCATCCCCGCCGGGGTCCAGATCGACTGGACCGTCATCTCCGCCTTGGTCAGCGTGCCGGTCTTGTCGGTGCATATCACGGTGGTCGATCCCAGCGTCTCCACCGCGACCAGCTTCTTGATCAGCGCGTGCCGGCGGGCCATCCGCCGCACCCCAATCGCCAGCGCCACCGACAGGGTCGCCGGCAACCCCTCCGGTACCAGCGCGACCATCACACCGAGCGCGAACACGAACGTGCCGACGACCGAGTCGGCCGCGGGCAACCGGATGACGAACAGCAACACCCCCAGCGCGAATGCCACCGCGGCCACAAGCCGGGCCATGATCGCCACCTGCCGCTGCAGCGGGCTGCGATCCGCGCTGGCCCCGGCGGTCAGCCGGAAGATCCGGCCGAACTCGGTCGCCGGCCCGGTCGCCGTCACGACAGCCTTCCCGGTGCCGCCGGCGACCGTCGTACCCATCCACACCGCGTTGCGCGCGTCCAGCCGGGCGATGCCAGCAACGATCGGGTCCGCGGTGCGCCGGGCCGGGTCGCTTTCCCCGGTCAACGCCATGTTGTTCACCGCGAGGTCGTGCGCCTCCACTACCCGGCAGTCGGCCGACACCGCGTCCCCCGCTTCCAGCACCACCAGGTCGCCGACGACCAGATCGGCGGTCGGCACCTCGATCCGTTCGCCATCCCGGATCACCCGGGCACGGTGGGGCACCATCGCCTGCAGCGCTTGGGCGGTCCGCTCGGCTGTGTACTCCTGCCCGAATCCGATCGCCGCGTTGATCAGCACCACCGCGAGAATCGCGACCGCCAGCTGGAGGTTGCCGATGTCACGGGGCCGACCCAGGCCGTAGGCCAGCAGCGTGATCCCGGCGGCGGCCAGCAGCGTGACCGCGAACAGGTCGCTGAACTGAGCCAGGAACTGCCGCACCGGCGACCGGCCCGGCGGCCGCGGTAGCTCGTTGCGGCCCCCGCGTGCCAACCGCGCCGCCGCCTCCGCCGACGACAAGCCGCGCGGCGAGGACGCCACCACGACGAACACCTCGGTCGGCGGCAACGCCTGCACCGAACTCCCCGCCGGCAACCCCGCGTCGCGGCGAAGCCCTGCCACCATAGGCCCCTCCGGTTCCGCGAACGACCGTCACTCGCGGCAACCGTAGCGATCCACCGACGACCGGGTCAGCCGGCCGGCGCCCGGTGCCGCAGCCGGCCGTGGCCCGCGGCCGAGGTCGACGGCAGACAGCACGCCGGTCACGTGACAAGGACGGCTGCACCTGTCGGCGCCCGGAACTAGTGGTGCCGGCCCTTGATTCGTCTGGGGTTACGCGGCGTGCTGGCATGGGTCGGGATGGCTGGCGAGGCGGTCGAGCAGGGCGTTGAGTTTGGCGTGGGTGAAGGTCCAGTCGAAGGGTTCGGCGGTGGCGTTGTAGTGCTCTTCGAAGGCCAGCAGGCGGGCGGCGAGTTCGTCGAGGTCGGTGGTGTCGCAGGGTGTGATGGCCTTGCGTTGCAGGATGGAGAAGTAGATCTCGATCTGGTTCAGCCAGCTGGCGTGCACGGGCAGGTGGATCAGGCGAGCGTTCGGGAACGCGGTGCGCATTCGCTGAACCGAGCGGTCTCCGGCGTGCGAGCTGCCGTTGTCGACGATCCAGAACACCCGGCGGGCGGAGGCGTACGGCTCGGTCCGCATGACCTGCTCGACCAGGTTCGCGAACGGGGTGATGCCGGTGGTGGGTTCGCAGCGGCCGAGCACCCGGGCCTGGTGGACGTCGTAGGCGGCCAGGTAGGCCAGGGTGCCGCCGCGGCGGTACTCGAACTCGACCCGGGCTGGGCGGCCCGGACCGGCGGGCAAGCCGGGGTGGATCCGGCGCAGCGCCTGCACGCCCGTTTTCTCATCCGCGCTGAGCACGTACTCGTTCGGGCGTAGCCGGCGGCCGGCCCAGCGGCGGGCGTACAGGTCAAGGACTCGGCCGGCCTTGACGGTGAAGTCCGGGTCGCGGGGGAAGATCCAGGACCGGTACCGCCACGGCTTGAGCGCGTCCTGGGCCAGCCAGCGGCCGATGGTGGAGGCCGACACCGAGGACACGATCCGCTGCCGGACCGCGGCGGTGGCCAGCTCGGTCGCGCTCCACCGGGCCAGCGGCAGCTCGTGCCGGCCGGGTGGTTCACAGGCCAGCGCCTTGACCTGGGCTACCTGCACCGCGCTGAACATCCGCGGCCGGCCCGGCCGAGGCCGGTCCCGCAACCCGGCCAGCCGGTCGGCGGCGAACCGGCGCCGCCACTTGCGCACCGTGTCCACATGCACCCGCAGGTCCCGGGCGATCGAGGCATTGGACTCCCGCCGCGCCGCCGCCAACACGATTCTTGCCCGCAGCACCGCCCGCGCCGGCGCCGTGTGCCGCCGGGTCAGCTCAGTCAGGGTGCGATACTCCGAGACCGACAGGGTGATCGCGAACGGGGAAGTGATCCGCATCCCGCTGTTGTGCCGGCCGCCGGCCCGGCTGCGGTGCCGCCACGCCGCCGGCAATCATGGACCGATGCCGCCCCAGCCCCCGGAATCGACCAAGGCCAGCCTCGGCCAGTACCTGCGGGCCCGGGCCCGCGACCGGTGGCCCGCGCTGGCCGAGGTCACCGTCCGCCACCACGGCCGGTTCGCATACGTGGCCGGCCGACTGGCCGACGGCACCGTCATCCCGCTGTGCCGGCTGCGCTACACCGGCTACGCCCGCGACTGGGGCTTCGCGATCTACCGCGCCAGCCACGACGACTACCAGGACAGCATCCTGCCCTCCGGACTACCTACCGGCAGTCCCGAAGAGGCCCTCGACACCGCCTGCGGCCTCTACCTCAACGACCCCACCGCCTGGACCAACCCCCGACGAACTAACGGGCGGCACCACTAGTGATGCCTGATCATTCCGGTGACGCGCACCGGGCGGCGTACACGTCGTGTTCGGCGCGTGGTGCTGCACCAGGGCGTCCCTACACGCGGTTCAGCCCGGTCACATCCGGCGGTATCGCGACTGGAGCATCGCGAACAGGCCGAAGGCCA
Organism: Mycobacteriales bacterium; assembly: GCA_036519715.1. Lineage (GTDB taxonomy): Bacteria > Actinomycetota > Actinomycetes > Mycobacteriales > CADCTP01 > CADCTP01. The sequence continues at coordinate 3,536 of DATDKW010000130.1, forward strand.
CGAATCCAAGCGCCACCGCCGTGAGCAGAAACCTCCCGAACGGCTGCGCCAGGATCGTCTGCAGCGCACCGTCCAGCCCCTGCGCCTTCTGCCGGTGGAAAGTCAGCGTCGCATAGCTGAGCAGGCCCCCCACTACGGCCAGGGCCACCCCCCTGCCGATGTATCCGACTTGGCCCAAACGCGCCACGCCCTGCCGGGCAACTGGAGACATCGACGAAGTGTCAATCTCCTCGCCGAAGGACTTCTTCACGCCCTTGACCACCTCGGCCACGCCGACACCGATGATGATCAGCCCCACGACCACGACGATCACCCGCCCGCCGGGCCACGCCAACACCCCCGACGTGGCACGCTGCCGGGACTTCGAACTCGACGATCCCGAGCCGAGCGCAACCGAAGCGGCGCTGACCCCCAGCGCCGCGTAGATCACGGCCCTGGCCCCGCTGGTGACCTGCTTGCGGACCCGCTTGGCACCTTCACGGTTGCGATAGCCCCAGATGACTTCACTGGCCTGCCAGAGCGCGAGCGCCACCAGACCGACCGCAACCAGCCACAGCAGGATCTTGCCAAGGGGCTGATCAGCCAGTGTTTTCAGCGCCCCGGAGGTGTCGGCGCTCTTGCTGGCCGGCGCGGCCCACGCGATCTGCAGCGCCAACCAGCCGACCAAGAGGTGTACAACGCCGTAAGCGATCAATCCGACGCGGGCGAGCATCTCCAGCGACGCGCTGTCGCCGGCCTGTTCAGCCTTGCCGCCGGCCTTGGTTGGCATCGCAGGGCCCTCCGCCTCGGTGCTGAGTTGTAGCGCCGCGGAACGGATCGTCCCATGTCCTGGGCGAGTCCTGGAAGCACCCGATGCTGTTGCAGCTGGCGGGGCCTCGGTCTTCTCAAGTCGTCCCGTGGGACGCTGGGTAACCGAGCTGTACAAGAACTGCTCCAGCGCCGACACGAAGTCGCTGCTGGACAGGCGGCGCAGGTACAGCAGTGCAACACCTCGGTGATCTTCGGGGTCTTCGACACCACGACGGCAGGATCGCCGAGCAGGACCTGCGCCGGGCGCCGGTGACCGGGTCGACCCGCCTGTCGTCGATCCGCGGCGCACCTCAACCGCGGTGGCCGTGCTCACCCGCCGCGGCCGGGAATGACCGTTGCGCATCACCAGCCGCCGACAGCCTCGTCGCGGGCTCGGATGCGGCGGTGCTCGACGTCGAGCTGCTCCTGCCAGTCCGGGGAGCGGCCGGCGTCCCGGCGGGCTCGAACCGGCACCG
>DATDKW010000131.1:0-17564 GCA_036519715.1 Mycobacteriales bacterium
GAAGTCCGCGCTGTTGTTGTCGGTGTCCGGGCCGTCGCCACGCAGGTCGGCCGTGGTGTTGGACAGGCCCGGGGCCGCCGCGGTCTCGGCGTCGTTGGCGGCGCCGTAGCCGACGAAGTCCTTCACCCCGGCGGCCGTGTCACAGTCGGCCCCGCAGGTCAGCGCCGTCGCGGCGGTCACCAGCGCGACCTTGCCGGAGGCGGCGCTCATCGGGATCGTGCCGGTCGCGTCCGGGGTCGGCAGCGGGGCCGGGGTCCCGGCGCCGGCGGCCTCCTGGACCAGGTAGTGCCCCCCGGCCGGGATGCTGCCGGCCAGCGGCGTGACCTGGTACGCCGTGCCGGCGGCGGACGCGTACTGCACGGACCAGCCGGTCAGGTCGACGGCGGCGGCGGAGGTGTTGCGCAGCTCGATGAAGTCGTAGGTGTACGGGGCGCCGGAGTTGCCGCCGCCTCCGTACACCTGGCTGATGGCGACGTCCGGGGACGCGGCCGAGGCGGGCGCGCCGGCCAGGGCGATGATCCCGGCGGCGAGCAGGACGGAGGAGGCAAGCGCGACGGAGCGCGGCATCGGTGGACGCACGGGCTGTTCTTAACATCTTCCGCCCGTTCGGTCATCGACCGCGGGTGAACAACCGATGACCCTGCGCCCGCCTAGTAGCGTCTCCCCATGGCCTCGCCGTACGTGGACCTGCAGATAGGGGAGCGCGTCGTCCGGATCACGAACCCGGACCGGGTCTACTTCTCCGCGCTCGGCCGGACCAAGCTGGACGTGGCCAACTACTACATCGCGGTCGGCGAGGGCATCGTCCGGGCCCTGTACGAGCGGCCCTGCATGCTGCACCGCTACCCGACCGGCACCGACGGCGACAAGGTCTACCAGAAGCGGGTGCCCAAGGGCGCGCCCGACTGGCTGCAGACGGTCGAGGTGAAGTTCCCGTCCGGGCGGACCGCCGACGAGCTGTGCGTGGTCGAGCTGGCCGACGTGGTCTGGGCCGTGCAGATGTCCACGGTGGAGTTCCACCCCTGGCACTCCCGGCGGGCCGACACGGAGCGCCCGGACGAGCTGCGCATCGACCTGGACCCGCAGCCCGGCACCGGCTACGCCGAGGCCAAGGTGGTCGCGGCCACCGTGCACGAGGTGCTGGACGAGCTGGGCGCGGTCGGCTGGCCCAAGACCTCCGGCAACCGCGGCATGCACATCTACGTGCGGATCCGGCCCGACCACGGCTTCACCGTGGTCCGCCGGGCCGCGCTGGCCCTCGCCCGCGAGATCGAGCGCCGGATCCCCACCCTGGTCACCACGGCCTGGTGGAAGGAGGAGCGCGGCCAGCAGGTCTTCGTCGACTACAACCAGAACGCCCGCGACCGCACCATCCGCAGCGCGTACTCGCTGCGGGGCGAGCCGCACGCCCCCGTGTCGACCCCGCTGACCTGGGACGAGGTCCCGTACGCGGACCCGCAGGACTTCACCATCGATACCGTCCCGGCCCGCTTCGCCGAGCTCGGCGACGTGCACGCCGGCATCGACGACCATCCCTGGTCGATCGAGCCGCTGCTGGAGTGGGCCGACCGGGACGAGACCGACCGCGGCCTCGGCGACGCGCCTTACCCGCCCAACTTCCCCAAGATGGAGGGCGAGCCGATGCGGGTGCAGCCCTCCCGGGCCCGCAACAAGGGTTAACCCGCGGCCTTGCGGGCGGCCCGGCGGGCGGCCTCCTCGGCGTCCAGCTCGGCCGCCCGTTCCGGGGTCGGGGCGCTGCCGCCGAGCCGGGCCGGCAGCCACCAGTCGCCCTCGGGGCCGGGCTTGTCCGGGTAGGACTCCTGGACCCGGTGCAGCTGGGCGGTCATCCGCTCCCGGAGCAGGGCGGTCGTCGCGGCCGGGTCGGAGCCGGTGGGGACCGGCTCGCCGACCGAGATGGTGATCGGGGTGCGGGTGCGGCCCAGCCGCTTGGGCACGTCCTTGGTCCAGACCCGCTGCGAGCCCCAGATCACCACCGGCACCAGCGGCACCTTGGCCGCGGCCGCCATCCGGGCCGCGCCCGACTTGAACTCCTTCAGCTCGAACGACCGGCTGATCGTGGCCTCCGGGAAGACGCCGATCAGCTCGCCCGACCGCAGCGCCTCCAGCGCCTTCCGGTACGACGCCGCGCCCTCCTTGCGGTCGACCGGGATGTGCTTCATGCCGCGCATCAGCGGCCCCGACACCGGGTGCGCGAACACCTCCTGCTTGGCCATGAACCGCACCACCCGCTTGCGCGGCAGCGCCGCGTACCCGGCGTAGGTGAAGTCGAAGTAGCCGATGTGGTTGATGGCCAGCACCGCCCCGCCGGCCGGCGGGATGTGCTCGGTGCCGGTGAGGGTGAACCGCAGCCCCTGCAGCGCGAAGACGCTGCGGGCGAAGGCGAGGACGGGCGGGTACACGATGTCGGCCACCAGGCACGCTACCGCGCCGGGCTCACAATCGGACCGCCCGCCACCAACCCAGCGCCGAGGCGGCGAGGAAGGCGAGCACCACGGCCAGGTCGCCGGCACCGGTCCCGACCCCGAGCCACGGGTCCCGGATCGACTCGGTCACGTGGGTCAGCGGGAGCAGGCCGGCCACCGCCCGCATCCCGTCGCCGAGCACGTCCGGCGGCGGCCCGCCCCCGCCGAGCAGGAACGAGGGGAAGAACGCCAGCAGCCCGACCGCCTGCGCGGCCCGGGCCGTGGGCACCAGGCAGCCGATCAGCAGGCCGATCCCGGTCATCGCGACCGCGCCCACCAGCACCCCGGCGACCGTCCACAGGGGACGGTGCAGCGGCGGCAGGCCGTACACCGGGGCGGCGAAGGCCAGCAGCACCGCGCAGCCGGCCAGCGTCAGCGCCACCCCGACCACGCCCGAGGCCAGCGCGAACGACCAGCGCGGGAAGCCGGCCGCGGCGAACCGGCGCAGCACCCCCCGCTCCCGGTACGCGGCCACGTGCACCGGCACCATCACCAGCCCGACCGCGGCGATCACCACGGCCAGGTACGACGAGACGTACCACTGGGCCGGGTCCAGGCCGCCGAAGCCGTCGTCGCCGGTGCTGAACGAGCCGGCGATGACCAGGGCCGTGATCACCGGGAAGGCGAACACGAACGCCAGCACCAGCGGCTCCCGTACGACCAGCCGCAGCTCGGCCCGGACCAGCCGCCCGGTCGCGCCCCGGTCCGCCCCGGCGCTCACGCCGCCACCCGCTCGGTGAGCAGGCCGACGAGCGCGGCCTCCAGGTCGGGCATCCGTACGGTGAGGTCGGCCGGCACCGGACCGTGCCGGACCAGCTCGGCACCGGCGTGCGCGACCATCGCCCGGTCGCCGTGCAGCTCCACCGCCCCCGCGCTGCGGCGCACCTCCCGCACCCCGGGCAGCTCCGGCCACGGCCGCCCGGCCGGCCAGCTGAACCGGACCGTGGCCCAGGGCGCGTTGCGGTCCACCAGTTGCTCCGGCGTGCCCGACTCCACCACCCGCCCGTCCCGGAGCACGACCACCCGGTCGCACAGCGCCTCGGCCTCGTCCATGAAGTGGGTGACCAGCAGGACGGTGCCGCCGCCGTCGCGCAGCGCCCGGACGGCGTCCCAGACGTCCCGGCGGGCGGCCGGGTCCAGTCCCTGGGTCAGCTCGTCCAGCACCACCAGTCGCGGCCGGTTCAGCAGCGCCAGCACCAGGAACAGCCGCTGCCGCTGCCCGCCGGACAGCGCCGCGAACGCGGCCCGGCGCCGGTCGGCCAGCCCGAAGGCGGCCAGCAGCCCGCCCGGGTCGGGCGAGCCCGGGCGCCGGAACAGCGCCACCGCCTCGCCGACCCGGAGCCGGTCGGGCAGGGCCGAGTCCTGCTGCTGGGTGCCGACCAGGCCGCGCAGGGCCGCGCCGTCCACCGCCGGGTCGAGGCCCAGTACCCGTACGGTGCCGCCGTCGGCCCGGCGCAGTCCTTGCAGGCACTCGACCGTCGTGGTCTTGCCGGCGCCGTTCGCGCCGAGCAGGCCGACGATCTCGCCCTCCTCCACCCGCAGGTCGACACCGTCGACCACGGTCCGGGAGCCGTACCGCTTGCGCAGCCCCCGCACGTCCACCACCGGCGCGGTCATCCCCGCCTCCGTCCCGGCAGGTCCCTCCTGCCCCAACAGAGCCTGGCCGCGGCGGGCGCCGGCCACATCGCCCCGGCGGCCGGTCCCGGCCCTCCGTCCCGGGGTGGAGGCTCAGGGCGCCGCGATCCCGTGCTGGTAGGCGAAGACGATCGCGCCGGCCCGGTCCCGCACGGCCAGCTTGGCGAAGATGCTGCCCACGTGGGTCTTCACGGTCGCCTCGCTGACGACCAGGGCCGCGGCGATCTCCGGGTTGGACGCGCCGGTGGCCATCCGCCGCAGCACGTCCAGCTCCCGCCCGGTCAGGGCGTCGGCCCGGGACGCCTCCCGCCGCCGCGGGAGCGCGGTCCGCCGGGTCACCTCCAGCACCCGGGCCGTCACCGCCGGGTCCAGCCACGAGCCGCCGCCGGCCACGGCCCGGGTCGCGGCGATGATCTCCTCGGCCGAGGCCTCCTTGAGCACGAACCCGGCCGCGCCGGCGTCGATCGCGCCCCACAGCACCTCGTCCTCGTCGAAGGTGGTGAGCACCAGCACCGGCGGCCCGCCGCGCTCGTGCAGGCCCCGGGTCGCGGTGATCCCGTCGGTGCCGCGCATCCGCACGTCCATGAGCACCACGTCGACGGCCGGCCCGGCCTCGACCGCGGCCAGCGCGGCCGCGCCGTCGCCGCACTCGCCGACGATCCGGAACCCGTCCGACTCGGCCAGCACCACCCGCAGGCCGGCCCGGACCAGCGGCTGGTCGTCCACCAGCAGCACGGAGATCACGGCGCCGCCACCGGGTCGCCGGCCGGGCTGTGCGGGAGCAGCGCCCGCACCTGCCAGCCGGTGGCGGTGGGACCGGCGGTCAGCGTGCCGCCGAGCGCCTCGACCCGCTCCCGCATGCCGACCAGGCCGACCCCGCCCGTCCCGCCCCGCCCGCCCGGACCCCGGGCCGGCGCCGGGCCGCCCGAGTCGGCCACCGTCACCTCGACGTCGGCGGCCCGGACCCGGACCGCGACCGTCACCGCCGCCCCGGGCGCGTGCCGGGTCGCGTTGGCCAGCGACTCCTGCACGACCCGGTAGACGGCCAGCCCGGTGATCGGCTCGACCTCGGCCAGCTCGCCGGTGACCTCGAGCCGGGCCGGCCCGCCGGCGGCCGCCGTGGCCGCGACCAGGTCCGGCACGTCGGTGGCGGTCGTCGCCGGCGTGAGCGACGTGCCGGTCTCGTCCCGCAGCGCCGCCACGCTGCGCCGGATCTCGGCCAGGCCGGCCCGGCCGATCGACTCGGCCCGGCGCAGCGCCTCCTCGGCCCCGGCCGGGTCGTCGCCGATCCGCCGCCGGGCTCCGGTCACGTGCAGCAGCAGCACCCCGAGCGAGTGGCCGACCAGGTCGTGCAGCTCGGCCGCGATCCGCCGCCGCTCCAGGTGGACGGCCTGCTCGGCCAGCCGTTCCCGGGTCGCCTCCAGCTCGGCCACCAGGGCCCGGAACCGCCGCATCTGCTCGGCCGACAGCCAGGTGACCAGCAGCCCGCCGGTCCAGAACGGCCAGCCCCAGTCGTCCCGCACGGCCAGCTGGACCGCCGCCGGCGCGGCCACCGCGAGGATTCCGGCGGCGAACCGCAGCCGCCGGTCGTCCTCCAGCAGGACCAGGTAGCTGACCGCGACGATGAGCAGGAAGACCACGCTCTCCCCGCGGTGGTGCAGCAGCGCGGCCACCGGCGGCCCGTACGTCCAGGCCAGCAGCAGCGCGAACGGCGGCCGCCACCGCAGCGCGAGCAGGTAGCCGGCCACGGCGGCCGCGGACACCAGCGCGGCCGGGGTCCGGTTCCCGGCCGAGAAGGCCACGGTGAGCACGCCGATCAGCGCGGACACGGCCGCGGCGTTGGCGGCCCAGCGCCGCTCCGTCCGGTCCGGCGTGCGCACGTACCCGACCGTAGCGGGAGCGGCCGGGGCCGACATCCGACTCCGGGAGGACCCGGCCCCTCCTCCCGCGGACGGATCCGGCCGGACCCCACCGGGGCGTCACCGAGACGCCGCCGGTGAGGGAGAACAGCCGCAGCACCGGCGCCCCCCGGGGCCGGAGTCGGCAGCCGGACCGAGCGCCCGCCGAGCAGGCTGAACCCTTCCTCGCGCTCGACGTCCGACGCCCCGACGTCGGGGGTGTCCGTCATGCCGGGACCGTACTGGTCGATGCCGCCGGGCCGCGCGGGTGGCAGGGTGTCGGCAGACCAGGAAAGGACCTTCGATGTGCCACGACGATGACAGCCGGGCGCCGGCGCCGCCGGTGCGCGGCGAGGTGGCGGCCCACGGCCCGCTGGAGCTGACCTCCGCCGACGGCACGGTGTTCTCCGCGTACGAGGCCGTCCCGGCCGGCTTCGCCCCCGGCGGGCCCGGGATCGTGCTGCTGCCGGACGTCCGCGGCCTGCACCCGTACTACCGGGACCTCGCCCGGCGCTTCGCCGAGGCCGGGCTGCCGGCGGTCGCCATCGACTACTTCGGGCGTACGGCCGGGACGGGGGAGCGCGGCGACGGCTTCGACCACAAGCCGCACGTCGACCAGGTCGACCCGGCGAACGTGCAGGCCGACGCGGCCGCGGCCCTGGACCGGCTGCGGACGGAGCACGGGACCGGGCCGGTGTTCACGGTCGGCTTCTGCTTCGGCGGCAGCCAGTCCTGGCGGCTGTCGGCGAGCGACCTGGACCTGGCCGGGGTGATCGGCTTCTACGGCCGGCCGGCCCTGGTCGAGGACGTGATCGGCCGGCTGCACCGGCCGATGCTGCTGCTCGTGGCCGGGGCGGACGCGGCCACCTCACCGGAGCAGTCGGACGAGTTCGAGGCGAAGCTGACCGCGCAGGGGGTCGAGCACGAGCGGGTCGTCTACGAGGGCGCCCCGCACTCGTTCTTCGACCGCTCCTTCGCCCGGTGGAAGGACGCCGGCGCCGACGCCTGGCGCCGCATCCTCGACTTCGTCGCCACCCACAGCACCTAGGGCCTGTCTCCCAACCGACCGGCGGCGCGGGCGACGCCCAGATGACGACCGGCCGCGTTGGAGGAGCCGGCCGATACAACCCCGGTATCGGCCGGCTCCTCCGCCTTGCCGGACGCCACCTGGACGCCGCCCGCATCCACCGCCGATGGGGAGACAGGCCCTAGGCGGCGGCGCAGGTGGCGTTGCGAGCCGGGACCTTCAGCGAGATCAGGTAGGCGTTGACGGCGCCGGTGACGCACGGCGTCTTCGGGTAGGCAGTGTGGCCCTCGCCTTGCCAGGTCAGCAGGTGGCCGGTGGCCAGGGTCTTCGCCAACACCTGGGCCGACGCGTACGGCGTGGCCGGGTCGTGCACGGTCCCGACCACCAGCAGCGGCGGCGCCCCGGCGGCCCGGACCGCCGGCAGCGGTTCCCGCGGCCCCGCCCACTGCTGGCAGGTCAGCAGCCCCAGCGCCTGCGACGTCCCGAAGAGGGGATACTTCGCCCGCCACGACGACAGCACCTTGCGCACCGTCGCGTCCGGCACCTTCTCGGCCGTGTCGGCGCAGTTGATGGCGATGTTGGCGTCGGTCAGGTTGGTGTAGTTGCCCTTCGGGTCGCGCTGGTTGTAGCGGTCGGCCAGCATGAACAGCCCGGCGGAGTTGCCGTTGCCGGCGTCGGCCAGCGCCGACTCCAGCTCGGCCCAGTCGCCCCGGTCGTACAGGGCGGCGACGATGGCCAGCTGCACGTGCCCGGCGGTCGCCTTCCGGCCGCCGCTGCCGCCCGGGATCGGCGACTGCCGGGCCTTGGCCAGCAGCCGGGTGACGAAGCCCCGCGGGTCCGGCCCGATCAGGCAGGCCGCGTTACGGACCTTGCAGTCGCCGGCGAACTGGTCGAACGCCTTCTCGAACCCGGACGCCTGCGTCTCCGACGCGGCCACGTCCCCCTGCTTCGGGTCGACCGCGCCGTCCAGCACCAGCGCCCGCACCTTCTTCGGGAACAGCTGCGCGTAGACCGACCCCAGCCGGGTCCCGTACGAGTAGCCGAGGTAGGTCAGCTTGGCGTCGCCGACCCCCTGCCGGACCAGGTCCAGGTCCCGCGCGGTCTCCTCGGTGTTGTAGTGCTGCAGGTCGTCGCCGTACTTGGACAGGCAGGAGGTGGAGATCTCCTTGGTCAGCGCCACCTGGGCCTGGTACGCGGACTCGGTCGGGGCGTCCGGGTCCAGCGCCGCCGCCCGGTCCTTCAGCGTGTCGGAGATGCACTCCACCGGCGCGGACAGCCCGACCCCGCGCGGGTCGAAGCCGACCAGGTCGAAGCGGGAGAGCAGGTCGGTCGGCAGCGTCAACCCCAGCCCGACGGCGGCGTCCACGCCGGACCCGCCCGGGCCGCCCGGGTTGACCACCAGCGAGCCGATCCGCTTCTGCTGCCCGGCGATCCGGACCCGCAGCAGGAACAGGTCGATCGCCTTGCGCGACGGGGCGCGGTAGTCCAGCGGCACCCGCAGCTTCCCGCAGCCGAACGAGAGCGGCCGGTCGCCGCCGGGGGAGTCCTTGACCTGCGGCCTGATCACCGAGGTGCAGTCGGTAAAGGTGATGGGGGAGATGGTCGGAGCGGCCGGGGCGGCGGTGCTCGGGGCCGGGGCGCCCGGGATCGGGTCGCCGCCGTACCGGCCGTTGCCGTCGACGGACGTGCAGCCGGCCAGGGCGAGAGCGCCGGCGAGCGTCACCAGCAGTGCCCGGGAAGTGCGGCGCATCCTGCAACCCTAGGCGAGGTGGGTGTGACCGCCGTCAAGCGCTACGAGAGCAGGCCGGCCAGGTCGTAGCTGACCGGGATCTCCAGCTGCTCGTACGTGCAGGACCGGGGCTCGCGGTCGTCCCGCCAGCGGACGAACTGGGTGGTGTGCCGGAACCGGGTCCCCTCCATGTGGTCGTACCGGACCTCGACCACGCGCTCGGCCCGCAGCGGCTCCCAGGACAGGTCCTTCTTGGCGTTCCAGCGGGACTGCGCGCCCGGCAGCCGGCCGTCCTCGTGGGCCTGGGCCTCGGCCCAGTCCTGCCAGGGGTGGCCGTCGACCGCGTTCTCCCGCCAGGGCGCCAGCTCCTCGATCAGCTCGGCCCGGCGGGCCATCGGGAAGCTGGCCACCACGCCGACGTGCTGCAGGCTGCCCTCGTCGTTGAACAGCCCGAGCAGCAGCGAGCCCAGCAGCGGCTCCTGCGGGGTGCTCTTCTTGTGCCAGCGGAAGCCGGCCACCACGCAGTCCGCGGTCCGCTCGTGCTTGATCTTGAGCATGGCCCGCTTGTCCGGCTCGTACGTGCCCTCGATCGGCTTGGCCACCACCCCGTCCAGGCCCGCGCCCTCGAACGTGCCGAACCACTCCTGGGCGACCTTCGGGTCGTCGGTCACGCTGGTCCGGTGCACGGGCGCCGTGACCCCGGCCAGGACCTGGTCCAGCTTCCGGCGGCGCTCGCCCAGCGGCACCTCCAGGTAGGACTCGTCGCCCAGCGCCAGCAGGTCGAAGATCACCAGGCTGGCCGGGGTCTGCTCGGCCAGCAGCGTGACCCGGGACGCCGCCGGGTGGATGCGCTGCAGCAGCGCCTCGAAGTCGAGCTTGTCGCCGGTGGCGATGATGATCTCGCCGTCGACCACGCAGCGCTCCGGCAGCTGGGCCTTGACCGCGGCCACGACCTCGGGGAAGTAGCGGGTCATCGGCCGCTCGTTGCGGCTCCCCAGCTCGACCTCGTCGCCGTCGCGGAAGACGATGCAGCGGAAGCCGTCCCACTTCGGCTCGTACAGGTAGCCGGGACCGGTGGGGACGTCCTTGACCGACTTGGCCAGCATCGGGGCCACCGGCGGCATCACGGGCAGGTCCATCGGATCAGTCTCCCCGACCGACGGCGTAGCGGTGGAACAGCGCGCCGTCCTCCTCCAGCAAGGTGGTCAGGGTGAGCGGGACCGGCGGGTGGTCGGGGCCGGCCACGATCCGGCCCGGGCCCGGCCCGGCCAGCAGCGGCGAGGTGGTCAGGCAGAGCTCGTCCAGCAGGCCGGCCGCGGTCAGCCCGGCGAACAGGCTCGGGCCGCCCTCGCACAGGATCCGGGCGTACCCGCGCTCGCGCAGGGCCCGGACGTGGCCGGCCAGGCCGTCGGTGGTGACCACCACCTCGGCGTACCGCTCCAGCCCCTGCCGGCGGTCGGCCGGGGCGGTGTCGTCGGTGAGGATCACCGTCCGGACCGGCGGGTCGGTGAACAGGCTGGAGCTGAGGTCGAGCTCCAGGCTGCGGGACACGATCGCGAAGGTCGGCAGCTCGGCCAGGCCGGCCCGGACCCGGCGGGCCCGGCGGTCCGGGCCGAAGTCGGGGTAGCCGTAGCCCTCGACGCGGATCGTGCCCGCCGCCACCAGGACCACGTCGGCCAGATCCCGCAGCAGCTGGAACACGCGCTTGTCGGCCGGCCCGGACAGCCCGCCGGACCGGCCGCTCAGCGAGACCGCACCGTCGGCGCTGACCACGAAGTTGACCCGCAGGTACTCCTCCCGTGGCGTCGCGTACGCGGCGAGCAGGTCGTCGTCGGACAGGTTCCCGGCCGGGTACGGCAGCAGCTGGCGCACGGGCACATCATGGCCCGCCTGGCAGCATGGGGTTATGACCGCACCCGACCTGACGTTCGCGCTCGCGCTGCACCGGCTGATCGCCGCCGACCGCAGCTTCGCCTGGTCGCCGTACTCGGTGGCGTCCGCGCTCGGGGTCGTCGCGGCCGGGGCCCGGGGCAGCACCCGGGACGAGCTGGCGTCGGTCCTCGGGGACCTGGACGGGCTGGCGGCGTCCCTGGCCGCCGGGGCCACCCTGGGCCGCGGGCCGCAGTCGACCGTGACCCTGGGCGTGGCCAACACGCTGTGGGCCGACCTGACCCTGCCGGTGGCGGCCGACTACCTGACCGCGGTGAAGTCGTGGCCGGGCGGGTCGGCCCGCGGGGCCGACTTCCGGGGCGGGGCCGAGGCGGCCCGGCAGGAGATCAACGCCGACGTCGCGCGGAGCACCCGCGGGCTGATCGACGACCTGGTCCCGCCCGGGCTCCTCAGCGCCGAGACCCGGGCCGTGGTGGTCAACGCGCTCTACCTGCGGGCGTCCTGGACCAAGCCGTTCGCGGCGGCGGACACCCGCCCGCAGGAGTTCCGGACCCCGGGCGGGCCCGTCCAGGTGCCGACGATGCGGACCACCCGGCAGCTGCCGTACGCGGCCCGCGACGGCTGGACGCTGGTGTCTGTGCCGGCCGGGGAGGGCGTGGTCGCCGACGTGCTGCTGCCGGACGGGGAGCTGACCCTGCCCGACGCCGGCACGCTGGCCGGGCTGCTGGCCGCGGCCCGGCCGGCCGAGGTCGCGCTGGAGCTGCCCCGGGTCAAGGTCCGCGGCCAGGCCTCGCTGGAGGCGCCGCTGGCGGCGCTGGGCATCCACCGGCTGTTCAGCGACGACGCCGACCTGTCCGGGATCACCGGCGGCCGGGAGGGTCTCCGCGTCGACGCCGCCGTGCACAAGGCCGTCCTCACCCTGGACGAGACCGGCCTGGAGGGCGCCGCCGCGACCGCGATGATGATGGTCCGCACGGCCGCGGTGCTCACCCCGCCCCGCCCGATCCCGGTCCGCGTGGACCACCCCTTCCTCCTCCTCATCCGCCACCGCCCCACCGACACCCTCCACTTCCTCACCCAGGTCACCGACCCCCGCTGACTTCGTCGCGATCGAGCCATGCTCGACGTGGAGGAGTGAGGCGGCGGAACTACGGTTGGGGGGTGGGTAAACGGGTGTTGCTGGAAGTGGATCTGACCGAGGCGCCGCCGGAGGTGGGGCCGACCGATCCGCTGAGCATGGTGCGGGGCCGGCGGCGGGGCACGCTGCGGGCGGTGGTGGAGGCGCTGGCCGCCGCGGTCGAGGACCCGGACGTCGTCGGGCTGGTGGCCCGGGTCGGGGGCGGCCTGCCGCTGGCCCGGGCCCAGGAGCTGCGCGACGCGGTTCGGGAGTTCGCCCGGACCAAGCGCGCGGTCGCGTACGCGGAGACCTTCGGCGAGGGCGGCTCCGGCACCGTGCCGTACCTGCTGGCGACCGGGTTCTCCGAGATCTGGCTGCAGCCGTCCGGCGACCTCGGGCTGACCGGGATCGCGGCCGAGGCGACGTTCGTCCGCGGCGTCCTGGACAAGGCCGGGCTGGAGCCGCAGTTCTCGCAGCGGCACGAGTACAAGAACGCGGTCGACCGGCTGACCCGGCACGGCTACACCGACGCCTTCCGGGAGGCGTCGTCCCGGCTCGTCGCCAGCGCGTACGAGCAGGTGGTGGCCGGGATCGCCGATGCCCGGGGGCTGACCGCGGAGCGGGTCCGGGAGCTGGTCGACCGGGCCCCGCTGTCGGCGGCCGAGGCGGCCGAGGCCGGGCTGATCGACTCCGTCGGCTACCGCGACGAGGTCTACGCCGCGGTCCAGGGGGACGCCGAGCTGCTGTACCTGTCCCGGTACGCGCGGACCGCCGGGCGCCGGCGGCTGGCCGGCCGGATCCGGCACCGCAAGGCGCCGGTCGTCGCCGTGGTCACCGTCGCGGGCGCGATCCAGCAGGGTCGCAGCCGCCGCAGCCTGCTGTCCCCGGGCGCCGGCGCGGGCTCGGACACCGTCGGCGCCGCCCTGCGCTCGGCCGGCCGGGACGAGGCGGTCAAGGCCGTCGTGCTGCGGGTCGACAGCCCCGGCGGCTCGTACGTGGCCTCCGATGTGATCTGGCGCGAGGTCGGCCGGCTGCGCGGGGCCGGCATCCCGGTGGTCGCGTCGATGGGTGACGTGGCCGGCTCCGGCGGCTACTTCGTGGCCATGGCCGCGGACGCGATCGTGGCCCAGCCCGGCACGATCACCGGCTCGATCGGCGTGTTCAGCGGCAAGGTCGTCACCGCCGGCCTGCTGGAGCGGCTCGGCGTCGACACCGACGCCGTCGCCGAGGGCCGCAACGCGCGGATGTTCACCGCCCGGGCCGGCTTCGACGACGAGCAGTGGGCGCGCCTGGACGACTGGCTGGACCGGGTGTACGCGGACTTCGTGGCCAAGGTCGCCGACGCCCGCGGGCTGACCCGGGAGCAGGTGCACGAGGTCGCCCGGGGCCGGGTCTGGACCGGCGCCGACGCCCGCGAGCGGGGGCTGGTGGACGAGCTCGGCGGGCTGCGCCGGGCGGCCGAGCTGGTGCGGGAGCGGGCCGGCCTGCCGGCCGATGCCGAGCTGCGCCGCTGGCCGCCGGTCGGCCCGCTGGACCGGCTGTCCCCGCCGCACTCCAGCGAGGACCGGACGGCCGCGCTGGCGGCGGACTGGTGGTCGGGCTGGGGCTCCCTGTCCGGCGCCGCCGCCCGGCTCGGGCTGGCCCCCGACGGCCCGCTCACCATGCCCCCGCTCATGCTGCGCTGAGGCGGGGACGCGCCGCTCACCCCGGGCCGGGCCGGGGGACGCGCCGCTCACCCTGGGCCGGGGGGCGCGCCGCCCGCCCTCGGCCGGGCCGGGAGACGCGCCCGCGGAGCCCCGGACGCGGGACGGGCCGGGACCGCTGGGTGCGGTCCCGGCCCGATGCGTACGGCCTAGAAGGCGCCGGTCCCGTTCGGGGTGCCGAGGCCGGTGGGACCGTCCCAGCCGGCCCGCGCCGTGCAGAGCTGGGCCGGGGAGCACGTCCCGTTCGACCCGGTCGTCACGTCGAACAGCGACGTCGCGTGCTGGTACGGGTAGTCGTTGGCGTCGATGGTCGCGGCGTTGCCGGCCAGCCCGTACACGGAGGCGATGATCGGGGCGGACGCGCTGGTCCCGCCGAACACCAGCCAGCCGGAGAAGCCCTGGTACGGGGTGCTGTCGTAGACGGCGACCCCGGTGTTCGGGTCGGCGACCGCGGACACGTCCGCGACGGCCCGCCGCGCGCAGCCGGTGGTGAACGCCGACGCGCTGGGGATGGCGGGGTTGAACGCCGAGCACCCGCTGCCGGCGCCGGACCAGGCCGACTCGGTCCAGCCCCGGGTGGTGCCGGCGGCCCGGGTCAGCGAGGTGCCGCCGACCGCGACCACGTACTGGGACGAGGCCGGGTACTGCACGCCGAACCCGCTGTCGCCGGTGGAGGCGGTGACCGCGATGCCGGGGTGGTTGTAGAACGAGCCGTAGGTGGCGTCGGAGGCGTCCGAGCCGCCGTAGCTGTTGCTGATCGCGGTCGCGCCCAGCCGGGCGGCCGTGTTCACCGCGGCGCCGAGGTTGGCCAGGGAGGCGCTGCTCGCCTCGACCAGCAGGATGTGGCAGTTGGGGCAGGTCGCCGACACCATGTCCAGGTCGAGCGAGATCTCCTCGGCCCAGCTGGCGTTCTTCCTCGGCAGCGTCGACGTGCCGGTCTGGCCGACCTTCCGGAAGCACCCGTTGGCGGTGGTGCAGGCCGGCAGCCCGAACTGGCTGCGGTAGACGCCGAGGTCGCTCTCGGCCGTCGGGTCGTCGTACGCGTCGACGACGGCGATGGTCGTCCCGGCGCCGGCGGTCGCGCCCGGCAGCTTGTACGCGGACTGGATGTCCGCCGGGAACAGCCCGGACGGCGTGGCGGCGGCCGGGGTGACCCCGCCCGCGGGCGCCGTGGCCGGGTCGACCCGCACCGCCATGCAGGCGGCGCTGCCGGCCACGGCCTGGGAGCAGACCCGCGAGGCGTGCTTGCCCCCGGCCTGCGGGGCGGGCGCCGCGCCCGCGGCCGGCGCGACCGCGCCGGCCCAGGCGAGTGAGGCGAGCGCGGCCGCGGCGACGGCGGCGAGTACCGGACGGAGTCGCATGGCACCTCCTGATGGGGGCGCCACCGCGGCGCACCTGCCGCGGATTGTTACGCCGACCGCAGCAGTCCGGAACCGAGAGGTCCTCCCGATCACCCCAAGGAGGCGTCAATGTGGATCAACCCGGGCGGACCGCCAGCTCGATCACCGCGACCGACTCCGGCTCCAGCTCGACGATCCGGTCCCGGTAGACGAATCCGGGCACGGACGACAACAGCACCCCCATCGGCGTGCCGTCGAGCGGGATCTCCTGCCGGTGCGGGGCCAGGTTGACCACGACCCGCAGCGAGCCCCGGTGCACCACCAGCCAGCGCGCGCCCTCGTCGTACGCGACCTCGACCTGCTCCAGCCGCGGGTCGGACAGCTGCGGGCGGGCCCGGCGCAGGGCGATCGCCCGCCGGTAGAACTCCAGCACCTCGCCGTGCCAGTCCGAGGCGGCCTCGGCCCAGGCCAGCTTCGACCGCTCGAAGGTGGCCGGGTCCTGCGGGTCGGGCACGTCGTCGGTGTCCCAGCCGTGCGAGGCGAACTCCTTCCGCCGCCCGGTGGCGACCGCGGTGGCCAGGTCCGGCTCCGGGTGCGAGGTGAAGAACTGCCACGGCGTGGACGCGCCCCACTCCTCGCCCATCCACAGCATC
Source organism: Mycobacteriales bacterium (assembly GCA_036519715.1). Lineage (GTDB taxonomy): Bacteria > Actinomycetota > Actinomycetes > Mycobacteriales > CADCTP01 > CADCTP01. The sequence continues at coordinate 15,476 of DATDKW010000131.1, forward strand.
GGCGTGAACGGCGAGGTCAGCAGCAGCGCGGCGCCGACCTTGAGCAGCTGCGGGGACAGCGCCCCGGGCTCCCCGGACAGCCGGTCGCCCAGGGCCCGGTTGCCGACCTGGTCGTGGTCCTGCAGGAAGGCCACGAACCGGTAGGCCGGGGTGTCGTCCCGGTTGACCCGCCGCCCGTGCACCCGGCCCCGGAACGACGAGTAGGACCCGTCGTGCACGAACGCCCCGGTGAACGCCTTGGCCAGCGTGGCCAGGGACCCGAAGTCGGAGTAGTAGCCCTGCTTCTCCCCGGTGAGCAGCGCGTGCAGGGAGTGGTGCACGTCGTCGTCCCACTGCGCGGTCAACCCGTAGCCGCCGGCGTCGCGGGACCGGACCAGCCGGGGGTCGTTGAGGTCGGACTCGGCGATCAGCGTGAGCGGCCGGCGCAGGTGCGTCGACAGCGCGTCCACCTCGATCGTCATCTCCTCCAGGATGTGCAGCGCGCCCAGGTCGACCAGCGCGTGCACGGCGTCCAGCCGCAGCCCGTCCACGTGGAACTCGTGCAGCCACATCAGCGCGTTGTCCAGGATGTAGCGGCGCACCGGCGGCGCCCCCGGGCCGTCCAGGTTGACCAGGTCGCCCCAGGTCGACCGGCCCGGCTTGAAGAACGGCCCGAACCGCGGCAGGTAGGCCCCGGACGGGCCCAGGTGGTTGTAGACCACGTCCAGCACGACGCCGATCCCGGCCCGGTGGCAGGCGTCCACGAAGGCCTTGAACCCGTCCGGCCCGCCGTACGGCTCGTGCACCGCATACCAGCCGACGCCGTCGTAACCCCAGTTGTACGTCCCGTTGACGGCGTTGACCGGCAGCACCTCGACCAGGTCGACGCCTAGCTGGACCAGGTGGCCGAGCTTGCCGGCGGCGGCCGCGAACGTGCCCTCGGGGGTGAACGTGCCGACGTGCAGCTCGTACACGACGGAGCCGGCCAGCTGCCGCCCGGTCCAGTCGGCGTCCTTCCACTCGTACGCCTGGGTGTCGTAGAGCCGGCTGGGCCCGTGCACGCCCTCGGGCTGCCAGCGCGAGCGCGGGTCCGGCAGCGGTGTGTCGTCGTCGCCGAGCAGGAAGCCGTAGTCGGTGCCGGGGCCGGCGTCCGGCACGACCACCCGCCACATGCCGTCGCCGGTGGGCGACATCTCGTGGTCGTGGCCCAGCGTGCGCAGCCGGACCCGGTCGTGGCTCGGCGCCCACACCTCGAACGTCGTCATCTCATCCCTTCCGCTCCGCCGGACGGCCGTACCCTCGATCGCCCAACCACTAGTGTCCCGGGTGACAGCTCGTCCGACCGACACTGGGGGGCCCTCATGGCCAAGTCGATCCGGGATGCCCTGCGGGTGCCGCCCGGTCAGCCGGTGGACCTGGACGAGCTGGACGCGCGGGCCACCCCGCTCGCTCCCGGCGGCAAGAAGAAGAGCGCCGCCGACATGCTGTCCGACGGCACCGAGCTGGCCGCGCTGCAGGAGAAGCTGTTCGCGGCGGCGTCGCGGCGGGTGCTGCTGGTGCTGCAGGGCATGGACACCTCGGGCAAGGGCGGGGTGATCGAGCACGTCATCGGGATGGTCAACCCGCAGGGCGTGCACATCACCTCGTTCAAGAAGCCGACCGAGGAGGAGCAGCGGCACCACTTCCTGTGGCGGGTCCGCCGGGCCCTGCCCGCGCCCGGCATCATCGGCATCTTCGACCGTTCCCACTACGAGGACGTGCTGGTCGCCCGGGTGCACGGGCTGGCCGCGCCGGAGGTCGTGGAGAAGCGGTACTCCGACATCGCCCGGTTCGAGTCCCAGCTCGCCGACCAGGGATACGCGGTGGTCAAGTGCTTCCTGCACGTCTCCTACGACGAGCAGCGGGAGCGGCTGCTGGCCCGGCTGGACGACCCGGCCAAGCACTGGAAGTTCAATCCCGGCGACCTGGCCGAGCGGGCCCGCTGGGCCGACTACCAGGAGGCGTACCGGATCGCGCTGGAGCGCTGCTCCACCGACGCCGCGCCCTGGTACGCGATCCCGGCCGACCGCAAGTGGTATCGGAACTGGGCCATCGGCCGGCTGCTGCTGGA
>DATDKW010000132.1:0-5879 GCA_036519715.1 Mycobacteriales bacterium
CTGGCCGCGGCCCTGGTCGCCCGGGCCGACCTGCTGGTGCTGGACGAGCCGACCAACCACCTGGACGTGGAGGGCGTGGCCTGGCTGGCCGGGCACCTGAAGACCCGGCGGGAGGGGCTGGTGGTCGTCACCCACGACCGCTGGTTCCTGGACGAGGTCAGCGAGCAGACCTGGGAGGTCGGCGACGGCACGGTCCGCCGTTACGAGGGTGGTTATTCGGCGTACGTGCTGGCCCGGGCCGAGCGGTCCCGGCAGGCGGCCGCGAGCGAGCAGCGCCGGCAGAACCTGCTGCGCAAGGAGCTGGCCTGGCTGCGCCGCGGCCCGCCGGCCCGGACCAGCAAGCCCAAGTTCCGGATCGACGCGGCCCAGGCGCTGATCGCGGACGAGCCGCCGCCGCGGGACACCACCAAGCTGCAGGCCTTCGCCACCCGCCGCCTGGGCAAGTCCGTGTACGACGTCGAGGACGTCACCCTCAAGCTGGGCGACCGGACCCTGCTCGACGGCATCACCTGGCGGCTGGGACCGGGCGACCGGGTCGCGATCGTCGGGGTCAACGGCGCGGGTAAGACCACCCTGCTGCGGCTGCTGCTGGGCCAGCAGGAGCCCGACAGCGGCCGGGTCCGGATCGGCCAGACCGTACGGCCGGGCTACCTGTCCCAGGACGTGGCCGAGCTGCCGCCGGAGATCCGGCTGCTGGAGGCGGTGGAGGAGGTCGCCCGCAGCGTCAACCTGGGCGGGGTCGACCTGACCGCGTCGCAGCTGGCCGAGCGGTTCGGCTTCGGCGCGTCCCGGCAGTGGACCCCGGTCGGCGACCTGTCCGGAGGTGAGCGGCGGCGGCTGCAGCTGCTCCGGCTGCTCATGGCCGAGCCCAACGTGCTGCTGCTCGACGAGCCCACCAACGACCTGGACACCGACACCCTGGCCGCGCTGGAGGACCTGCTCGACTCCTGGGCCGGCACCCTGGTCGTGGTCAGCCACGACCGCTACCTGGTCGAGCGCGTCTGCGACTCGGTGGTGGCGCTGCTCGGCGACGGCCGGCTGGCCGCGCTGCCCGGCGGCATCGAGGACTACCTGACCCGGCGCCGGGCCGCCCGCGAGGCCGAGGCCGGCCCGGGGGCCCGCCGGGGCGCGGCCGGCGACACCCGGGCCGATGCCCGGGCCGCCCGCCGGGAGCTGACCCGGCTGGAGCGCCGGATCGCCACCCTGGAGAAGCAGGAGGCGACGCTGCACGCGCAGCTGGCCGAGCACGCCACCGACCACGAGCGCGTGCTGGAGCTCGACAGCCGGCTGCGCGAGATCGGCGCCGAGAAGGACGCGGCCGAGTCGGCCTGGCTGGAGCGGGCCGAGGCCGCCGACTGACCCTCGCCGCGCGCTAATCACTCGGCCGGGTGACACTGAAGCCGGGCGACCGGCGTCCCGGAAAGGGACGTGGTGACCATGTTCGGCCTGACCCACCTGCCGACCGACAACCCGCTCAACCGGGTGTACCGGGTCGCCTCCGCGGTGATCGGCATCAGCGTGCTGACCTTCGGCGTGCTCGGCTACGCCAACCTGCTCGGCTACTTCTCCACGTCCGGCGGCGACGTGCTCGGCCTGTCCACCAACGTGCTGCTCAGCACGATCTCGGTGGTCGTCGGGGTGCTGCTGCTGGGCGGCGCCGTCGTCGGCGGCAACCGGGCGGCCGAGCTGAACTTCGTGCTCGGCGTGCTGTTCATCGGCTCCGGCCTGGTCAACCTGACCGTGCTGCAGACCTCGTGGAACATCTTCAACTTCCAGATGCGCAACGTGATCTTCAGCTTCGTGGCCGGGCTGCTGCTGCTGACTTTCGGCCTGTACGGCCGGGTCTCCGGCGGCCTGCCCGCGGACAACCCGTACTACCGGGCCCGGCGCGGGCGGGACCCGGCGACCGGGGAGATCGTCGACGAGGAGAAGGCGGCGCGGTTCCCGGTCCGGTCCGGCTCCCTGACGCCGGCCCCGCGGGCGTCCGACACCGGCCCGGACCGGCGCCAGCTCGAATAGCCTGCTTCCGGGCCGGATCGCCGTTCGGTACCGTTCCCGACACCGGGGGAGACGGAGAGGACGCGATGCTCGGTCTGAAGAGCCTGCCGGTCAACCACCGGCTGCACGGGGTCTACCGGATCGCGGCGGGCGTCGTCGGCCTGCTGCTGGCGGTGTTCGGGCTGCTGGGCCTGCTGATGTCCGGTGACATCCTGCGGATCCCGGCCAGCACCACGTTCAGCCTGATCTGCCTGGCCGCCGGGGTCGTCCTGATCGGCGCGGCGATCGTGGGCCGCAACATGGCGCCGGCGACGAACGCGTACGTCGGCGCGGGCCTGATCATCCTCGGCCTGGTCGGGCTGCTGTCGATGGGCAGCCCCGACTCCAACTTCCTGGACGTGTCGATGGCCGACGTGATCATGCTGTTCCTGGCCGGGATGGTGCTGCTCGCGGCCGGCTTCTACGGCCAGGTCGGGGAGGACACCCACCACAGCGAGGTTCCCGCCAACGCCCGGCGCTGACGGGCCGGCCCTCCGCGAGCCGCCTAGGGTGGTCCGGACGGAGGGAGCCACGGTGGGTGTGGCGGAGGAACGGCCGCTGCGCACGCTGTGGCGGTACGCGGGGCGGCATCGGCGGCAGGTGTGGCTGGCCACGCTGTGCGCGACCCTGAACAAGGTCGCGGACGTGGTGCCGGAGCTGCTCATCGGCGCCGCGGTCGATGTGGTCGTGCGCGGCAGCGGCTCGCTGGTCGCCGGCCTGGTCGGCGTGGACGGCCGGTTCGCGCAGCTCGGGGTGCTGGCCGCGGTCAACGTGGTGGTGTGGGTGGCCGAGTCCGGCTTCGAGTACGCGTACAAGGTGCTGTGGCGGGGGCTGGCCCAGACGATCGAGCACGAGGCCCGGCTGGACGTCTACACCCATGTGCAGCAGCTCGACGCCGCCTATTTCGAGGACACCCGGTCCGGCGGCCTGCTCTCGGTGCTCAACGACGACGTCAACCAGCTGGAGCGGTTCCTCGACGTCGGCGCCCCGACGATCATCCGGCTGTTCTGGAACGTCGTGCTGATGGGCGCGGTGTTCGCGGCCAGCTCGTGGCTGCTGGCGCTGGTCTCCTTCGCGCCGATCCCGGTCATCGTGGCCGGCTCGGTCGCCTACCAGCGCCGGCTCACGCCGTACTACGCCCGGGTCCGGGAGCAGGTCGGCGAGCTGTCGGCGACGCTGACCGCCAACCTGGGCGGGATCACCACGATCAAGGCTTTCACCGCCGAGGACCGGGAGGTGGAGCGGGTCGCCGGGGTGTCCGGCGACTACCGGCGGGCCAACCGGGAGGCGATCCGGTATTCCTCGGCGTTCGGGCCGCTGATCCGGATGGCCGTGCTGACCGGGTTCACCGCCACGCTGCTGCTCGGCGGCTGGCTGACCGTGCAGGGCCGGCTCGAGGTCGGGCTCTACTCGGTGCTGGTGTTCATGACCCAGCGGCTGCTGTGGCCGCTGACCGACCTGGGCGAGGTCTTCGACCAGTACCAGCGGGCGATGGCCTCGGTACGCCGGATCTTCGGGCTGCTGGCGGTGGAGCCGGCGCTGGCGCCCGGCCGGGGCGCGCTGCCGGAGCCGGTGCGGGGCGAGGTCCGGTTCGAGCGGGTCACCTTCGGCTACGGCGACGGGCCGGCGGTGCTGTCCGAGGTGGACCTGACCGTGCCCGCGGGCGAGGTGCACGCGGTCGTCGGGGCCACCGGGGCCGGCAAGTCCACCGTGGTCAAGCTGCTGCTGCGCTTCCACGACGTCCGGTCCGGGCGGGTCACCGTGGACGGCGTCGACGTGCGGGAGCTGGCCTACCCGAGCCTGCGCGGCGCCATCGGCTACGTCAGCCAGGACGTGTTCCTCTTCCACGGCAGTGTGGCGGAGAACATCGCGTACGGGCGGCCGGGGGCGGGCCGGGACGAGATCGAGGAGGCGGCCCGGCTGGCCGAGGCGGACGAGTTCGTCCGGGCGCTGCCGGACGGGTACGACACCGTGGTCGGCGAGCGTGGGCAGAAGCTGTCCGGCGGGCAGCGGCAGCGGCTGTCCATCGCCCGCGCCATCCTGCGCGACCCGGCCATCCTGCTGCTGGACGAGGCCACCTCGGCCGTGGACAACGAGACCGAGGCCGCCATCCAGCGGTCGCTGGCCCAGGTCACCAAGGGCCGGACCGCGCTGGTCATCGCCCACCGGCTGTCCACCGTCCGGGACGCCGACCGGATCTGGGTGCTGGAGGGCGGCGGCGTGGCCGAGGCCGGCACCCACGACGAGCTGGTCGCCGCCGGCGGCCTCTATGCCGCGCTCTGGCGGGTCCAGACCGGCCGGGCCGCGGCCTGAGTCCCTAGCGTTCCCGGGTGACCAGGGCCGGCTTGGACTTGAGGTCGGACAGGCCGTTCCAGGCCAGGTTGACCAGGTGCGCGGCGACCTCGTCGCGCTTGGGCTTGCGCGCCTCCAGCCACCACTGGCCGGTCAGCGCGACCATCCCGACCAGGGCCTGGGAGTAGAGCCCGGCCAGCTTGGTGTCGAAGCCGCGGCTCTTGAACTCCCCGGCCAGCAGGTATTCGACCTGGCTGGCGATGTCGTTGAGCAGGCTGGAGAAGGTGCCGCTGGTGCTGGCCACGGGCGAGTCCCGGACCAGGATGCGGAACCCGTCCGACTCGTCCTCGATGTAGGTCAGCATCGCCAGAGCGGCCTGTTCCAGCAGCTCGCGCGGGGTGCCCGCGGTCAGCGCGCCGGTGAAGACGTCCAGCAGGCGCTGCATCTCGCGGTCGATGACGACCGCGTAGAGCCCTTCCTTGCCGCCGAAGTGCTCGTACACGATCGGCTTGCTGACGCCGGCCCGGTTGGCGATCTCCTCGGTCGAGGTGGCGTCGAAGCCCTTCTCGGCGAACAGGGCCCGGCCGACGTCGAGCAGCTGCTCGCGCCGCTCCTTGCCGCTCATCCGGACCCGCGGCCTGCCCCTGTCCGGATCGCTCACCGGGTCAGCCTAGGGGGGACCGGGTGCGCGGACGCCGCCGCCCGCTCGCACCAGGGCGAGCGGGCAGGCGGACGGGTCACGCCGGGACGTTCTCGGGGGCCCGCTCGACGGGGACGACGCGGCGGGCGGCGATGCGCTCGGCCGTCGGCCACTTCACGTCGTGGACCCAGCCCAGCTTCTCGAACGCCCAGATCAGCCGGGCCGAGATGTCGATCTGGCCGCGCAGCACGCCGTGCCGGGCCATCGACGGGTCGGCGTGGTGGGAGTTGTGCCACGACTCGCCGAAGCTCAGGATCGCCAGCGGCCAGAAGTTGGCCGACTTGTCCCGGGCCACGAACGGGCGCTCGCCGATCGCGTGGCAGATCGAGTTGATCGACCAGGTCACGTGGTGCAGCAGGGCGATGCGGACCAGGCTGGCCCAGAAGAACGCGGACAGCGCGCCGGACCAGGACATCGTGATCAGGCCGCCGAGGACGGCCGGCAGGAAGAAGCTGACCAGCACCAGCTGCGTGAACATCTGCTCGATCCTGACGATGCCCTTGTCGGCCAGCAGGTCGGGGGTGAAGCGCTTCTGGTTGGTGTGCTCGACGTCGAACAGCCAGCCGATGTGGGCGAACCACAGGCCCTTCATCAGCGCCGGCACGGTCTCGCCGTAGCGCCACGGGGAGTGCGGGTCGCCCTCCTTGTCGCTGAAGGCGTGGTGCCGGCGGTGGTCGGCGACCCAGCGGATCACGCCGCCCTCGACCGACAGCGAGCCGGCGACGGCGAGGGTGAGCCGCAGCCAGCGCTGGGCCTTGAACCCGCCGTGGGTGAAGTAGCGGTGGAAACCGACGGTGACGCCCAGGCCGGAGATGAGGTAGAAGCCGACCGCCAGGCCGACGTCGACCCA
>DATDKW010000133.1:0-5893 GCA_036519715.1 Mycobacteriales bacterium
CGGCGGCGGCGGGGGTCAGCGGCGGCGGCGGGGGTCAGCGGCGGCGGCGGGGGTCAGCGGCGGCGGGACTCAGCGGTGGCGGGGGTCCCGGGCGGCGGAGGGATTCGCCGGCCCTGCCTCAGCGTCTCAGCGCCCGGGCGCACCGGAGGTGTCCCGGCGTCGGGGGCGAGCCCGGGTGGGTCAGCCGCGGCGGCGGGGGGTCACCGGGCGGCGGAGGGACTCGCCGAGGCGGTTGAGCGCGGTCGACGCGGTCGCGGCGCGGACCGCGGACCCGGACCGGGCGGCGCGGACCGTGGACGGCGGCAGCAGGGTCGCCTTCCAGCGGCGGCGCCGGCCGGCCTCCCCGCGCAGCCCCCGCCGGACGGCCCGGATCGCGCCGGGCAGATCCCCGTCGACGCCGGCCCGGGCCGCGTACCGGGCTCGTTCCTCGGCCAGCGCGACCAGGCGCAGGCCCCGGCTGGCGTCGGCGTCCAGGGACAGGTCGTGGTCCAGCCGCCGGGCCAGCGCCCGCGGCGTCTCGCTGGCGCGCACCGGCACCCCGTAGTCCGTGGCCGTGCCGACCACCTCGTCCCACGCCGCCCGGGCCGCCGCCCCGGCGTCCGCGCCGGCCGCCGTGCGCAGCCGCCGGCGCCGGCTGGACAGCCGGACCGCCGCCGGCACCAGCAGGACCAGCAGCACCAGCAGGACCACCGCGACGGTCAGCAGTCGCCGCGGCGTGATGAGCCCGTCGCCCTGCAGCCCGCCGGACGCCGATCCCGGGTCCAGGTCCTCCCGGGGGATCTGGTTCGCGGTCCGGCCCGGCGACGCCGCCGCCCCGCCCGAGGCCGACGCGGACGGCCCGTTCGACGTCGACGGCCGGGGCGCGTAGCCCGGCGCCACGGTGCGCCCGTCGTCCAGCGGCGTCGGGTCGAAGTAGGCCCAGCCGACGCCGGAGAAGTAGGCCTCCACCCACGCGTGGGCGTCGTGGTTGGTGACGCTCCAGCTGCCGTCGTCGTTCTTGGTGCCGGGCGTGTAGCCGATCACCACCCGGGACGGGATGTCGAGGACCCGCAGCATGACCGCCATCGCCGCCGCGTACTGCTCGCAGTAGCCCTGCTTGTTCTTCAGGAAGTCGACCAGCGCGTTGCCGCTGTTGCCGGTGGGCACGGTCTCCGAGTAGGTGAAGCCGTTCTTCGGGGTGGTGAAGTAGTCGTTGATCGCCTTGGCCCGGTTGTACGGCCCGTCGACGCCGCGGACGATGTCCTCCGTCGCCTTCCGGACCTGGTCCGGCAGCGCGCTGCCCACGCCGAGGAGCCGGCTTGGCACCTCGTTCTCGGTCGCGGCCGGCGCCCCGCTCAGCGCGGCCACGCTCGGTGTCGGCTCCTCGCCCTCGACGGTGTAGCTGAAGTCGCCCCGGGTCTCGTCGTTGCGGACCACGGCCTTGTCCGTGTCGTACTCCCAGCCGTCGCCGATCTGCTCCAGCCGGGTCGGCGCGTAGTAGATCGGCAGGTGGTCGTCCCTGTACTTGTCGGTCAGCGCGATCTCGGTGCGGTACGTCTGTTCGTCGCCGCTGGATTGGTGGTCCGGCGCCGACAGGCTGTCCCCGTCGCCGATCGGCCGGCTGGGCGTGCTCCCGGCCGAGAACCCGTTGGCCTGGTAGCGGTCGAGCACCTTGGTCCGCAGGTAGCGCGGCTGGTCCAGGGTGGTGCGCACGGTCATCAGGGTGACCACCTGGCCCTGCCGAAGCTCGCCCTTGAGCGCCGCGAACTCGTTCAGCGGGCCGTTGCCGTTGCCGGTGCCGTCGCCGCCCCCGGACTGGCTGAGCCGGTTGAGCGCGTTGCCGGTCATCCCTGGCACCAGCAGCGGGAGGATCACCGCCATGGCGATGGCGATCGCGCCGATGCGCTGGCCGGTCAGCGGCGACGGCGTGTCGTCCTGGGGGGGCGCCGCGATCGGGCCGGCAGCCGCGCCGGGCCGGGCCACGGGCGCGACCGGGCGCCCCCAGTGCAGCAGCCGGTCCCGGCCCTCAACCAGCAGCAGCATCAGGTAGCCGAAGGCGGAGATGGCGAAGAGCACCCACGGCACCCCGCGCAGCACCACCGCGACCGGCACCGCGTACAGCGCGAGCAGGGCCAGCCCGGATGCGGCCGGTCGGCGCAGCGACACCGCGATGACGTCGATCACGACCGCGGTCAGCCCGAGCGCACTCGCGGTGAGGAGCACCAGGGCCGTCGTGGTCGGCACCGGGGTGGCGAAGTCGTTGATGTTCTGGAAGCCCTCGTCCAGGCCTGAGCGCAGCAGGGCGAGGCTGTCCGGGGTCGGGATCAGCCCGAGCAGCGCGCCGTCGGTGCCGAATACCGCGGTGAGGTAGAGCAGCAGCCCGGCCAGCCCCATGACGGGCACGAGCGCCGCGGGCAGCCGCAGGTAGCGGGCGAGCAGGTGGGCGCCGACGACGGCGGCCACCGCGGCCCAGCCGTACCAGAGCCAGCGCCAGTCCTCGAAGACCGCGCCCAGCGGCGCCGCCCCCAACGCGACCGCGCCACCGGCCGCCAGCGTCATCCTGGTGCTCGTCCTCACCGCGTCGCGCTCCCTTCCGCACCTGGTCGCACCAGCGGCGCGGCCCCTCCCGGTCGCTGGCCCGCCGTCGGCCACAGCGCCGGCAGCCGGTCGCCGTGCCGTGCCCGTACCACCCGCCAGCCGGCCCGCGACAGGACCTCGACCGATGCGTCGTACGCGGCCTCAGAATCCGCCTGGGCGCGTGGGGACAGCGTGAGCCAGCTGTTGGTGTCCAGCAGCACCGCGACCGACACCTCGTTGGGCGACCGGGTCGAGGCCAGCAGCGCCGCTTGATCGGGGTCGAGGATGCCGAGCACGGCGATCAGCGTGCCCAGCCCCTCGGCGCCGCGCAGCGGGGCGGCGGCCGCGTCCAGCCCGCGGTTGCGCGACGCCTGCACCTCGGCCAGGTGGTCGAGCAGGACGCCCTCGTCGGACAGCTCGGCCCCGCCGGCGGCCGGGCCGCCGTCGGTCAGCAGCCGCAGCGAGTAGCCCCGGCGGGCGGCGTGCACGCCGACGCTGGCCACGGCCGAGACCGCCCACTCGAAGCTGGAGCCCGGCCCCTCGCCCCGGTGGGCGTCGGCCCGGGTGTCCAGCAGCAGGGTGGTGCGGGCCTGCCAGGGCCGCTCCTCGCGGCGGACCATCAGCTTGCCGACCCGGGCGGTGGACCGCCAGTGCACCTTCCGCAGGTCGTCGCCGGTGTTGTATTCGCGGGTGGCAGCGTCGTCGTCGCCCCGGATGGCCACCGACCGGCTGACGCTCTCGCCGCCGGACTCCCAGGCCCCGCCGAGGCGTACCGGCGGGAGTGGGTGCACGGCCGGGACCACGGTCAGGGTGTCCACGGCGGTGAACGAGCGGGTCAGCTCGACCAACCCGAACGGGTCGGCCAGCCGCAGCCGCAGCGGCCCGATCCGGTAGCGGCCCCGGGCGTCGGAGCGGATGGGGTAGTGCACGGTGCGGTGCTGCCCCGGGCCGATCCGGTCCACGGTGAAGCGTGGCCGGCCACCCAGCGTGTACGGCACCTCGTCCTCGAGCAGCAGCAGCCCGGTGGGCAGGAATGACACGTTCTCCAGCACCAGCCGGCTGGTCGAGGGCTGGCCGGCCGGCACCCGGGCCGGGGCCAGGTCGCGGGTGCAGGACAGCCGGAACCGGGTCCGGGCCACCACGGCCGCGGCCACCAGCGGCAGCGCGATCAGGAAGATCGCCACCCGCAGCAGGTCCCGCTCGCCCAGCGCGAACCCGCACAGCGCGGCCGCCACCCCGGCGGCCAGCAGGCAGCGGCCCCGGGTGGTGAGGCCGGACAGCGCCGCCCGCACCGGCTCAGACCCTCCGGCCGACCGGCGGCGCGTCGGCGGGCCGGGGGACCGGCACCGAGCGCAGCACGGAGTCGACCACGGTGTCGGTGCCGCGGCGGGCGATCTGGGCCTCGGCCGTCAGCAGCAGCCGGTGCGCCAGCACCGGCTGGGCCAGCCGCTGCACGTCGTCGGGCAGCACGTAGTCCCGCCCGGACAGCGCGGCCTGGGCCTTGGCCGCCCGCAGCAGCTGCAGCGCCGCGCGCGGGGAGGCGCCGAGCCGCAGGTCGGGGGCGCGGCGGGTGGCGTTGACCAGGTCGACCACGTATTGCCGGACGGCGTCGGAGACGTGCACCCGGCGGACCACGTCGATGAGCATCCGGACCTCGGTCGCGGTCGAGACCGGGACCAGCGCGTCCAGCGGGTCCTGCCCGGCGTGGTCGGCCAGCATGACCATCTCGGCCCCGGCGTCGGGATAGCCCATCGAGATCCGGGCCGTGAACCGGTCCCGCTGCGCCTCCGGCAGCGGGTAGGTCCCCTCCATCTCGATCGGGTTCTGGGTGGCGACGACCATGAACGGCGCCTCCAGCACGTACGTCGTGCCGTCGACGGTGACCTGGCGCTCCTCCATGCACTCCAGCAGCGCGGACTGCGTCTTGGGCGAGGCCCGGTTGATCTCGTCGCCGACGACCAGGTTGGCGAACACGGCGCCGGGCCGGAACTCGAAGTCCCGACTCTCCTGGTTGTAGACGCTGACCCCGGTGACGTCGGAGGGCAGCAGGTCGGGAGTGAACTGGATCCGCCGCACCGAGCAGTCGACCGACCGGGCCAGCGCCTTAGCCAGCTTGGTCTTGCCGACGCCGGGCACGTCCTCGATCAGCAGGTGGCCCTCGGCCAGCAGCACCACGATGGCGAGCCGCACCGTCTCCGGCTTGCCGTCGATGACGTGCTCGATGTTGGACGCGATCCGGCCACCGGCCTCGCCGACCACGTCCACCCGAACCGGTCCGCCGCCAGTCGTGTCCTGAACCGCCACCGCTGCCTCCTCGCCGGCCCGCATCCACCGGCCGCCCGCACGGGGGCAGCCCAGACGACTGCCCCTACCTACGGACCAGTCTGTCAAAGTGTTCCCAACGGGGCACCGATGTCCCGTGATCAGCTCGCGACTCTCGACGTGACCTGCTCGTTTCAGCGCCGGTCACGTCCGCGTGGGATCCTGGCCGCTCCTTGCCCACCGAGGAGGACCATGTCCGCGCCCACTGCCCGCCGAGGGCTCGAGGTGACGACGCACCGCACCGTCACGGCGACCAGCGAGTCGCCGGATGGCATGACGCTCGACGAGCTGGCCGGCCTGTTGCGCCGCGCCATGGCCGCCGGGATCGACCCGCACACCCCGATCCGGGTGCGGGCCCGTCGCAACGGTGCCGTCGTGTCCGCCAGCGTGGAGGGAGTCGCGAGCGGGGTGTAGCCGACCGGCCCTGACCCGGGCGGACGAGCCCGGGTCAGGGGCGCCAGGTCCAGTGCCAGGCCTCGCTGGGCACGTCGTTGACGAACCCGTACCGGTCCGCGTTGGCGCGCAGCCAGCGCAGCGTGGCCGGATCCGTGACCTGGATGTCCGCGGACAGTCCCAGCCCGTGCGTGCTCCGGCCCGGGGCTGCGGCCAGGTTCCCGGTGCCGTTCCGGTACGCCTGGTAGAGCGCCGCCTGCTCCCCGTACGTCCGGTAGCCGCTGTTGACGTGCAGGTCGTGGCCGGCCGCGCGGGCGGCGTCGTCCATCCGCCGGAACGCCTGGGCGGCCGGCGTGTACATCCGCCGGCCGTCGCCGACGCCGGTCAGGGCCGAGGCCGGCAGCCGCCCGCTGCTGCCCGCGGGCGTGCTCGGCAGCTGCCGGGCCGGCGCGTCGAGCAGCGCGGTCGCGGTCTCCAGGTCCGTCCGCCCGGTCGGGTCCAGCCCCTCGGCCCGCTGGAAGTCCTTGAGCGCGGCCGCCGTCCGGGGCCCGAACCTGCCGTCCCTCGGGCCCGGGTCGAAGCCGGCCGCGGACAGCTCCAGCGCCGCCCGCCGGTCGGCGTC
>DATDKW010000134.1:0-20854 GCA_036519715.1 Mycobacteriales bacterium
GACCGCCCGGGTCGCGGTCCGGGACGCCGCGGCTAGCCTGGCCGGGTGGCCCCACCACCGACGCGCGTACCCGTGCCGGGCACCGTGGATCCGCTCGCCCCGCTGCTCGACCTTCCCGGGGTGTCCGACGCACTGGCCCGGGCCCGGGAGGCCGTCGACCGGCTGCTGAACCACCGAGTCCTCCGGCGGCAGAGCGCGGCCGTCAGCACCGAGTCGGCCCTGCGCGGCGCCCGGGCCTCCGCTGCCCTGGAAGGGTCCGAGATCCCGCTGGCCGGCCTGCGGGCCGGCGAGCCGCGCGACCCCGTCGTACAGGGTGCGCTGCGGGTCAGTGCCGGTCTCGGCGCCCTGGTCGGGGTGTGGGAGAGGGCACCCCTGCAGGCCGTCGCCCGGCTGCACGTCCTGGCCGCCGCCGGGACCGCGCCCCCCGACCAGCTCGGCCGCCCGAGCGGCTCGCCGGCCGCGGCCGCGCGGCTGACGGGCCTCGCCGGCCTCGTGGCCGCCCGCAGCACCGTGCCCGGGACGCTGGTCGCCGCGGTCGTGCACGGCGAGCTGGCCACGCTGGCGCCGTTCGGCAGCCTCGATGGCGTGGTCGCCCGGGCCGCGGCCCGCCTCACCCTGGTCACCCGGGGCGTCGACCCCAAGTCGGTGAGCGTCCCCGAGGTCGGCCACCTGGAGCGCGCGGAGGAGTACCGGACCGCCCTGGAGGCCTACCGCACCGGCGAGCCGGACGGCGTGGCGCGCTGGCTGACGCACTGCGCGGCCGCGGCCGAGCTCGGCGCCCAGGAAGGTCTGGCGATCTGCGAAGCGGTCCTGCGCGGCTGAAGCGGGCGGCGTCGGCGGGAGCCGGTCCCCGGCACGCGAACGGCGCCCCGTCGCCGAGGCGCCGTCGCGCACGGACAGGCCCGAGTTACCAGGCGTGCACACCTTCTCGACGGTCACCGACCAAGGTCGGACCCGTCGTGCCTCCCGCGGCTGGTCGCACGTGGGTGCCCGGCGTCCGTGCCCAGAATCCCAGCTCACCGGGGGTGTCCCCCCGGACGAACGGGCTTCCGTGCAGTCCTTTGTACGCCGCTTCAGCGGGCGGCGGAAGACCGACGCACCAGTAACGTTTCCGCGGCCCGCCGCCTTGTGCCCGTCTCTGGCGCCATGGGTACCGATCGCCTGCGCACCGCGTACCAGGTGATGCCGGCGACCGCCGCCCCGACCCCGACCGCCGTTCCGACCAGGGGCCGTCGCGGTGGCCGGAGGCCGGTCAGCCGCGACCGAAGGGACACCTTCCGGGTGAACTCCAGCACCGGCCAGTCCCGCTCGCGGGCGGCCCGGCGCAGTCCCCGGTCCGGGTTCACTGCGGTCGGGTGACCGACGGCTTCGAGCATCGGCAGGTCTGTGATCGAGTCGCTGTAGGCATAGCAGTCCGCCAGGTCGTAGCCGGCCGCCTCGGCGAGATCGCGCATCGCTGCCGCCTTGGCCGGTCCGTAGGCGTAGTAGTCCACCTCGCCGGTGTAGCGGCCGTCCTCGACCACCATCCGGGTCGCGATCACCCGGTCCGCACCGACGAGTTCGCCGATCGGGCCGACGACCTCCTCGCCACTGCTCGAGACGATGACGACCTCCCGTCCGGCCGCCTTGTGCTCCTCGATCAGGTCGGCCGCCTCCGCATAGATCAGCGGGTCCACGATGTCGAACAGGGTCTCGGCGACGATCTCCTTCACCTGCTGGACGTCCCAGCCGGTGCACATCTCGGTGATGTAGTCGCGCATCCGGCGCATCTGGTCCTCGTCCGCGCCCGCGACGAGGTAGACCAGCTGGGCATAGGCGGCTTTGAGTGCGGCCCGCCGGTTGATCAGCCCGCCGGCCCGGAACGGCCGGCCGAAGGCGAGCGCGCTCGACCTGGCGATGATCGTCTTGTCCAGGTCGAAGAAGACCGCGGAGCGGTGCACAACGCAGAGCATAGGAGCAGCCGCTCGCGAAGAAGCGGCGAAAAGAGTCCTGTGCGTCTGTGTGCCCGGACGGACCGGTGGGTAGACAAGAAGCCGTAGGAGTAGGCCTCGCGCCGCTCCGCGCGAAATCGTCCGGCTCAACCCCCCGGAGCCGGGCCTCGGCGGCCCCCGCTATCCCCCCAGGCGGGGGCCGTCTCATGTTCGCGGTCAGGGTGTCCGCCGCGGTCATGGCAGCACCTCTGTCGCGAGCGACAGCACGATCGGCACGATGCCGAGACAGATGAACGCCGGCAGGAAGCACAGGCCCAGCGGCGCCATCGCTACGACACCCGCGGTCCTGGCCCGGGCGAGCCCGCTCGCCGCCAGCGCGGACCGCCGTTCCGCGGCCAGCCGGTCGAAGGCGGCCGCCAGCCGGCCGCCGCTCTCCGCCGACCGGCCCACCGCCCGGGCCACCGGAGCCAGATCCTGGTCGGTGGCGAGGTCCGCCCAGGCCGCCGCCGGAGCAGCGCCGAGACGCTGGAGGCCTGCGACGACCCGCAGATCGTCACTGAAGGGGCCGGGCAGCGCGTCCGCGACCGTCTCCAGTGCCGCGACCAGCGGCATCCCGGCCTGCAGGCAGACGCTGAGCAGATCCAGCGTCAGCGGAAGCTCGGCGTCCCGGTCCTGCCGGCGACGCCGCGCCCGGGCCGGCTCCAGCTTCCGCAGGGTCCGATCGGCCACGGCGAACGCCGCGATGCCGAGCACGATGCCGGCCGCGCTCCCGGCCAGGAGGGTCACCGCCACTCCCAATGCCGCCGAGGCCGCCCTGGTCCGTACGTCGGGGCGAGCGCGGGTACGACCGGCCTGCCGGTGCCGCGGTCGCATCAGAACGACCGCGAGCGCCAGCAGGACCGGAACAGCCGGGCTCATCGCGGTCCCTGCGCGCCGGCGACGATCCGGGCTGTCCAGAGGACGCCCAGCGCCTCCATGGCCACACCGACCAGCAGCGCCAGCTGACCCCGAGGCTCGCTGAGCAGCACCGCCAGCGGCCGGGCCCCCATCGCCGCGCCCAGACCGATCCCGAGGACCGGCAGGATCGCCAGCAGCCCGGCCGTCGAGCGCGCCCCGGCCAGCTGCGCGGCGATCTCGCGATGCTGCGCCTGCCGCGCCCGCAGGTCCTGCTCGACCCGGTCGAGCACCGCGGCGGCCGGAGCCCCGCTGCGCTCGGACACCGCCCAGACGGCGCGGACGGCCCGCTGACTGGCGGCCGAGCTGTCCTCGAGCGCCGCGAGCGCCTCCGCCGGCTGCTGACCCGCCCGCAGGTCGGCGGCCAGCGTCCCGACCGACTCGACCAGCCGGCCGTCGAGCCGGCGGCGGCCTCGCTCCGCTGCCGCCCTCGACAGCACAGCCGCCGCCGTGGCCCCCGCGACGGCGCCCGCCGCTGCCGGCAACACCGGCACCGCGACGCCGAAGCCGAACCGGGACCAGGCCCCCAGCGTGACCACGCCACAGAGCGCCGGCAGGGCGATCCCCACTCGCGGGACCGGGAACGACGGCGGGCGGACGCCGGTCCGGCTACGCAGCACCCGCAGCCGGGCGGTCGCGGGTGACGGCGGCGGGACCAGCGCGACGGCGACCGCGAGCAGGCCGACTACGAGCCCGGTCACAGCACACTCCGTTCCAGGTGTCGTCCGAGCAGGGCGGCCAGTGCGGGCCATCCGCCGACCGGACCGGCGTCGTACCGCCAGGCCGGGACGACCCGGATTTCGTCCCCGTCCATACGGAAGACGCCGATCTCGGTCAGTACCCGGCCGCCGTCCGGCTGCCGGTCGAGATGGACGGCGACCTGGAGGGCGGCCGCGACCTGGCTGCGGACCGCGTGCCGGTCCAGGCGTCCGAGACCGCCCAGGGCCTCCAGCCGGGCTGGCAGCTGGCCGGCGCTGTTGGCGTGCAGCGTCCCTCCGCTGCCGGCGTGGCCGGTGTTCAACGCGGTGAGCAGCTCGACCACCTCGGCGCCGCGGACCTCACCCACGACGAGCCGGTCCGGTCGCATCCGGAGCGCCTGCCGGACGAGGTCGCGCAGCGAGACCTCGCCGGCGCCCTCGACGTTCGGCGGCCGTGCGGTCAGCCGGACGACGTGCGGGTGCGCCGGACGCAGCTCGGCGGCGTCCTCGACCAGGATCAGCCGCTCCCGCGGGTCGACGAGCCCGAGCATGGTCGCCAGCAGGGTCGTCTTGCCACTGCCCGTGCCCCCGCTGACCAGGAACGCCGCCCGGGCTCTGATGATCGCGCGCAGCAGGCCGGCGCTGCTCCCGCGCAGCGTGCCCGCCGCCTCCAGGTCGGCGATGGTGAACGCCCGCGCCGTGAACGTCCGCAATGACAGGCAGGTGCCGCCTGAGGCGACCGGCGGCAG
This sequence comes from Mycobacteriales bacterium, assembly GCA_036519715.1. GTDB lineage: Bacteria > Actinomycetota > Actinomycetes > Mycobacteriales > CADCTP01 > CADCTP01. Next base: position 4,333 of record DATDKW010000134.1, read on the forward strand.
GACGGCGTGCAGGCGGGTGCCGTCCGGTAGCGCGGCGTCAACGTACGGGCTGCTGTCGTCGAGCCTGCGGCCGGCGAGCGCGGCCAGCCGCTGCGCCAGCCCGCGCACCGCGGCCTCGTCCGGGAACCGCACGGCCGATCGCTGCAGACCCGACCCGCGATCCACCCAGACGCTGTCCGGGGCGTTGACCAGCACGTCCGTCACACCGGCTTGCTGCAGCAGCGGCTGCAGCGGGCCGGCGCCGGCCAGCTCCGACTCCGCCTCCCGGACCAGGCCGAGCACCTGGCCGTGTCCGGCGAGGCCGCCGGAGTCCTGGCGTACCAGCGCGGCGATGGTGGCACGGCCGGGCGGAGCGCCGGTGTCCACCAGCCGCCGTCGGACGCGCTCCAGCGCCTCCGCGTTCATGCCGCCACCGGCCGGACCTGCGACCGGTCGAGCAGGGTCGCGCACAGCTCGGCCAGCTTCGTGCCGCGTACCAGGCCGGGAGCGTCACCCAGCTGTGCCGCCTCCTGGACCCGAGCCTCGTCCGGCAGCTCACCGGCGAAGGGCAGTCCCACTCCGCGCAGTACCTCCCGCGTGGGCAGGGCGTCCGTGGTCCGGCGGACGACCACCCGCGCCGCGGCCGGAGTGGGCCCGAACCCGCCTATCAGCCGGCCGGTGGCCAGGATCGCCCGGATCTCCGCCGGAACGACCACGAGCAGGTCGTCGAGGGTGGCGATGGCTGCGTCCCGTGCCGCCGTCCGGTGCCGGGCCAGGTCCAGCACCACGACGCCGGACCCGCGGCCGGCGGCGGAGATGACGGTGCGGACGGCCTCGGCTGCCAGGTCCTCCGGTGGATGGCTGGTGGCCACGACCGAGACGCCGTGCACCTGGGGAACCGCGCCGCGCAGAGCCGCCGGCGACAGCCGCCCGGTGAGCACCCCGAGATCGGCCCAGCGCGCGCCGATCCGCAGCTCGGCGCCCAGGCCCGCGTCGGACCCGCCGCCGAGCGGGTCGAGGTCGATCAGCCAGGCCGGTCCACGTGCCGCAGCCGTCAGCGCGAGGCCGGTGGCGAGGACGCTCACGCCGGCACCGCCGCGCCCTCCGACGACGCCGATGACCCGGGCCCGCGCGGCCGGCTCGGCGACATCGGCCAGCCGGTCCAGCAAGATCGCCTCGCCGTCCGGCAGGGCGACGACCTCGTCGGCGCCGACCGCCGCCGCGATCTCCCGTAGGTCGTCGGCCGGGGAGCCCCGCGCGACCAGCAGCACACCGAGCCTCGGTTCGAGTCGTGCCGAGGGCCACGCCGCGGCCGCGTCGGTCCCGAGCAGGACCAGCGGAGCATTGGTCCACTGTGGACGGCAGGTGGCCGGCTCCGCGGCCACGTCGACCGCGACACCCGCGGCCGCCGCCAGCCCCAGCAAGTCGTCGAGCAGTTCCGTGTCGGTCGTCAGCAGCAGCGGTCGGTGCTGTTGCTCCATGGCTCCTCCTCCGGTCGGTGCGAGGAACAGCCAAGCCCGGCGGCACAGGGGTCGGAAGTCCGAGTTGCGGACCTGTGGACGACGGCACCGGCTGTGGACAGGCGCCGGCGCCCTACCACAGCGCTACGACAGAAGCGGGTTGCTCGTCCACAGTGGAGTGTTCTGTCCACAGATCCCGATTCGGGTCTGGGCCGCCGATCCCCGGCCGCGAAAGCTCTGTCCCGCGCGCCGCACCGGGCGGCGTCGACGGAAGGAGCGAGCACATGCTGAGGAAGCTGCGGGACACGTACCGGCGGGACGACGGCATGACCACCGCCGAGTACGCGGTCGGCATCATCGCGGCGGTCGCCTTCGCCGGGATCCTCTACAAGGTCCTCACCAGCGGCACGGTGGTGACCGCGCTGACGGCGATCGTCAAGCGCGCTCTCGCGCAGGGATGACCGGCCGGCGCGACGGCGGGATGGCGACCGCCGAGCTCGCCGTCGTGCTCCCGGCGCTGGTCCTGGTCGTCGCGGCCGCGCTCACGGCGGTGTCGGTGCTCCTGGCCCAGTTGCGATGCGTCGACGCGGCCCGGGAAGGGGCGAGGGCGGCGGCGCGGGGGGAGCCGGCCGAGGTGGTGCGGTCGGCCGCGACCCGGGTGGCCCCGACCGCGGCCGCCGTGGACATCGGGCGGGACGGGGAGGAGGTCCGGGTGACCGTATCCGCCACGGCGGGCCGGGGCGGCGGGCTGCTCCCGACCTTCCGGGTGACCGCGACGGCGGTCGCGCTCAGCGAACCGGAGCCGGCCGGTGTGCCGTGAGCGCGGGAGCGTGACGGTCTGGGCGGTGGCGTTCGCCGGGCTGATCTGGCTCAGCTGCTCCGCCGCCGTTCTCTACGGCGACGCGGTGACAGGGCGGCACCGGGCGGAGACCGCGGCCGACCTGGCCGCGTTGGCGGCGGCCGTCCACGTGCCCGACGGCCCGGCAGTCGCCTGCGCCCACGCCGCGACGGTGGCGGACGGGAACGGCGGGTCGTTACGAGACTGCCGGATCGTGGGGGACGACGTCGAGGTCGTGGTCTCCCGGCCGGTCAGCCTCGGCGGTCTGGGTGTCAGGACCGCCAGGGCCCGCGCGCGGGCCGGACCGGTGGACGGCCCGTGACGTGCCCGAGGGGTGGGCGGCGCTGCCCGCGCTACCCACCCCTCGGGGACAGGTCAGAGGTCCCGCGACACCGTCTCGGTCGTCGTGCGCTCCTCGCGGTGGGGCATGAAGCCCCGCCGACGCGGCGCGGCGGCCGATTCGTCCACCGGCGGCGCGGAGTCGTAGCCGGACTCCGACGGCTGCACCTGAGTCCGATCGTCGTCGATCGGGCGGGTGTCCTCCACCCGGCGCTCCTCGTAGCGGGCCGCCGACCCGGTGCCGTCCGGGGTGGAGTCCACCCGCTGCGCCAGCTGCTCGTTCTCGCGACGCAGCGTGCGCCGCTCCTTCCGCAGGCGGCGGTTGCGCCGCGCGCCGCCCATCAGCAGACCGAGACCGATGACCGCGAGGACGGTGGTGATCATGCCCGCGACGAAGACCACGCCGAGGGTGACGTTCGAGACGGAGACACCCCAGAGGGAGACCGCCAGTGAGTCGGTGTTGCTGGTGACGACAGCGGCGGTGAGCACGCCGGCTGCGGCGAGCAGGATGAGACCCAGGACCGCCACGGTGATCAGCTCCTTTGTGCGAGTGGACGGGTTCGCCCATCGTCCGTGTTGCCCTCGGCATACCCGAAGCGGCCGATCGGCAAGCGTCCACCCGGCCCGGTCCGGATGCACCCGGTCCGGCTGGTGGATCTCAGGCCCGCAGGCCTGCCAGCACCGCGTCGAGCAGCCGGACCGCGCCGGCCTTGTCCAGCGGCTCGTTGCCGTTGCCGCACTTGGGCGACTGCACGCACGACGGGCAGCCGGCGTCACACTCGCAGGCCGCGACCGCCTCCCGGGTGGCGAGCAGCCACTGCTCCGCCGTGTCGTAACCCCGCGCGGCGAACCCGGCGCCGCCGGGCTGGCCGTCGTAGACGAAGACCGTCGTCCGTCCGGTGTCCTGGTGCAGCGCGGTCGACACCCCGCCGATGTCCCAGCGGTCGCAGGTGGCGAACAGCGGCAGCAGCCCGATGGCGGCGTGTTCGGCGGCGTGCGCGGCGCCCGGCACGTCCGCCGCCGCCAGACCGGCGCGGGCGATCGCGGCGTCCGAGAGCGTGTACCAGACCGCCCGGGTCCGCAGCTGCCGAGCCGGGAGGTCCAGCGGCGTCTCGTCGAGCACCTGGCCGGTCAGGTGGCGCCGCCGCAGGTACGACACGACTTGGTTGGTCACGTCGACGGTGCCGTGATGAAGGGTCAGGTCGCCCAGGTCGCGCTCCCGCAGCGTGGAGACCACCCGGATGTCGGTGGTGTCCCGGGCCGAGGTCGACCAGTCGGGCTCGTCCCGGTGCACCAGCGCCACGGCGTCGGCCAGGTCGAGCTCGTCGACCACGTACGAGACGCCCTGGTGGAGGTAGACAGCCCCCGAGTGGACGGTCGAGTGCGACGCCCAGGGGTCGACCGTGCCCAGCACCCGGCCGGTGCCGCCCTCCACCACCCGCACGGGCTCCCCGCCGGTGCCGCGGATGTCGAGGTCGGGACGGCCGCGCGCGGTCCAGTACCAGCCCGTCGACCGATGCCGCAGCACTCCGCGCCGGACCAGGTCTGGGAGCACCGCCTCAGCCGCGGGGCCGCCGAACATCGGCAGGTCCACCTCGGTCAGCGCCAGCTCGGCGGCGGCGCAGCACAGCTGCGGACCCAGCACGTACGGGTTGTCGGGATCCAGGACGGTCGCCTCCACCGGCCGGCCGAAAACGGCCTCCGGGTGATGCACCAGGTAGGTGTCCAGCGGGTCGTCCCGGGCCACGAAGACGACCAGCGCGCCCAGACCCTCCCGTCCGGCTCGACCGGCCTGCTGCCACAGCGACGCCAGCGTGCCCGGGAAGCCGGCCAGCACGACCGCGTCGAGCCCGGCGATGTCAATGCCGAGTTCGAGCGCGTTCGTGGCCGCCACGCCCAGCAGGGTGCCGTCGGCCAGGGCCGTCTCCAGCGCCCGGCGCTCCTCCGGCAGGTAGCCGGCGCGGTACGCGGCCACCCGGTCGGCCAGCTCCGGCGCCGCGGTCGCCAGGTGCCGCCGGGCGGTCAGGGCCAGGACCTCGGCCCCGCGCCGGGACCGGACGAAGGCCAGCGCCCGCGCGTCCTCGACCACGAGGTCGGCCAGCAGCCGGGCCGCCTCGGCTCCGGCCGGCCGCCGCACCGGCGCCCCGTGCTCACCGTGCGCGCCGGTCAACGGCGGTTCCCACAGTGCGAACGCGGTCGACCCGCGGGGCGAGGCGTCGTCGGTGACCTCGGCCACCTCCAGCCCGGTGAGCCGGCTCGCGGAGGTGGCCGGGGTCGCCACGGTCGCGGAGGCGAGCACGAAGGTCGGGTACGCGCCGTACGAGGCGCAGATCCGCCGCAGCCGGCGCAGCACGTGCGCGACGTGGGAGCCGAACACGCCGCGGTAGGTGTGGCACTCGTCCACCACGACGTACTGCAGCCGGCGCAGGAAGGTCGCCCAGCGCGAGTGCGACGGAAGGATGCCGCGGTGGAGCATGTCCGGGTTGGTGAGCACGAGCCGGGAGTGGGCGCGGACCCAGTCCCGCTCCGGCGCGGCCGTGTCGCCGTCGAAGGATGCCGCGCGGACGTCCGGGAGCACCAGCGAGCGCAGCGACCGGAGCTGGTCGGCGGCCAGCGCCTTGGTCGGGGCCAGGTAGAGCGCCGTGGCCTTGCCGTCCTCGAGCAGCGTCGAGAGCACCGGCAGCTGGTAGGCCAGCGACTTGCCGGACGCGGTGCCGGTCGCCACGACCACCGACCGGCCCGACCGGGCCAGCGAGGCAGCGGCCGCCTGGTGCTCCCACGGCCGCGTGATGCCGCGCGCCGTGAACCGGTCCACCAGCAGGTCAGGGGCCCAGTCGGGCCAGTCCGCGGGCCGCCCCGGACGGGCCGGTACCTGCTCCACATGTGTCACAGGGTCGTGCCTGCCGCCGGCCAGGATCCGGTCGAGCAGGTCGCGTCCGCGGAGGACATCGACCTCCGGCGCGCGGGTACGGACCACGTCACTCACTCTTGCACGGGCGGTCTTTGGTTAGATCGGGGGCAAGCAGTACAGCCCGGTCGGCGGACCGGCGCTTGTCTCACGTCGCCAACTTACGCGGAGGTGCGCCATGGACCTCACCTTGAACTCTCATGACCAGGCTGGGCACACGGTGCTGGCTGTCTCCGGGGAGGTCGATGTGTACACCGCTCCGGCCCTCCGGGACCGGATCGCCGACCTGCTCGACTCCGGCCAGCATCGGCTCGTCATCGACCTCGGCGGGGTCGAGTTCCTCGACTCCACCGGGCTCGGCGTGCTGGTCGCCGGGCTCAACCGGGCCCGCGAGGTCGGCGGCAGCCTCTCGCTCGTCTGTCCCCAGGAGCGGGTGCTCAAGCTGTTCCGGATCACCGGACTGGACGAGGTGTTCACCGTCTACTCGACGGTGGACGAGGCCCTCGCCGGTTCGTCGGCGGGCTGACCCGTGACCGGGACCGCCGCGGGCACCGACGTGACCGTCACCCTCCGGTTGCCGCCGAGCGCGGCCCACGTGCGGACGGCGCGCCTGATCGCGGCGGCCATGGCTCGGCGCAGCGGGGTCGGGGAGGAGATCCTCGACGAGGTCCGGCTCGCGGTCGGCGAGGCCTGCGCCCGCGCCGTCCGGATGCAGGAACGGCAGGGGATGGCGGCGCCGGTCACCGTCGAGTTCGCCGAGACCGGCCGGTTCCGGGTCTCGGTGGTCGACGGCGCCAAGACCGGGTCGGGCGACGAGCTGACAGCCATGGCCAACGGCGCCGGGGCGCCGGCGCCCTGGGCCGACCCCAGCGGTGACGCCCTCGGCCTGGCGCTGCTCGGCGCGGTCGTGCAGGATCTCGTCGTCGACCAGGAGGCCGACGGCGGGACCCGGGTCACCATGTCCTGGCCACTCATCTGAGTTCACGTCCGCAACCGGAAACCACGGGACATAAGACCCACGTGCCCTAGTGATTCAGCTCGCACGAGGAAGGCCCCGCTTTAGGCACCGGCCATGCTCCCGTAAACTCCGCGCGATCTGCGCGGGACCGCGTGTCTCCGGTCAGCGCGGGCTCTAACGACCAGCTCCACCCGCCGTCCGGCGTCCTGTGGCTGTTCGCCAACGTCGTCTAACAGGAGGACGCATTGCTCCCGCTTTCCTTGGCGGAGGCCCCGAAGATCGCAGGCGCGGACTACTTCGTCGTAGTGGTCATCGCCGCCATCGCCGCGGGTGCGCTCGTGTTCGCCGTCTACCTCTACAACCAGGTCATGCGTGCCGACCAGGGCACGCCCCGGATGCAGGACATCGCGCGGGCGGTCCAGGAAGGTGCATCGGCCTACCTGAACCGGCAGTTCAAGACGCTGGGCGCGTTCGTCCTGATCGTCTTCGTCCTGCTGCTCATTCTCCCGGTCAACGAGGGTGGCACCAACGTCCGGATCGGCCGTTCGGTCTTCTTCGTCGTCGGTGCGGTCTTCTCCGCGATGGTCGGCTACTTCGGCATGACCCTGGCGACCCGCGGCAACGTCCGAGTGGCCGCGGCGGCCCGGGCGACCGGAGCCCGCGACGCCATGCGGATCGCGTTCCGGACCGGCGGCTTCTGCGGCATGCTGACCGTCGGCCTGGGCCTGTTCGGCGCCTCCATGGTGCTGCTGGCCTACAACGAGAACGCGCCCACCGTGCTGGAGGGCTTCGGCTTCGGTGCCGCCCTGCTGGCCATGTTCATGCGGGTCGGCGGCGGCATCTTCACCAAGGCCGCCGACGTCGGCGCTGACCTGGTCGGCAAGGTCGAGGCCGGCATCCCCGAGGACGACCCGCGCAACGCCGCCACCATCGCCGACAACGTGGGCGACAACGTCGGCGACTGTGCCGGCATGGCCGCCGACCTCTTCGAGTCGTACGCGGTGACGCTGGTCGCCGCCCTCATCCTGGGCAAGGCCGCCTTCGGCTCCGAGGGTCTGATCTTCCCGCTGGTGGTCCCGGCCATCGGCGTGCTGACCGCAGTCGCCGGCATCTTCCTGACCGAGCCCCGCGAGTCCGACCGCAGCGGCCTGCAGACGATCAACCGGGGATTCTTCGCCTCCGCGCTGATCTCCGGGGTGCTGGTGGTGATCGCGTCGTTCATCTTCCTGCCCGGCCGGATCTCCGAGCTGGACGGCGTCAGCGACGGCGTGCTCAACGCGGCCGGCGACAAGAACCCGCGCATCATCGCGATCGTCGCCGTGCTCATCGGCCTGGCTCTGGCGGCCGCGATCCAGGTGCTGACCGGCTACTTCACCGAGACCAGCCGGCGGCCCGTACGGGATATCGGCCGGTCCTCGCTGACCGGCGCCGCGACCGTCATCCTGGCCGGTTTCTCGATCGGCCTGGAGTCGGCGGTCTACTCGGCCATCCTCATCGGCGCCGCGGTGTACGGGGCGTCCCTGCTCGGCGGCGGCTCGATCGTGGTGTCGCTGTTCGCGGTCGCCCTGGCCGGCACCGGCCTGCTCACCACGGTCGGCGTGATCGTCTCGATGGACACCTTCGGGCCGGTCAGCGACAACGCGCAGGGCATCGCGGAGATGTCGCACGACATCGACGAGAAGGGCGCCCAGGTCCTCACCGACCTCGACGCCGTCGGCAACACCACCAAGGCCATCACCAAGGGCATCGCGATCGCGACGGCCGTGCTGGCCGCGACCGCCCTGTTCGGGTCGTTCACCGACGCCATCGGCACCGCGGTGACCAAGGCCGGGACGGACCCGGTCAGCGGGCTGACCAACCTGGACCTCCTGCAGTACGCGGGCGTCCTCAACGTCGCCGACCCGACCAACCTGGTCGGGCTGATCATCGGCGCGTCGGTGGTGTTCCTGTTCTCCGGGCTGGCCATCACGGCCGTGTCCCGGGCCGCGGGCCGGGTGGTCTTCGAGGTGCGGGAGCAGTTCCGCACCAAGCCGGGGATCATGGACTTCAGCGAGCGCCCGGATTACAGCCGCGTCGTGGACATCTGCACCCAGGACTCGCTGCGGGAGCTCATCACCCCGGGGCTGCTGGCGGTGATGGCGCCGGTCGCGGTCGGGTTCGGGCTCGGCGCCGGCGCCCTCGGTTCGTACCTGGCCGGGGCCATCGCGACCGGCGTCCTGATGGCGGTGCTGCTCTCCAACTCGGGCGGGGCCTGGGACAACGCCAAGAAGATGGTCGAGGACGGCCAGTTCGGCGGCAAGGGCAGCGACGCGCACGAGGCGACGATCATCGGCGACACCGTCGGTGACCCGTTCAAGGACACCGCCGGCCCGGCGCTCAACCCGCTGATCAAGGTGATGAACCTGGTCTCGTTGCTGATCGCCCCGGCCGTCGTCCAGCTGAGCATCGGCACCGACGAGAACGACGCGCTGCGGATCGGGCTGTCGATCCTGGCCGTGCTGATCATCGTGACGGCGGTCGCGATCTCGAAGCGGCGGTCCGTGGCCGTCGGCTCCGAGCCGGCCACCACCGAGGTCTGAGCCCCGTACGGACCGGCGGCCGCCATCCGGTGGCCGCCGGTCCGTAGGGTGTCGGCCGTGTTCCGCCCGATCTTCGCCGTTCTGACCCTCTCCGCCGTCCTGGCCACCGCCTGCGGGGCCACCGACGCCGGTGACGTGGAGCCGGCCGCGTACGCGCGGTCGGTCTGCTCCGGGCTCATCGGCTGGCGGGACGGCGTCGCCGCCGACAGCGCCGCGCTCAGCCACAGCCTGGTCGGTGCCGCGGACGTGGCCACGGTCCGGTCCCGGTACGCAACCTTCTTCACCGCCTCCGTCCGGCGTACGGACGAGCTGATCGGCACCGTGACGTCCGCCGGTGCTCCGAAGGCCGACCACGGCCTGAGCTACTCCCGCGACCTCACCGCCGCGCTGGGCCGGGCCCGGACCGGCCTGGCGGCCGCGCAGAAGTCCTTCGCCGCGCTGCCGACCGGCGACCTCACCGCCTACGCGGCCGGTGCCCGCAGGATCCGGGACTCGCTCGGCACCGTCTTCACCCAGGTCGGGACGACCCTCGACCAACTCGGCGGCACCTACACCGACTCCGAGCTGAATCGGGCATTCCGCGACGACCCGGCCTGTCAGCGACTGTCCGGCAGCTGACCGCCTACGCTGCTGGGCTGTGCCGGGCCAGCTGTCGTTCCTCACCGCGGGAGTGCGCCCGCCCGGTGTCGACGACCTCGAAGGACTGCTGCTCGGGGTCGCCCAGGTGGTCCGGCTCGGCGGCACGGCCCGGCTGTCCGCGCTGGTCGACGACCCGTGGCGGGTCGACGAGGTGCTGGCCGCATACTCCGAGCGCGGGCTGCGCGGCGAGGTGGCCCAGGAGGACGGCCTGACCTCGGTGCGTACGCCGTTCAGCAAGACCCTGCAGCCCGTCGCCGAACGCTGGGTGCGCGGCGCGGTGAAGTCCGTGCCGACCGGATTCGCGCTGGACGGCTCGCGCCTGCGGTTGTGGGTGATCGGGGCCGGGCGCCGCGACGAGCACGGCTTCCTGCTGCGGCTGAGCCCGCACGACCCGCAGGTCTGGGACGCCGCCGGGGCGGCGCTGGCCCGCTTCGGCATCGCCGGCGCGTTCGTCGGCACGCGCGCGGGCGGGCCGGCCTACCGGGTGACCGGCCGGCGGCGGCTGGCCCGGCTGGGTGAGTACGTCGGCGAGCGCCCGGCGGCCGTCCCGGCGTCGGACTGGCCGGCCTGAGCGCAACCCGCGGACCGTCTTCTGTGGACGGAACCGTCGCCTGTGGAGAGCCGTTCGCCCCGCACGGCTCGCCGCCCTAGTGTCGCTGCCATGCCTGAGTTGTACGTGGAGCCGCAGGTCCTGGAGGACGCCGGCCGCTCCCTCACCGCCGAGCGGTCGACCCTGACCGAGGCCGCCGGCGCCGTCGTCCCGGCGCTCGGCACGATCGCCGCCGCCCTGCCCGGGTCCCGGACCGCCGCGGCCGCCACCCAGACCGGCGCCGCGCTCGCGGCCGCGCTCCGCTCCGCCGCCGCCGAGCTGGCCCAGCTCGCCGCGGCCCTCACGGCCGCCGCCCGTGACTACCGCGCCGTCGAGCACGGCATCGCCGTCGGCATCGAGCGCGGCGGGCGGCGGACATGACCGTCGACGCGCGCGAGTGGGACGCCGACGCCTGCGAGCGGGGCGTACGGCAGCTGTTCACCGTGGCCGAGGACCTCGACCGGGCGTACCGGCGGCTGGGCGTGGCCGGGACCGCGCTGGCCGACTGGCGTGGTGCCGCCGCGACCGTGGCCCGGCCCCGCATGCGGCTGGCGACGCTGCGGGTCAGTGGCCTGGCCGGTCTGCTCCGGCAGGCCGCCGACGCCGTCCGGTCCGGCCTCGGGGGCGTCGCCGACGCAGCCCGGCTGGCCGTGGCGCAGTCGCCCCAGGAGGCGGCCGAGTCGATCGCCCTCGCGGTCTCGGTCGACCGCCGGATGGCCAGCGGGCTGGCGGCGGTCGACAGCGTGCCCGGGCCGGTACGACTGCCGGACCCCGACCGGACCCCGGCCGACGTGGCCCGCTGGTGGACGGCGCTGCCGCCGCACCTGCGCCGCCGGCTGATCGAGCAGCAGCCGGCCGCGCTGGGCCGCCTGGCCGGGCTGCCGGCCGACGTCCGGGACGAGGCCAACCGGCGGCAGCTGACGACCCTGCTCCGGCAGCTGCGGGCGGAGCGGGACCGGATCTTTGCCGTCGTGCCGCCGGTTCCGCTGGTGCTGGCCCGGACCGCGGTGCTGCGATCCATGCTGGCGGTGGCCGAGAGCGTCGAGCGTGCCCTCGCCGCCCGCCCGCGGGCCCGGCTCTTCACCCTCGACCTGGACGGTGCCGGGCGGGTCGCGATCGGGCTCGGCGACGTGGACCAGGCCCGGCATGTGGCCGTCCTGGTGCCGGGCATGGGCGCGGACGCCCTGCACGGTGTGGGCGGCACCGTCGACCGGGCCGAGCACGTGCTGGCCGAGGCCGGCCGGCAGTCCGCCGAGTCCACGGCCGTGGTCGCCTGGGTCGGGTACGCGGCGCCGAGCTGGCGGCAGGTCCCGTTCGCCACCCGCGCCCGGGCCGGCGGCCGGCTGTTGACCGCCGACCTCCAGGCCCTCGACGCCGGCCGGTCCGCCGACGGTGGCGGCCCGGCCCACGTCACGCTCGTCGGCCACAGCTACGGCAGCACGGTGATCGGCGCGGCCACCCGGTCGGGGCCGAGGCGGGCCGACGACCTGGTGCTGCTCGGCAGCCCGGGGGTGCTGGCCGACGACGTCGGCGAGCTGGGCCTGTCCGGTCGACGGGTCTACGTCGGCGAGGCGCCCTTCGATCCCGTGGCCGACCTGGGTGCATTCGGCGCGGACCCGGGTGACCCCGGCTTCGGGGCCACTCCGGTCCGGGCCGACCCGGAGCCCGGGCTGCCGCTGCCGGTCCGGCTCACCGAGGCACACTCGCACTACTTCGACCCCGGGTCGGAGTCGCTGCGCAACGTCGCCCGGGTCGTGGTCGGGCACGACACCGTCGTCACCCACCCGGGGCAGGCGGCATGAGCTGGCCCGAGGCCGCCGACGCGGCCCAGCGCGTGCTCGGCGACCAGTTCTGGCACCCGCGGTTCGCGATCTACCAGGACACTCCCGGTCGCCGGCGGCTGGCGGTCCGCCTGGCCTGGGACTACTGGATCCAGGCGCACGCGCTGGACGTCACCGTCGACGCCGGCGCCCGGACCGGCTCGACCGCGCTCAAGGACCGGATCCGGGCCCACGTCGCCGGCATCGTGCGCCGCAACGGCGGCCGGATCGTCAACCGCTACTACGACGACATGGCCTGGATGGCGATCGCGCTGCTGCGGGCGGACGAGGTCGGCGGCGCCGACACCGGCGGCCTGGTCCGGGAGCTGTGGGCGGACATCCGGGCCGGCTGGAGCGAGCAGCACGGCGGGATCCTGTGGCGGCGCGACGACCCCCGGCCGTACACGAACACACCGGCCAACGCCCCCTCGGCGATCCTGGCCGCCCGGCTGCATCGCCGCTACGGAGATCCCGCCGACCTCGACTGGGCCCGCCGCATCGCCGCCTGGGAGCAGGCCACGCTGGTCGACCCGGACACCGGCATCGTCTGGGACGGCATCCACCCGGCCGAGCCGGGCGGGCCGGACCGGACCCTCTGGACGTACAACCAGGGAACGGTGGTCGGAGCGGAGACGGAGCTGTGGCGGCTGACCGGCGACCGGGCCCACCTCGACCGGGCCCGCCGGACCGCCGCCGCCGCGCTCGACCGCTTCGCCGACCCCAACGGGGGAGTGCTGCCGGACGAGGGCCTGGGCGACCACTCGGTGTTCAAGGGAATACTCGCCCGCTATCTGGGCGATCTGGTGAGGGCCGACCCGGAGCCGGCGGGCGTGGCCAGCCGCGTCCGGGCCGCGCTGATCACCAGCGGAGCCGCCGTGGCAGCCGCCGCCGGAGCCCCGATCGGGTCCGACTGGCGCCGACCGGCGCACGGCGGATCCACCCTCGGCACGGAGGTCTCGGCCGCCCTCCTGCTGGAGGCCCTGGCCGTACTCGATCAACCGGATGTGACGCACGGATAACAACCCGGCGGGAACGGCCCGAGCGAACCGTCCGTTCCGTCGGTTTGACAGAGTGCGGTCTGAACCCCGCACACTGCGCTCGGGGCCACCTGGCGTAACCCGACCCGCAGCATGACGCAGACCTGGAGCACCGTGAGCACGATCGACACCGAAGCCCCCGCGACGCCAGCCCGTCGCGGCCGTTCCCGCGCCGCCGCGAAGGACGGCCTCCGGCTGATCATCGTCGAGTCGCCGCGCAAGGCGCGGATGATCTCGGGGTTTCTCGGCGACGGCTACGTGGTCGAGTCGAGCATCGGGCACATCCGGGATCTGCCGCGCAACGCCGCGGACGTCCCGGCCAAGTACAAGGGTGAGTCCTGGGCCCGCCTCGGCGTCGACGTGGACCATGGCTTCGAGCCCCTCTACGTCGTCAGCGCCGACCACCGTCAGCAGGTCACCAAGCTCAAGGACCTGCTCAAGAACGCCACCGAGCTCTACCTGGCCACGGACGAGGACCGGGAGGGCGAGGCCATCGCCTGGCACCTGGTCCAGACGCTGAAGCCGCAGGTGCCGATCCGCCGGATGGTCTTCCACGAGATCACCCCGGAGGCGATCCGGCGGGCCGTCGACAATCCCCGGGACATCGACGCCGATCTGGTCGACGCCCAGGAGACCCGCCGCATCCTCGACCGGCTGTACGGCTACGAGGTCAGCCCGGTGCTGTGGAAGAAGGTCATGCCGAAGCTGTCGGCGGGCCGGGTGCAGTCGGTCGCCACCAGGCTCGTGGTCGAGCGGGAGCGGGCCCGGATGAAGTTCCGGTCTGCCGAATACTGGGACATCGAGGGCCTGTTCGCGCTGACTGAGCCGCCGGCCGAGGGTGACCCGTCGACGTTCTCCGCCACCCTCGTCGCGCTCGACGACAGCCGCATCGCCACCGGCCGGGACTTCGCCCCCGAGACCGGCAAGACCCGCAGCGACGTCGTCCACCTGGACGAGCCCGGCGCCCGCGGCCTGGTCGCCCGGCTGGCCAACTCCTCCTTCGCCGTCACCCGGGTCGAGGAGAAGCCGTACCGCCGCCGGCCGTACCCGCCGTTCATGACCAGCACGCTGCAGCAGGAAGCCGGCCGCAAGCTGCGGTTCTCGGTCGAGCGGACGATGCGCACGGCGCAGCGGCTGTACGAGAACGGCTACATCACCTACATGCGGACCGACTCGACGAACCTGTCCGAGACGGCCCTGACCGCCGCCCGCCAGCAGGCCCGCGAGCTCTACGGCGACGAGTACGTGCCGCCGGAGCCGCGCCGCTACGTCCGCAAGGTCAAGAACGCGCAGGAGGCGCACGAGGCCATCCGCCCCGCCGGCGACGCCTTCCGCACCCCCGGCTCCGTCGCTGACGAGCTGTCCGCCGACGAGTTCCGGCTCTACGAGCTGGTCTGGCAGCGCACGCTGGCCTCGCAGATGGCCGACGCGGTCGGCACCAGCGTGTCGGTCCGGCTCGGCGGCACCAGCACCACGGGCGAGCGGGCCGAGTTCGCGGCCAGCGGCAAGACGATCACGTTCCCCGGCTTCCTCCGGGCGTACGTGGAGAGCCACGACGACGACGCCGACCGGGACGACAGTGAGCGCCGGCTGCCGCGGCTGCGCCGGGACCAGCCGCTGAACGCCCGGGAGCTGACCCCGCAGGGCCACACCACCTCGCCGCCGGCTCGCTACACCGAGCCCAGCCTGGTCAAGGCCATGGAAGAGCTCGGTATCGGCCGCCCGTCGACGTACGCGTCGATCCTGCACACCATCCAGGACCGCGGCTACGTGTGGAAGAAGGGCAGCGCGCTCGTCCCGTCCTGGATCGCGTTCGCCGTGGTCAACCTGCTGGAGCAGCACTTCACCCGGCTCGTCGACTACGACTTCACCGCCGCGGTCGAGGAGGACCTCGACTCCATCGCCGGTGGCGGCATGCAGTCGGTGGACTGGCTGACCCGGTTCTACTTCGGGTCCGAGAACGGCGAGGAAGGTGGCATCGCCCGCTCCGGCGGCCTGAAGCGGATCGTGTCCGAGCGGCTCGGCGACATCGACGCCCGCGGCATCAACTCGATCCCGCTCGACGGCGGCGTCGTCGTCCGGGTCGGCCGCTACGGGCCGTACCTGGAGCGCAATGAGGGGGAGCGGGCCAGCGTGCCCGAGGACCTGCCCCCGGACGAGCTGACCGCCGAGAAGATCAGCGAGCTGTTCGACGCCCCCTCGGGCGAGCGGGTGCTCGGCACCGACCCGGAGACCGGCGAGGAGGTCACGGTCAAGGCCGGGCGATACGGGCCCTACGTGTCCTCCGGCGACAAGACCGCCAGCCTCTTCGGCTCCATGGCGATCGACACCGTGACGCTGGAGGAGGCGCTGCGGCTGCTGACCCTGCCGCGGCTGCTCGGCACCGGCGCCGACGGCGAGGAGATCACCGCGCAGAACGGGCGGTACGGGCCGTACATCAAGCAGGGCAAGGAGTCCCGCTCGCTGGAGCGGGAGGACCAGCTGTTCACGGTCACCCTGGACGAGGCGCTGGCCCTGCTGGCCCAGCCCAAGACCCGCGGCCGGCGCTCGGCCACCCCGGTCGCGCCGCTGCGGGAGCTCGGTGACGACCCGGCCAGCGGCAAGCCGGTCGTGGTCCGCGAGGGCCGCTTCGGCCCGTACGTAACCGACGGCGAGACCAACGCCAGCCTGCGCAAGGGCGACGCCGTCGACTCCATCACCATAGAGCGCGCCGCCGAGCTGCTGGCCGACCGCCGGGAGCGGGCGCCGATCAAGAAGGCGGCCAAGAAGGCCCCGGCCAAGAAGGCGGCGAAGAAGACCGCGGCCAAGAAGACGCCCGCCAAGAAGGCCACCGCGGCCACGAAGGCACCGGCGAAGAAGGCACCGGCCAAGAAGGTGCCGGCCAAGGCCTCGCCCCCGGTCATCGAGGACTCGCCGGTCAGCTAGAGGTCAGCAGCACGGGCGGTCGCCGGGAGCAGGAGGTCCTGCTCCCGGCCCGGCGATCATCCAGGCACCTGGGCGACGGCGAAGATCCGCCGGAACGGCAGCACGGTCCCGTACGGCTGCGGCGGATAGGCCTCCCGCAGCAGCGCGCCCAGCTCGGCCTCGAAGGACGCCGCCTCCGACGGCGACAGCCGGTCCAGCACCGGCCGCAGCGCCGTCCCCCGCATCCACGTCAGCACCGGATCCGGCCCCGCCAGCACCTGCGCGTACGTCGTCTCCCACGAGTCCACGACGCAACCCAGCCCGGCCAGCTCCCGTACGTAGTCCACCGGCGCCGGCATCGACGGCCACCGCGCGGCCGTGCCGAGCTGCGCGCTCCACCGCGGCGACTCGCACAGCGAGCGCAGCAGCGCGTGCGACGGCGCCTCGAAGTTGCCCGGCACCTGGATCGCCA
>DATDKW010000135.1:0-19760 GCA_036519715.1 Mycobacteriales bacterium
AACGCGTCGACGGTCTCGCTCTCCAGCTTGGCCAACTGAACCTTGCCCAGTGCCGGCCGGATGTGGTTGGCGATGTAGCCCTCGTAGGTGCTCCGGGTCGTCGGCTCTACGTCCAGGACCGTCACGTACTTGTCCAGCAGCTGCCCGACCGTCGCCCGGGTGCGTGGGCTCCGCCTCTCATCGACTTGGGCGAGGAGCCGGGTCCTCGCCTTCTCCGCCTCCTTGGCCGAGCGGGGCCCGGGCGGGATGGTCTCGTCGAGGTAAAGCCGGGTCTTCGTCACCGGGTCGACACCGGCGTAGACCTTCACGCGGAGCGAACCGCTCGGCAGCGTCTCGATCGAGCCGCGACTGCGGCGGCTGGGCTTGGCGGGTGCAGCCATGGTGCGACCGTACCGCCGTTTCGCACCACGTTTGATTCCACGATCGGGTGGATCGCGGGAGCTACGAGGCTCTGACCTGCGTGGGGCGGGTGGGGCTCGAACCCACGACCGACGGATTATGAGTCCGCTGCTCTGACCGGCTGAGCTACCGCCCCGGGGTGTGCTGACCGAATCGTAGTGGGTAGGCCGGGCGGATCAGTTCGATCGGGAGGTGTCAGCGGTGACGAGCCGGTTCGCGCAGTGGACGCTCGACGTGCGGGACGTCGACCGGATGGCGGAGTTCTGGTCGCAGGTGCTCGGCTACCAGATCGACACCGGCGGCGGGGTCACCCATCTGGTGCCGCCGGGCGGCGACGGCCCGACCGTCTGGCTGCAGCCGGGCGCCGGGCCCAAGGACGGCAAGAACCGCAACCATCCCGACCTGCGCACAGACGACGTCGAGGCCGAGGTCGCGCGGGTGCTGGCGCTCGGCGCGACCCGGGCCGACGTCGGCCAGCGCGACGACGACCCGTTCGTCGTGCTCGCCGACCCGGAGGGCAACGAGTTCTGCATCCTGCGCTAGCCCTGAGCGAACAAGCTGGCGTCCACACGGGACCGTCGCGGAGCCTGTCCGGTATGGACTTCCTGCTGGTGCACGGCAGCACCCAGTCGCCGCGGGGGTACGACCGGCTGGCGGCGGCGCTGGAACGGCGCGGTCACCGGACCGTGGCGGCGGACCTGCCCCGCGACCGTCCGGAGTGGACAGCGGCCCGGTACGGCGAGGTGGCGCGGGACCAGGCCCGCGGGCTCACCGAGCCGGTCCTGGTCGTACATTCCGCGGCCGGCGCGGTGGCGTCGGCCATCGCGGCGGCGACGGGTGCGCGGCACGTCGCCTGGCTGGCCGCCGTGCTGCCCGACCCGGGCCGCAGCGTGCTGGACGAGATCCGGGCCGACGACGGGATGTTCCACACCGAGTGGCGCACCTGGACCGCGGGCCTGGACGAGGCCCCGGCCGAGAGCGCGTACTTCCTCTTCCACGACTGCGATCTCGAGACGCTGCGCTGGGCCCTGTCCACGATGCGGCTGTGGTCGCCGCGGACCGTGTTCGCCGAGACCGCGGCCACCGAGAGCCTGCCGCCCAGCACCTACGTCCTCCCGACCGAGGACCGCACCCTGACCCCGGCCTGGATGCGCCGGGCGGCCCGGGAACGCCTGGGCACGGAGCCGGTCGAGGTCCCGGGCGGCCACTGTCCGCACGTGTCCCGGCCGGAGCAGGTCGCGGCGATCCTGGACCGCTGAGGCAGACTGCTGGCCGTGGTGGACATCGAGGACGTCCGGGCGGCGGCGGAGCGACTGCGGGGCATCGCGCACCGGACGCCGGTGCTGACCTCCCGCACCCTGGACGCGCGGGCGGGGGCGACCGTGCTGGCCAAGGCCGAGTGCTTCCAGCGTGGTGGGGCGTTCAAGTTCCGGGGGGCGTACAACGCCATCGCCGCGCTCGACCCGGCCGTGCGGGCCCGGGGCGTCATCACCTACTCCTCCGGCAACCACGCGCAGGCCATCGCGCTGGCGGCCCGGCTGCACGGCATCCCGGCGACCATCGTCATGCCGGACGACGCGCCGGCGGCGAAGGCGGCCGCGACGGCCGGCTACGGGGCCGAGCTCGTTCGCTACGACCGCTACCGCCAGGATCGTGAGGAACTGGGCCGGGCGCTGGCGGGCGAGCGCGGGCTCACCCTGATCCCGCCATACGACCATCCCGACGTGATCGCCGGTCAGGGCACGGTCGCGCTGGAGCTGATCGAGGACGCCGGCCCGCTGGACGCGCTGGTCGTCTGTGTCGGCGGCGGCGGGCTGGTGTCCGGCTGCGCCACCGCGGCCGCCGCGCTCGGGACCACCCGGATCATCGGCGTGGAGCCGGAGGCCGGCGACGACGTCCGGCAGTCGCTGCGGGCCGGGCAGCGGGTCACGATCCCGGTGCCGCGCACGATCGCCGACGGCCAGCAGACCACCGCCCCGGGCGCGCTGACCTTCCCGATCATCCAGCGGCTGGTCGAGGACGTCGTCACCGTCACCGACGCCGAGATCGTTGCGACCATGGTGCTGGCGTTCGAGCGGATGAAGGTGGTGCTGGAGCCGAGCGGCGCCAGCGCCCTCGCCGCCGTCCTGCACGGGCGGGTGCCCGGCGTTGCCGGCGCGCGGGTCGGGGTCACGCTGTCCGGCGGCAACGTCGGGGCGGCCCGCTTCGCCGAGCTGATCGGCATGTTTACCTGATCCGGGCCGGGTGGCCCCGACGCCCTGGGCAGAGTCGGGCGGGTGCTTCGCTCCGGCCCGGCGCGGGTGCTGACCCACCCGGTGGTCGCGGCCGTGCTGAACGTCGGCGGGCTGTGGCTGCTGTTCACCACCACCGACCTGCACACCGTCCTGGCGATGCAGCTGCACGTGCTCGCGGCGGGCTATCTGTTCACCGCGGCGATCACGGGGTCGACCCGGCGCCGCACCGGCCGGGGCCGGCGTACCGGGCGGTCGTGCTGGTGCTGGCCTCGCCCGCGCACGGCCTGCTGGCCAAGCACCTGTACGGGACGGGCTGGCAGACCGGCGCGATGGTCATGTACTACGGCGGCGACGTGGTCGAGGTCGCGCTGGCCGCGCTGCTGTGCCGGCAGTGGCTGGCGGGCTCAGTCCCGCGCGGGCGCGCCCCGCGTCGTCCACAGCGCGCCCAGGTTGAGCAGCGCGAACAGCCCGCAGATCACGGTGACGAACCAGACGCCGCGGACGGCCGCGAAGACCGCGAACGCGATCACGACCACGGTCAGCACCAGGAAGGCGACCCGGATGCCACGCGGCACCGGTCCGGAGAGCGCACTCACGGTGGTCATGCTCCCATCCCGGCCGACGGCGCCGGTCGGCTGGGTCGCTCGTAGACCGTCTCCAGCCCGTCCTCGTCGTCCCACTCCTCCCCCACCGGCACGAACCCGAACTCGGCGACCAGCGCGCGGGAGCCCAGGTTGTCGGGGCGGACCGAGGCCCGGACGGTGGTCACGGCCGGCTCGGCGGCGGCCCGGTCGAGCAGGGCGGCGAGGGCGGCCCGGGCGTAGCCGCGCCGCCGGTACGCGGGGTCGATCGCATAGCCGACCTCCACCATGCCGGTGTCGTCCGGCGGTCCGTGGAAGCCGGCCCGGCCGACGGCCGTACCGATGGCCGGGTCCCAGACGACGCCGGTGACCCAGGCCGCGGCGGCCGGGTCGGCGTCGACCTGGCGACTGCGGCGACGCCACAGTCCCCGGTGCTCGGGGCCGGCCAGGTGACCGGTCAGCGGGACCGGGCCGGCCGGCGGCGCGACGCCGTCGGCCAGCGCCCGGAGGGTGGCGGCGTCGAGTTGCACGATTCGTACGGCGGGCACAGGTGGGACGGTGCCACATCGGGGTAGAGGGTTGTCGATGAGCAGTTCAGCCGTCGGGGCAGGAGCAGTGCTGTCCAGGCGATACCGCCTGCTCGAACCGCTGGCCAGCGGGGGCATGGGCACCGTCTGGCGGGCCGTCGACCTGCTGCTCGACCGGCCGGTGGCGATCAAGGAGGTCCGGCTGCCGCCGGGTCTGGACGACGAGGCCCGCACCATGCTCCGCCGGCGCACGATGCGGGAGGCGCAGGCGGCGGCGCGGCTGCGGCACGCCGCCATCGTCACCGTCTACGACGTCGTCGAGCAGGACGACCGGCCCTGGATCGTCATGGAGCTGGTGCATTCCCGGAGCCTGGCCCAGGTCATCCGCGAGGACGGCCCGCTGCCGCCGGTCCGGGTCGCGTCGATCGGGCTGCGGATCCTCGGCGCCATGGAGACCGCGTACGCCGGCGGCGTGCAGCACCGCGACATCAAGCCGGCGAACGTCCTCATCACCGACGAGGGCCGGGTCGTGCTGACCGACTTCGGCATCGCCCGCCACACCGGCGACGAGACGCTGACCTCGGCCGGGCTGCTGCTCGGGTCCCCCGACTACCTCGCCCCGGAACGGGCCCGCGGTCGCCCGTCGCCGGGACTCGCGGCCGACCTGTGGTCGCTGGGCGCGCTGATGTACGACGCGGTCGAGGGGCGGCGGCCGTTCGAGCGCGACGGACCGCTGCCGACCCTGGCCGCCGTGGTGATGGACGAGCCGGATCCGCCCGTACGGGCCGGACCGCTCCGGCCGGTGATCGACGGGCTGCTGATCAAGGATCCGGCGCACCGCCTGGACGCCGAGCGGACCCGGTCGATGCTGGAACGGATCGTCCGCGGGCGGTCGGCCGGCGGGACGATGCCGTTGCGGTCGGCGCCGGGTGCGGGCACCGAGCGGCGGGGGCCGCGCGGGCCGGTGCCCGCTTCCGAGGGCCGGGTGCCGCCGGGGCCCGTGCCCGGTTCCGAGGTTGCGGCCGGACCGCGCGCGACCGGTCAGCCGCCGGCCGCTGCGCCGCCGGCCGGCGACACCTCGGTGGAGCCCCGGGTCGCGCCGCCGGCGCCGGACCGCTCCGGCTCCGCGGATCCGGCACCGTCGGAGTCGCGTCCCACCGACCCGGCGCAGGCCGCGTCGGCGGCGCTGCCCACCGGCGCGGCCGACGACGCCCCGCCACCACCCGAGGCCCGGCCTATCGGATCCGCCCCGGCCACTCCGGAACCGGCGGAGGTCGCGCCGGCACAGTCGAAGGCTCGGACCGGCCCGGCTGAGGTTCCGCCGACGCCGCCGGAATCGCGTGGCGCGGACGCAGCGCGGGATCGCACGCCGGAACCGCACCGGACCACTCGAGCTGCCACGGCTGCCGCAGCGGCCGCCGTCGCTGCGGCAGCTGCAGCGTCCGCACGGACGCGCACCGGCCCAGAACCGGACGCGGCCGCGGAACCGCACCGCACCGAGGCGGGAGCGGCGGCGTCCGCGCTGCCGCGCACCGAACCAGGGCCGAGGGCGGACCCGGATCCGCGCCACACGGAGCCGGCAGGCGCCGCGGCCGGGATGTCCGCACCGCCGCGCATCGAGCCGGCGGCGCCGTCCGCACCGCCGCGCACCGACCCCGGGCCGGCCACGGAACCGGACCGCATCGAGCCGGCGGCCGCGACGTCGGCACTGCCGCGCACCGCCCCCGACCCGGAGTTCCCGCCGACCAGGCCGGGACGGGTCCCGCCCGGCCCGCCAGCGGAGCGACCCGATCGGGACGGCGACGGCTCGCGGCGGCGCCCGGCCGTGCTGGCCGCCCTCGCGCTGGCCGCGCTGGCGGTGCTCGCCGCCGTGGTCGTCCCCCGGGTCCGGTCCGAGGACCCGGGCGGCCGGGCCGCCCCACCTCCGGCCGGCACCGCAACCGCAACCGCGTCCGCGCCGGCGGGCACCGGCGCCGCGCCGTCGGCCACCACGCCGCCCACCACCGCGCCGTCGTCCAGCCCGGCCGGGCGGTCGGCCGGCCCGACCCCGGCTGCGGCACCCACCGGCGCCGCCGTGGCCGCACCGGCCGGGTTCATCCGCTTCACCGACCCGCAGCACGGCTTCTCACTGGTCGTCCCGGCCGGCTGGCGGCCGATCCGCCGGGACACCCGGGTCGACTTCGACGACCCGGCCTCCAGCCGCTTCCTGCGCATCGACACCTCGAGCAGGCCGAAGGCCGACCCGTACCAGAACTGGATCGACTACGAGCGCAGTTACCGGCAGGGTAAGACCGACTACCGCAACCTTGGCATCCGGCGGGTCCCGGACTACCGCGTCGGCTCGGGCTGGACCACCGCGGACTGGGAGTTCATGATCGGCAACACGCACGTCCTGGACCGCAACATCCGCGTCAGCGACTCCCGGGCGCACGCGATCTACTGGTCCACACCGGAGAGCCGGTGGGACTCGGCCGACAGCCGGCGCATCTTCGACCTCGCCGCCGCCAGCTTCGTCCCGGCGCCGGTGGCCGGACCGGCGTCGGACGGCGGCTGAGCGGCAGCACCCACCCCCTACGATCGTGGGCGTCGCCGTGGCCTCCGCCCGAGCCTCGGCCCGAGGGGAAGGAAGTCTCCGGTGGGCTCGTTCGACGTGCTGCTGGACGACGAGCGCACGCAGCTGGACGCGTTCGTCGAGGACTACCGCAGCGCGCTCGAGGCGACCCTCGGCGGCCTCACCGAGGAGCAGGTCCGCCGCCGCCTCGTCCCGTCCGCGACCACGTTGCTGGGGCTGGTCAAGCACGTCACGTGGATGCAGCGGGTGTGGTTCGAGGAGTGCGTCGGCGGCACGTCCCGCCGGGAGCTGGGTCTGGTGCCGGGCCCGGACGAGTCCTTCCGGCTCACCGGCGACGACACGGTCGCCTCCGTCACCGCGGCCCATCGGCAGGCCTGCGCCACCGCCCGGGCGGCCGTCGCCGGACTGCCGCTGGAGACGGTCGTGACCGGTCACCGGGGCGGGCCGCGCACGCTGCGCTGGGTCTACCTCCAGGTCCTGCGGGAGCTGGCCCAGCACTGCGGGCACGCCGACATCCTGCGCGAGCAGCTGCTGGCCGGCTGAGCTCTCAAGGACGGCGTACGCAGGTGTAGGCGCCGAACAACCGGCCGCCGAACTCGGCGTCGGCGACGTCGAAGCCGGCCTCGTCCAGCAGCACCTCCAGCACCCGCCGGTACGTGCTGTGCTCGGTCCGGATGTGGATGGCGTAGTCCTCGGCGGTGTACCCGGCGGCGGGGTCGGTCGCGGCGCCCGCGAACCAGTCCTCGAACACCCCCGCCGCCTCGGCCGGGGCGAAGTCGTAGATGAGGTCGTGCAGCCGCAGCACACCGCCGGGCCGGAGGATCCGCGCGATCCGGTGCAGCGCGATCCCCTTCCAGAAGTCGGGCAGCTGGTGCAGCCCGTTGCGGGTGTGGACGGCGTCCGCGGGCGCGCCGGTGTGCTCGTAGCTGAGGAAACCGGCCGCCACGACCTCGACGTTGGGCGGGGCGACCGCCCGCAGGTGCGCCTGCATCGCCGGCGACACGTCGACCGCGACCACCCGGTCGCAGTGAGCGGCCGCGGCGAGGGCGAACCGCCCGGTCCCCGCGGCCAGGTCCACCACGGTCGGCCCGAGCGCGCCGCGCTCCCGCAGCGCGGCCAGATCCGCGTCGGCGGACGGGAATCCCTGCTTGCGGTCGTACCCGGCGACGAAGGCCGGGTCGAGGTGCTCGGGGCCGGCGTGCGCCGTCTCGTCCAGCATCCAGTCCACGCTCATGCCGCCGACCCTGACCGGCACAGGGCTGCCGGCGCGAGCGAATTACGGCTCGCGGGTCTCGGCCACGACCCAGTCCAGGTACGCCGGGTTGCCGGCCGCGATCGGCAACGCGATCACGCAGGGCAGGTCGTACGGGTGCTCGGCGTCGGCCCGCGCCACGATGGACGGCACCAGTGACAGCCGGGTGTGCAGGGCGACCCAGGCCTCGGGGTCGTCCTGGACCGCGCCGTCCCACCGGTAGATCGACCGGATGGCGGCGATCTGGTGGCCGCAGGCGGCCAGCCGGTCCTCGACCAGCCTCCGGGTGAAGCCGGCGAGCCAGTCCGGGTCGGCCGCGGTGACCACGACCTCGCAGCAGTCGGCCATTGCGGCACCGTACCGGTCGAGAGTCGGCGGGCGGCTCCGTTCTCCCGGTGACAGTGCCACGACGGATGGGAATGAGGACCGACATGACCCGGTACCTGCTGGTGACGAACTTCGAGAGCGGCGTCGACGACACACCCATGGAGGAGTGGCGGCCCGAGGAGGTCACCGCCCACCTCGACTACTACCGGGCCCTGCACCGGGAGCTGGTCGCCAGCGGCGAGCTGGTCCAGTCCGAGGTCCTGACCGGGCCCGACCTGGCCAAGATCGTCACCTCCGACGGCAGGGGCGCGCCGGTGGTCACCGACGGGCCGTTCCAGGAGTTCAAGGAATGGCTGGCCGGCTACCAGATCGTCGATGTGGACTCGGAGGAACGCGCGCTGGAGATCGCCGCGAAGCTCTCGGCCGTGCCCGGCCGCGGCGGTGTTCCGACCCAGCAGCCGATCCAGGTCCGGCAGGTCATGGAGGACGGGCCGTCCGACGCGGCCGAGATGCGGTCGTTCCTGGACACCGTGGGCGGCTCCAGCTGAACGTCCCGCCCGACGTCGAGGACCTGCTGCGCCGGTTGGCGCCGCAGGTCGTCGGCGCGCTCACCCGCCGGTACGGTGACTTCGACACCGCCGAGGACGCCGTCCAGGAGGCGCTGCTGGCCGCGGCCGAGCACTGGTCGCGCGCCGGCGTGCCGGAGAAGCCGTACGGCTGGCTGATGCAGACCGCGGCCCGGAAGCTGATCGACCAGCGGCGCAGCGAGCAGTCCCGGCGTCGGCGGGAGGACCTGACGGTGGCGCAGGAACCGCCGCCCGCCGACGTCCCCGGCCAGGACGACACGCTGACGCTGCTGTTCCTGTGCTGCCATCCGGCGCTCACCCCGCCGTCGGCGATCGCGCTCACCCTGCGCGCGGTCGGCGGCCTGACCACCGCGCAGATCGCCAGCGCGTTCCTGGTGCCGGAGCCGACGATGGCGCAGCGGATCAGCCGGGCCAAGCAGCGGATCAAGGCCTCCGGGGAGTCCTTCCGGATGCCCGCGGCCGAGGACCGCAAGAGCCGGCTGCGCACGGTCCTCCGGGTGCTCTACCTGATCTTCAACGAGGGGTACGCCAGCAGCGGCGGCCAGGCTCTGCAGCGCACCGAGCTGTCGGACGAGGCCATCCGGCTGACCCGGCTGGCGCACCGGATGCTGCCCGCGGACGGCGAGGTCACCGGCCTGCTCGCGCTGATGTTGCTGCTCGACGCCCGCCGGCCGGCCCGGACCACCGCCGGCGGCGAGCTGGTGCTGCTGGCCGACCAGGACCGGACCCTGTGGAACCGGGCGCTGCTGGCCGAGGGCGTCGCGCTGCTCGACCGGGCGATCCGCGGCGGCGGCGCCGGCGAATACCAGATCCAGGCAGCCATCGCGGCCGTCCACAGCAGAGCGAGCCGGGCCGCGGACACGAACTGGCCGCAGATCCTGGCCCTGTACGGCTTGCTGGAGCAGCTCACCGGCAACCCGGTCGTGACGCTCAACCGGGCCGTGGCCGCGGCCATGGCGGAGGGGCCGGCCGCGGGGTTGGCGCTGCTCGACGGCGTGGCGGACGCGCTGGCCGGCCACTACCGGCTGCACGCCGTCCGCGCCCACCTGTCCGAGCTGGCCGGTGACACCGAGGCCGCGCTGACCCACTACCGCGCCGCGGCGGCCCGGACGACCAGCGTCCCGGAGCAGCACTACCTGGCCGCGCGGGCGGCCCGCCTCCGCCCGCACGACCAGGCCTGAGTCAGCGCACCCCCGGGGCGGGGTCAGGGAAACGTGACGGCGGCGGTGGTGGTGGTGCCGGCCTGGCGGCCGGGGGCGGTGTGGTCGGACCAGTAGAGGTTGGTGTGCTCGATGACCTTCTCCGGCGGGGGCGCGCCCCACTCGGACAGGTCCTCGGTGGTGTGCGCGTCGCTGACCAGGGTCGCGTCGTAGCCCCGGACGATCGCGCCGTGCAGGGTGGACCGGATGCACTGGTCGGTCTGGGCGCCGGCCACGACGAGCCGCCCGATCTTCCCCGCGGCCAGCACCGCCTCGAGGTCGGTGTCGTCGAAGGAGTCGGGGTAGCGCTTGTGGATCACCGGCTCGGACTCCTGCTGGGTCAGCTCCGGGACGACCCGCCAGCCGTCGCTGCCCTGCGGCCGGTCGTCGCTGAAGTCCTGCACCCAGACGACCGGCACGTCGCCGGCCCGGGCCTTGTCCACCAGGACGGCGATGTTGGCGACGACGCCGTCGCGGTGGTGGGCGCCGGCCACGACATCGTTCTGCACGTCGACGACCAGGAGCGCGGTGTTGGGGCGGTCGGTCAAGGTGGTCATGGCCCGCAGACTAGATGCCGGCACCGACAGAATCGTGCCTAGGATCCGGCGGCATGACGACGCACTGGACCATCGGCGCCGACGCCGCCGATCCACAGCGGCTGGCCGCGTTCTGGGCCCGGGCGCTCGGCTACGTCCCCGAGCCCGGGTATGACGTCGAGGACGGGGCGTCCCTGGTCGACCCGGACGGCACCCTGCCGGCCATCGGCTTCCTGCGGGTCCCCGAAGGCAAGACGGCCAAGAACCGGTTCCACATCGACATCCGGGTCGCGGCCGGCCAGGACGTCGACCCGGGCGTCCGCGAGGAGTGGATCCGGGCCAAGGCGGCCGAGCTGGCCGAGGCGGGCGCGACCACCGTCCGCGAGGAGTCCTACGACGGAAAGCACCTCGGTCACATCACGATGCTCGACCCGGAGGGCAACGAGTTCTGCGTCGCCTGACGGCGGCACCTGGCGCAGGATCGGAGTTGCGCCGGATCCGGGCCAACCGGAAGTGTGGCGGGCATGGCGTACATCGATCTCGGTCTGGACGAGACCCGGCATCCCGGGATCAACGGGCTGCTGGCCTACCGCCGGGAGACCGGCCGGGTGCTGGAGGCGCTGGCCGACGCCCTGCTGGTCGCGCCCAACACGCTGACCCGCGGTGAGCGCGAGCTGATCGCCGCGCACGTCTCCGGGCTCAACGAGTGCACCTTCTGCATGAGCTCACACTCGGCGTTCGCCGCGGCCCAGCTCGACGGCGGGATGCCGCTGGTCGAGGAGGTCCGCGCCGACCCGGGCAGCGCGCCGGTGTCGCCGAAGCTGCGGGCGCTGCTGCGGATCGCCGGCGCGGTGCAGCAGACCGGCCGCGCCGTCACCCCGGAGCTGGTCGACGCCGCGCGGGCCGAGGGCGCAACCGACCTCGAGGTGCACGACACGGTGCTGATCGCGGCCGCCTTCTGCATGTACAACCGGTACGTCGACGGGCTCGGCACGCTCGCCCCCGACCAGCCCGGGGCCTACCAGGCCGGCGTCCCCTTCATCGTGGCGAGGGGTTACTCGTCGGAGGTCTGACCGATACTGGGACGATGACCGTCCTGGCCACTGTGGACGTCCGAAGTGGACCGCGGCTGGTGCTGCGGGAAGCCGTCCGCGCCGACGTCCCGGCCCTGGTCTCGCTGCTGGCCCAGGACCAGCTCGGCGCCCGGCGGGACGGGATCGCCGGCGCCGCCGACCTCCGGGCGTACGAGGCGGCGTTCGAGGAGATCGACCGCGACCCCGCCCACCTGCTGGTGGTGGCCGAGACCCCGGCCGGCGCGGTGGCCGGGACGATGCAGCTGTCGGTCCTGCCCGGGCTGGCCCGGCGTGGCAGCCGGCGGGCACAGATCGAGGCCGTCCGGGTCGCGGAGTCCCACCGCGGCCAGGGGCTGGGGTCGGCGATGATCCGCTGGGCGCTGGCCGAGGCGGGCCGCCGCGGCTGCGCGCTGGTGCAGCTGACCACCGACAAGCGCCGGGCCGATGCGCACCGGTTCTACGAGCGGCTCGGCTTCGTGGCCAGCCACGAGGGCATGAAGCTGCGGCTGGTGGAATGACGCCGCGGTCCGTCGCGGCGGGTTCAGCCCGGGGTGAGCTCCAGGCCGTCGGGGGTCGCGCGGGCCTCCATGGCGAAGTCGAACGCGTCCACCCGGGTGGCCAGCTCCACGTCGCGCGGGTCGACGTGCCCGGCGCCGAGGCCGAGCGTGCGCGCCGCTTCCGGGCTGGCGGCGACCGCGGCCGCCGTCCCCTCCGCCTCGATGGGGGCGCCGGTCCGTACCCGCTCGATCAGCTCGGCAGTGAGCCGGTCGTCCTCGGCCGGATGGTCGTCGTCGAACCAGCCGCTGATCACGTACGCCGGCTCCCCCAGTCCGCTGGCGGTCACGGCCGCGGCGGTCGCCGAGGCGCAGACCAGGCTCGCGCACCAGCGCCGCCGCGCGGCCTTCGCCGTGACCACGCCGTAGGTCCCGGCCGACGTGCGCTGCACGATGTCGCGGCCGCGGAGGCCGGCCGCGGCCACCTCGGCCGGTGAGTTGGAGAAGTCGAACCCCGGCACCCGCAGCCCGCGGTTCTCCCCCATCGCCAGCGTCCCCGGCCGCGCCGCCTTCACCGCCAGCGCCTCCTCGACCGACTCCACCAGCCAGATCCGCCGCGCGCCGGCCCCGAACGCGTACGCCGCCGTGGTGAACGCCCGCAGCACGTCGACGACCACCACCGCCCCGGTCGCCTCCCGGGCCCGCCACCGCGGCACGAACCGCTCCACCGGATCCATGCGCCGATCGTCGCCGACGCCGCTCACCCGCCGGCCGAGACCGCCCGCAGACCGCTGTAGACGGAGGTGATGACCTCCAGTCCGCGGGTGTCGCCCGTGGGCTCGCGCATCTGGTTCGTCACGTACGCCACCGCCATCCGCCGCTCCGGTTCGACCATGACGACCGAGCCGCCCCAGCCGCCCCAGCCGAAGGTGCCGCCGAACAGCCCGAAGCCGAGGCCGTAGCGGACGGGGATGCCCAGCACCCGGTCCACGCCGCGGAACTGCTGCTCCTGCGCCCGCTCGGACCCCGCCGGCGACAGCAACCGCACCCCGCCCACCGCCCCGCCGCAGGCCAGCGATGACTGCACCAGGGCGACCGAGCGGGCGTTGCCGAACCCGCTCGCGGCCGGGATCTGGGCCCGGCGCCAGGCGACGCTGTTGCCGTCCCGGACCCGGACCGGAGTGCCGTCGGTGGCGGGCGCGTCGCCGGCGGCCGCGGCGGCGTAGTCCTCGTCCTGGGACGGCGGCGGCACCGCCAGCGCCACCCGGGCATCGTCCGCTGCGGACAGTCCGATGTGGAAGTCGGCGCCCAGCGGCCCGGCCACCTCGGCGGCGAAGAAGTCGCCCACGCTCCGGCCGGTGATCCGGCGCACGACCTCGCCGACGAGGAAGCCCTGGGTCAGCGAGTGGTATCCGGCCGCGGTGCCCGGCTCCCACTGCAGAGCCTGCGCAGCCAGCCGCGCGGTGGCGGCCGGCCAGTCGTAGATCTCCTCGACCGGCCCGAGCCAGTCGGGCAGACCGGCCGTGTGCGAGAGCAGGTGCCGCACCAGCACGCCGTCCTTGCCGGCCGCGGCGAACTCCGGCCAGTAGCGGGCGACCGGTGCGTCCAGGTCGAGCTGGCCGCGGTCGGCCAGGATCAGCGCGCACAGCGCGGTCATCGTCTTGGTGACCGACCAGACGTTCGTGATCGTGTCCCGCTGCCACGGGACCGTACGGCCGGCGTCGGCGTACCCGCCCCACACGTCCACCACCGGCTCGCCGCCCACGAACACCGCGACGGACCCGCCGACGTCCCCGGCCTCCAGCAGGCCGGCCAGCGCGGTCGGCACCGCCGTGAACAGCTCGTCGTACGAGCCCTGGATGTCGGCCCTGGGCAGCATGCAGCGCGTTCCTTCGGTCGGGGGCAACCGGCTTCCGCCGGTGGTGAACCCGGGCCGTCGCCGGGTTCCTGCGTGCGAGGCTAGCCGGATGCGGGTCGCGGTGCTCTCGGATATCCACGGTCACCTGCCGGCGCTGGAGGCGGTGCTGGCGGAGGTCGACCGGGCCGCCGTCGACCGCATCGTGCTCACCGGCGACATCGCGGCCGGCCCCATGCCGGTGCCGACGCTGCGGCGCCTGCTCGGCCTCGGCGACCGGGCGGTGTGGGTGCGCGGGAACGGCGACCGCTACCTGGTCGAGGAGGTGGCGGCACCGCCCGACCCGGTCGTGCCATGGGCGGCAGCCCAGCTCAGCGGCGAGCTGCGCGACCACCTGGCCGGGCTGCCGCTGACCGTCACGCTCGACGTCGACGGCCTCGGCCCGACCCTGTTCTGCCACGCCACGCCCCGCGACGACGAGGAGGTCGCGGTCGTCGACTCCAGCCTCGACCGCTGGGCCGAGGTGCTGGCGGACCGCCCGGAGCAGACGGTGGTGCTCGGCCACACCCACATGCCCTTCGTCCGGCTCGCCTCCCGCCGGCTGGTGGTGAACCCGGGCAGCGTCGGCATGCCGTACGGGCGCGACGGTGCCCACTGGGCCCTGCTCGGCCCCGGCGTCGAGCTCCGCCGCACCCCGTACGACGTCGCCGCCGCCTGCGCGACGCTGACCGCCTCCGGCTACCCCGGCATCGAGGGCTGGCTCGACGCGTACGTGCGGCAGACCTTCAGCGATGCCGACGCGCTCGGCGTGTTCGGCCCCCGCGACGGCCGCTGACGGAAACCGGTCGACGGGCCGGTGCCCGTACGACATGGTGGCTCCGATGCTGGCGCCGGAGGTCACGCGGGCCGTGGCCGCGGCCTTGTCCACCGCGTCGTCCCTCGGCCTGACCGCCGACGAGGCGATCGTCCTGCAGGACTCGGACAAGCTCACCCTGCGCCTCCTGCCCGGCGACGTCGTGGCCCGGGTGGCCCCGGTCGCGGAACAGGTCGCCCGGTTCGAGATCGAGATCGCCCGGCGGCTGGCCGGGTCCGGGAGCCCGGTCGCCGCTCTCGACCCGCGGGTCGAACCCCGCGTCCACCACCGGGACGGCTTCACGATCACGCTCTGGACGTACTACGCACCCACGCCCGTCCGGGAGGTCGCCCCGGCCGACTACGCCGACGCGCTCGTACGGCTGCATGCCGGTATGCGGGAGATCGACATCACCGCACCGCACGTCACCGATCGGGTCGACCAGGCCCGGCGGCTCGTGGCCGGCCGCGACCGCACCCCGCGGCTCGCCGACCCGGACCGGGAGCTGCTCAGCGACACGTTGCGCAGCCTGCGGCCGGTGGTCAGCGGCGGCAGCCAGCAGCTGCTCCACGGCGAGCCGCACCCGGGCAACCTGCTCAGCACGGCCAGCGGCCTGCGGTTCATCGACCTGGAGACGTGCTGCCGCGGACCGGTCGAGTTCGACGTCGCCCATGCGCCCGAGGAGGTCGCCGGGCACTACCCGGGCACCGACCGGGACCGGCTGCGCGACTGCCGGGTGCTCATGCTCGCGATGATCACGACCTGGCGCTGGGACCGGGACGACCAGTTCCCCGACGGCCGCCGGCTCGGCACGGAATGGCTGGCCCAGCTCCGGGCGCTGCGCGGCGGGTGACGCGCTCAGTGGTGGTGTGCGGTCAGCTCGTGGGAGGCGTCCCCGGCGGCCGAGCGTGGGTTGACGTGCACGATGGCCGCCGAGAGGCGGGGCACGTCGTGCAGCAGGCGGTGTTCGGTCTCGTGCGCGATCCGGTGGCCCTCCGACAGCGGCAGGTTCCCGTCGACGGCGACCTCGACCTCGGCCCGCAACGAGTGACCGATCCAGCGCATCCGTACCAGGCCGACGTCCTCGACGCCGGGGGTCGCGGCGACGCTGGTCTCGGCCTTGGCCAGCAGCTCCGGCTCGACCGCGTCCATCAGCCGCCGGTAGACCTCGCGGGCGGCGTCGCGCAGCACGAACAGGATCGCGACGGTGATGAGCAGCCCGATCACCGGGTCGGCGGCGGGGATGCCGAGGGCCACCCCGGCCGCGCCGAACAGGACGGCCAGGCTGGTGAACCCGTCCGTGCGGGCGTGCAGCCCGTCGGCCACCAGCGCGGCCGAGCCGATCTTGCGGCCGACCCGGATCCGGTAGCGGGCGACCAGCTCGTTGCCGACGAACCCGATCAGCCCGGCCACGGCGACAAGCGGGAGCGCGGTGACGTCCTGCGGGTCGAGCAGCCGCCGGACCGCCTCCCAGCCGGCCAGCGCCGCCGACAGTGCGATGAGCAGGACGACCACGAGCCCGGCCAGGTCCTCGGCCCGGCCGTAGCCGTAGGTGTAGCGGCGGGTCGCCGCCCGGCGGCCGATCGTGAACGCGATCGCCAGCGGGATCGCGGTGAGCGCGTCGGCGAAGTTGTGCAGGGTGTCGCCGAGCAGCGCCACCGAGCCGGACAGCACCACCACGATCAGCTGCAGCAGCGCGGTCGCGGTGAGGATGCCGAAGCTCCAGGCCAGGCAGCGCATGCCCTCCCGGCTGCCCTCCAGCGCGGAGTCGACCTGCTCGGACGAGTCGTGGCTGTGCGGCGTGACCAGGTGCCGCACCCACGCGACCGGACCCTTTCCGTGATCGTGATCGTGATCATGGTGCTCGTGCAGGTGACCGTGGTCGTGATGGTCGTCGGCTGCCATGCGTGCCATAATACGTGCTCATGTACGCGCCCACGCACGCGTCACGCGCCGTCCCGTACGCGACGGACGAGGAGAAGGCGCGGGCGGCGGCCGACGTCCTGCGGCTGATGGCCGATCCGACCCGGTTGCGCCTGCTCGCGGCGCTGGCCGAGGCCGCCCGGGACGTGTCCGAGCTGACCGAGCTGACCGGCGTACCGCGTCCGGCGGTCTCCCAGCACCTCGGCAAGCTGCGCCTGGGCGGGCTGGTCGAGTCCCACGCCGACGGGCGCCGGCGGATCTACGCGGTCCGCAACGGCCACGTCCGCCGGCTTGTCACCGAGACTCTCCAGCACGCCGACCACCTCCTCAGCGGCCTGCCCGACCACGACTAGCGCCCGGGGTGCCGAGGTCCGCCGGCTTGGCCGCCCGGACGATCGCCGCGTGCATGCCCGGGGCGGCCTCGTGGGTGAAGGTGACGCTCGCGTCGGTGAAGCCGGCCGCGGCCAGGCCGTCGAGGTATTCGCGGCGGGACAGGGCGCCGGCGATGCAGCCGACGTACGAGCCGCGCTCGGCCCGCTCGGCCGGACTGAGCTGGTCCTCGGCCACCACGTCGGACACGCCGACCCGCCCGCCCGGCCGCAGCACCCGGAACATCTCGGCCAGCACGGCCGGCTTGTCGACGGACAGGTTGATGACGCAGTTGGAGATGACGACGTCGACGGAGGCGTCGGGCAGCGGGATCCGCTCGATGGTGCCCTTGCGGAACTCGACGTTCGCGGCACCGGCCTTCGCGGCGTTGGAGCGGGCGAGGTCGAGCATCTCGTCGGTCATGTCGACGCCATAGGCGAACCCGTCCGGCCCGACCCGCCGGGCCGAGAGCAGGACGTCGATGCCGCCACCGGAGCCGAGGTCGAGCACGGTCTCGCCCTCCCGCAGCTCGGCCACGGCGAGCGGGTTGCCGCAGCCCAGGCTGGCGGCCAGCGCCTCGGCCGGCAGCTCGTCCTGCTCGGCCGCGGCGTACAAGCCGGCGCCGAAGGGGTCGGGGGCCTGCGCCCCGGGCGCGCAGCAGGTCTGGACCGCTGCGACCGACGACGGGCCGCAGCAGCCACCGGAGGCCACCGCGGCAGCCGCGTACCGCTCCCGGACCTGCTCCCGTACCTGTTCCTGCTCGGTGGTCATACCGGCTCCTCACCACATCGATGTCGGTCGATATGGAGGACTGTGCCTCTCGCATCGACGGGTGTCAATACTTGTGGCATCCTGGCGGCATGCCGACCGCGCCGACCCTGACCGACCTGGCGGCCTGCTGCTCGCCCGTGACCGGAGGCGCGCTGGACCAGGCGTCCGCCGAGCGGCTGGCCCGGCTGCTGAAGGCACTGGCCGAGCCGACCCGGCTACGGCTGCTGTCCCTCGTCGCCGCGCAGCCGGAGGGCGAGGCCTGCATCTGCGACCTGACCGCCCCGGTGGCCCTGTCCCAGCCGACGGTGTCCCACCACATGAAGGTCCTGGTCGACGCCGGCCTCCTCGTACGCGAGCAGCGCGGCAAGTGGGCCTACTACCGCCTGGTCCCGGGCGCCCTCGACGACATCGCCGCCACCCTCACCACCACCGCCGACCGCCGCCAGCCCGCCGCCCCCTGACCTCCACCGCCCCGGTCCGGGGCGTGGGTCAGACCCGGGGCAGGAGGGCGTCGGCGAGCAAGCGCCCGAAGGCTGTCGGTGCACCGAGGACCGATCGATGGTCGCCCACGGAAAGGACGAGGACCACCCGGTACGTCGGCACGCCTCGCCTGCTCTCCGTCGCGTGTGGCAGTCGCACCAGCACCCGGTCCGGCCGCGCGCAGACCAGCCGCTCACCGAACGCAGAATTCTCGGCCGGCGGAGGGCCCGCCTCTCCTTGGCCCCGCTGAGGTCCGGCGCCAGCAGATCGGCAAGGAGATCGCCAAGCATCTCGCCGATCATCGGACGCCCTGTCCCGGCGTCCGCCCGGTCAGCTCGGCCGGCTCACCTACTCTGCCGAACCCGCCGCCCGGTACTGGCTGGTCATCATGACTGCGCTCGTTCGGCGCACGCTCTCAGCGCTTGACCGGCCTGCGCAAGTAGAGCCC
The DNA here is from genome assembly GCA_036519715.1 of Mycobacteriales bacterium. GTDB lineage: Bacteria > Actinomycetota > Actinomycetes > Mycobacteriales > CADCTP01 > CADCTP01. The sequence continues at coordinate 18,481 of DATDKW010000135.1, forward strand.
TACGGCCGACACCAGGAACACGCCGGAGGCAAGGGTGAGGACGCCACCCATCCTGGAGGTCACGGACGGGCCGGTGATCGCGGCGGCACCGCCGGCCCACAGCAGCGCCACGACCAACCACGCCCCGGTCAGATAGAGCCGGTGCAGGCCGCTCTCCAGCGGTGCACGGGGTCGATGCCGCCAGGGCGGTTGCTTGGTCGCCTCGACGCGATGGCGACCCCCGGTCGTGTCGTCACCCGGCTTCGACTCCCCGCCATCCGCCGGCTCCGCATCATCCAAGCGCTCCCGTGCAGATCGCTCCCAGCGCTCAGCACCGCGCCGGAGCACTCGATCCGATCCGCTGAACATGCCGGTCACTCCGCCGATAGTCCTCCTGCTGGTGCCTCGTCACCAGACCTGTGCCTACTACCCGGACGGAGGTACTGACGTGCTCGACGTCGATATCGCCGCCCGAGTCCAGTCGCGCTCGCTGCCTCGGTCGCGTCGTCCCCGCTGGGTGTCGACATCCTCCCTGGGTCAGCCGACTCGATCCTGAGCCGTGTGCTGCGGCCGGACTTCGCCCAGTGGCAGGCGCACGCCGCTCGGGCGCACGGCTGTACCCGACCCGTCCGACTGCCGGGTACCTCCACCACGGTCGACAAGCGGACCGGTGAAGTGGTCGAGTCCTTGGACACCGAGGACCTGCCGGACGCTGTCCTCCACAAGCCGTGCGGCACCCGGCGCGCCTCGGTGTGCCGAGCGTGTGCGGAGACCTGTCGCTGGGACGCGTACCACCTGACGCAGCCGGCCTCCGCGGTGACAAGGGCGTTCCGGACACGGTGACTGCCCATCCCGCGGTCTTCCCGACTCTCACGCCGCCGTCCTTGGCCATCGTCCACAGCCGGCAGGCGATCGCGCGAGACCTGTTGGACCTCATCCGCTGGATGCTGGCGACCGGTCTCCGGATCGGTGAGGCACTGGCGGTCGCCTGGTCCGATGTCGACCTGGACACGGCGACGGTCGAGGTGGACTGGAAGCTGATCCGGATCAGGGCGAGGGCCTGCGCCGGGGCGCCGGCTGAAAGCAGGCGACGACCGCAGCCTGCCGCTGCCGCCTTCGCGGTGACCATGCTGCGGCGGCGACGGCCGCACCCGGGTGCGCTCGGACCGGTGTTCCCGGACGCCGTGGGCGGCCGGCGTGATCCCAGCAACACATCACGGGCATTCCGGGAGGCACGGGACGCGGCCGGCTTTTCCTAGGTCACGTCGCACGTGTTCCGCAAGACCTGCGCGACGATCTTG
>DATDKW010000136.1:0-11434 GCA_036519715.1 Mycobacteriales bacterium
GAGGTAGAACCAGGCCCCGGTGCCGAGGAACGTCATCATGCTGGTGCCGGTGGCCAGCAGGTAGATCGACATCACCGGGCCGGCCGCGTTGGCCACCATCGTGGTGAAGCCGGCCAGCAGCCCGAACAGGACGGTCACCGATCGGCCCTGCACCCGCGGCGCCGACCCGCGGGCCTTCTGCGCCACCGTGAGCGCCACCAGCAGCACCAGCAGCACCAGCAGCCCGCCGATCGTGCGCCGCATGACCTGGGCTCTGTCTACCGGCCGCCCGGTGCGGCGGCGACGTGACGCCGGTCTCCCACGGTTCGGCCGCGGGCCCCGCCGTGGCCACATAGCGTGGACCGGTGACGACCATCGCCGAGACGCCCACCCGGGACCAGCTCCGCGCCCACCTCGTCACCTCCCGGATAGCCGGCGAGGTGGCGACCACGCGCCAGAACAACCTGGAGAACTTCGGCCGGATGAGCCGGGGCGAGCCGCTCTACCGGTTCGGGTTGCGGCTGACCGGGCGCTGGTCGTACGAGGACGTGCTGGCGCTGATGGCCGAGCGCTGCGGCGTCGTCGCCGACCCCGGGCACGTGCGGGGGCAGGACACCATCGACCCCGACCTGACCCTGGACCGGCTGGACGCGATGGCCGACCGGATCGGGCTGGCGGCCCGGCGGCAGGAGCGGGTGCTGGTCGCCACCGGCCACCCGGTCGGGCTGCGACCGACCCACACCGCGGTCGCGCGCGGGCTGGCCGCCGCCGGCTGCACCGTGCTCACCGCCGCCCAGGGCTGGGCCCACCCGGAGGTGCCCGAGCTGGGGGAGCAGTCCGGCACGCTGGACTGGGTCGACCGGGTCGGCGTGCTGCGCTCCCCGGCCGGCACCCTCAAGCACACCCACTCGCCGCTGCTCATGGAGGCCGCCCTGGCCGACCTGGACACGCCGCCGGACCTGGTCGTGGCCGACCACGGCTGGGCCGGGGCGGCCGGGGAGGCGGGCATCGACACGGTCGGGTACGCCGACTGCAACGATCCGGCCCTGTTCGCCGGCGAGGCCGAGGGCAAGGTGCTGTCCTGCGTGCCGCTGGACGACAACGTCGACCCGCGGCTCTACCTGCCGCTCACGGCGTACCTGCTGGACCGGGCCGGGCTCAGTTCTTGAGCCGCTCGATGATCGGCGCCGCCGCCTCGTAGTCGTCGAGCATGATGCTGGTGATCCCGAACCGCTCCCGCAGCCCCAGGATCTTCTCGGTCAGCCCGGCCACCGACCCGATGTAGACGTGCGGCGAATCCAGCACCTCATCGACGCTCAGCCCGAGCTGCCGGGCCCGCTCGGCCGCCGCGCCCCGGGCGTCGTCGGTGATCACCACCGGCCCGCCGGACGGGTAGGCGTTGAACTCCAGCGCGTCGAACCGGTCGCCGGCCGCCTCCCGGACCCAGCCGATCTTCTCCGCCGTCCCGGCCGCGGTGTAGCTGCGCGGGTCGCCCGGCCGCGGGGCCAGCCCGACGATGTCGGCCTCCCGCCCGGCCAGGCTCAGCGTCCGCCGGCCGCCGCCGCCCAGGAACAGCGGCGGGTGCGGCCGCTGCACCGGCTTGGGATAACCGTCGTGGCCGGTGATCGTGAAGTGCTCCCCCCGGTACGAGAACGGCTCCGGGCCGAAGCAGCCCTTGAGCACCCGGACGGCCTCGGCCAGCCGGGCCACCCGGACCGGCACCGGGTCGTACGGGAGGCCGATGGCCGCGTATTCGGGCTGGTTCCAGCCGGCGCCCATGCCGATCTCCAGCCGGCCGCCGGAGATCACGTCGATGCTGGCCAGCTCCTGGGCCAGCACGGCCGGGTGCCGCAGGTCGACGTTGAGCACGAACGTGGCCAGCCGGACGTGCTCGGTCACCGCGGCCACGGCCGCCAGCACCGGCAGCGGCGCGTGCTGCTCGAGCAGGTGGTCGGACCGGATGAGCACGTCCAGGCCGATCGACTCGGCCTTGCGGGCCTCGGCGGCGAGCGCGCGGGCCCCGACCACGCGCTCCCCGGCGCCGTCGCCGATCGGACCCAGGAACCGGAAAGGACGCATGACGGCAAGCTATACGGCCACCGCGTGCAGCAGGGTCGGCAGCAGGTGGCCGCCGGAGATGAGCGTGCCGATCCGGGCGCTCTGCTCCTCGGCGGCGTCCCAGCGCGGGTCGCCGGCGTGCCGCTCGGCCAGCAGCTCCTCGACCCGGTTGGACCGGACCTGCCAGGCCACCGGCGCGTCCCGCAGCGACGGGGCCGGCACGGTCTGCAGCACCTGGAAGCCGGCCGCCTGCAGCAGCCCGTCCAGCTCCGGCCCGGTGGAGAACTCGTTGCCCTCCGGCAGCGGCGGCGGCAGCGGGCCGGCGGCGACGAAGGCGAGCAGGCCGAGCCGGCCGGTCGGGCCGAGCACCCGGCGCACCTCGGCCAGCAGGGCGGCCTTGTCCCCGGCGGTGTCGAGCACGCCCAGGGCCCAGGCCGCGTCGAAGGTGCCGTCCGGGAACGGCAGCGCCTGCCCGCCGGCCGCGACCGCGGGCAGGCCGAACAGCCGGTGGCTGGCCCGGGCTGCACCGCGCATCGGCTCGGCGCAGACCGGGGTGACGTGGAAGCGGGAGGCCAGCCAGGCGGCCGGGCCGCCGATGCCGGCCCCGGCGTCGAGCATCCGGTGCACCAGCGGCACCTCCAGGGCCTCGGCCAGCCAGGCCAGGCTGGCCGGGCTGCCGGACCCGCGGCAGGCGGCGGCGATCGCGAACTCCTCGCCCAGCTCCGCCACCACCTCCTCGGTCCACGTCGCCACCAGGTCGAACTCGTCTTCCAGGATCTCGGTCACGACGCCACTCCCACTCGCTGCCTGATCTGCACGGCGATGGCCGCCTTGGCCTCCGCGGCGGCCTCCTCGCCGCCACTGCGGCCCAGGCCGGAGAGGTTGACCCCGGCCACGCCCGGGATCGCCAGCAGCGCCTCGGCCTCGACCACGGCCGCGTCCACCCCGGCCGCGAACGGGTCGGGGGACGCCAGCACCGCCGCGACCGCGGCCGGGTCGATCGCCAGCCCCGGGAACCGCTGCAGCACCCGGGCCGACTCCGCATCGGTGTAGACGGCCACGGCGGCGACGAACGGCAGCGTCGCGCCGGCCGCGCGGGCCGCGGCCACGAACCGGCCCACCCGCTCCGGCGTGCCCACGTGGTTGAGCACGCAGAGCGCGGCCCCGGCCCGCTGCTTCTGCGCCACCCGGTCCGGGCGCAGCGCGACCGGCGGCGCGTCCGGCGCCTCCGGCACCGCGACCGGCACACCCAGCGAGGCGGCCAGCGCGGCCAGCCGGGTGCCGTCCAGGTCGAAGACCTGGGTGACGTCGGGCCGCACGCCCTGGCCGCGGGCGTCGCCGGTCACGCACAGCACCCCCTCCACGCCCAGCGCGCGCAGCCCGACCAGCTCCTGCTCCAGCACGATCCGGTTGCGGTCCCGGCAGGTCAGCGTCGTCCAGGGCCGGCCGCCGGCGGCCAGCACCTCGGTCGCGAACAGGGTCGGCGGCAGGTCGGGCCGGTTGTGGTGCTCGCCGACCAGCAGCCCGTCCGAGACCGGGGCCAGGATCTTCACCACCCGCCGGACCGAGCCCGGGTCGTACGGGCGGACGGTCAGGTCGGTCAGCACCAGCGGCACGTCCACCGGCGCCGGCGCGACCGGCGGTCCGTCCCAGCGCAGCTGCGGGCGGGTCGTGAAGGGGCACGGCCGGTCGCCGAGCTCGCAGCTCAGGTCGGCCCGCACGCCGCCGCAGGGGCCGTACACCATCCGCTTGGGACAGCCCGGCTCCGCCTCGGTGGTCACCGAGGACCGGTACCCCGAAATTTGTCCGACCCCACCTCCAGGGCCTGTCTCCCAACCGACCGGCGGCGCGGGCGACGCCCAGATGACGACCGGCCGCGTTGGAGGAGCCGGCCGCTACAACCCCGGTATCGGCCGGCTCCTCCGCCTTGCCGGACGCCACGTGGACGCCGCCCGCATCCACCGCCGATTGGGAGACAGGCCCTAGGTTCATCGGCATGGAGATGAGGATCGAGGTCGTGCTGGTGCCGGTGAGCGACACCGACCGGGCCAAGGCGTTCTACGTGGACCAGGTCGGCTTCCACGCCGACCACGACCAGCGGGTGAGCCCGCAGCTGCGGTTCGTGCAGCTGACCCCGCCCGGATCGGCCTGCTCGATCGCCTTCGGCGAGGGGATCTCGACCATGGCGCCGGGCTCGCTCCAGGGCGTCATGATGGTGGTCCCCGACGCGGCCGCGGCCCGGGCCGAGCTGGTCGGGCGCGGGGTCGACGCCAGCGAGGTCGACGAGCAGGCGTGGGGGAAGTTCGTCCGCTTCGCCGACCCGGACGGCAACACCTGGTCGCTGCAGGAGCTGCCGCCGCGGTAGCGGTCGTCCGTAGAGTCGCGGGTGTGGGTGAGCCCGGACCTCTGGACAGCGCCGAGTTCCGCTCGCTGCGGATCGCGACCACGCCCCGGGCCGAGCGGTACGGGCTGGGCAAGGCGCTGCGCAAGCAGGCGCCGCGGTCCTCGATCGGCGACTGGGTCCCGGCCGCCGACCGGCCCGACCCGATCGACCGGATCATCGCCTCGCACGAGGGCCGGGTGCCGTGGCTGATCCCGGTCCGGATCGGCCGGATGGTCTCCTCGCCGTACGCGTTCCTGCGCGGCACGGCCGGGATCATGGCCGACGACTTCGCCACCCTGCCCGCCACCGGGATCACGCCGGTCGTCTGCGGTGACGCCCACCTGGGCAACTTCGGCTTCTACGCCTCGCCCGAGCGGGAGCTGGTCTTCGACCTCAACGACTTCGACGAGGCCCACCCGGGCAGCTGGGAGGGCGACCTGCGCCGGCTGGCCACCAGCGTCTGGGTCGCCGGCCGGCAGAACGGCTCGACCGAGCGCCAGTGCGCGGACGCGGTCGCCCGCTGCACCGGGGCCTATCGGCAGCAGGTCCGCTACCTGGCCGAGGAGCCGCTGCTGGCCCGCTCGTTCCAGCGGCTGGACGTCGACCAGCTCGGCGCCGGGGCCAGCCCGGCGCTGCGCAGGGAGGTCAAGCGGGCGGCCCGGCAGGCCCGGAAACGGACCAGTGACCGGGCGCTGCCGCGGTTCACCGAGCAGCGCGACGGCGCCCGCCGGATCGTGCAGGAGCCGCCGCTGATCACCCGGCCGACCGCGCAGGTGGCCGAGCTGCTCGCGGCCGGCCTGGACGACTACCTGCGCACGCTGCCGCCGCACTGGGCCCGCATCCTGGGCGGCTACACGCTGGTCGACCTGGCCCACAAGGTGGTCGGGGTCGGCTCGGTCGGCCTCCGGGCGTACGTAGCCCTGCTGGAGGGCAGCTCCCCGGACGACGTGCTCTTCCTGCAGCTGAAGCAGGCCCGCCGCTCGGTGCTGGGCCCGTACGTGCACGGCGACCAGGCCTGGCACGCGCACCAGGGCCAGCGGGTGGTCGAATACCAGCAGGCGCTGCAGACGGTCAGCGACCCGCTGCTGGGCTGGACCACGGTCGGTGACCACCAGTACTACGTGCGCCAGTTCCGCGACATGAAAGGCGCGATCACGGTCGACGGGATCGACGCGGCCGCGCTGGCCGACTACGCCGGGGTGTGCGGGTCGCTGCTGGCCAAGGGTCACGCCCGGACCAGCGGCGCGTCGATCATCGCCGGCTACGTCGGACACGGGGCGATGCTGGACGAGGCGCTGTGCCGGTTCGCCCGGGCGTACGCGGACCAGACCGAGGCCGACCACGCCGCCCTGCAGCGCGCGGTCGACCGGGGCGTCCTGCCGGCCGACCCGGATCATTGAACCGGCCGTTCCGGGGAACACTCCACAAGCCCTTACCGAAGCTGGCGCACTGCTGATGCAAGGGCGTACAGTTCCACCGCTCGGCCTGAGGTTCGTGACCAACCTTGGAGGATCCGTTGTCCGCCGCTCGTCTGCGACCGCTCATCGCCGCGCTGGTGCTGGCCCTCGTCGCCACCGTCGCCGGGGTGGCCACGGTCCAGCGCCGCGCGTCCGCCGATCCGGCGTTCGTCCCGTGGGCGCAGCTACTGCCCGGCCTCAGCGACGGCTACGACCCGGGCAGCTCCAACGTGTGCGTGTCCGGCAAGGTGACCTGCATCGACGCGGTCGTCCGGGAGATGGAGCGCCGCTACGAGCCGCTCCGGGACACCTGCTCGGACCAGGCCCTGTTCGCGCTCACCTACCTCCGCGTGACCGAGACGTACGCGTGGTCGGCCCGGCAGCCGGGCTACTACGTCGACCCGGGGTGGACCAACCACGCCGTCGCCGTCTTCGCCAAGTACTACCTGCGCGCCTTCGACGCCTGGAGCGCCGACAGCACCTCGGCCGCCGTGCCGGAGGCCTGGAAGATCGCGTTCGACGGGGCCCGGGACCGCAAGTTCATGGGGAGCGGCAACTTCCTGCTCGGCCTCAACGCCCACATCAACCACGACCTCGCGCTGGCCATGGCCGCGGCCGGGCTGACCCGGGCCGACGGCACCTCGGCCAAGCCCGACTACGACAAGATCGACGAGCTGCTCAACTCGGTGACCAACCCGCTGGTCGCCGAGCTGTCGGCCCGGTTGGACGCGACCATGGACGACAGCACCCTGCCGCTCAACCTCGACGCGGTCGCGCTCGGCAACCTCATGTACGGCTGGCGCGAGCAGGCCTGGCGCAACGCCGAGCTGATCGCGCTGGCCCCGGCGCTGACCCGGCCCACGGTGACCGCGACCATCGACGCCAACTCGATCAGCCAGGCCACGTTCTACTCGACCGCCCTGACCTACCCGCCGGTCGGGTCCGGCCGGGCCGAACGCGACGACTTCTGCGCCGCCCACCACATGGACCCGGCCCCGGTGGCGTACCCGTTCGGGATGCCCACCGACTGAGCGGGTCCGGTCCGGGTCGCTCAGCCGGCGGCCCGGACCAGCCCGCTGTCGTAGGCCAGGATCACGGCTTGGATCCGGTCGCGGAGCCCCAGCTTGCCCAGGATGTGTCCCACGTGGGTCTTCACGGTCGTCTCGGACAGGTACAGCCGGGCCGCGATCTCCGCGTTCGACGCGCCGCGGGCGATCTCCAGCAGCACCTGCCGCTCCCGCTCGGTGAGCACGTCCAGCGGATCCGGCCCGGGCCGGGGAGCGGGCAGGTCGGCGGCGACCCGGTCGATCAACCGCCGGGTGGTCGAGGGGGCGATCACCGCGTCGCCGCGGTGCACCGTGCGGATCGCCTCCAGCACGGCATCCGGGCGGGCGTCCTTGAGGAGGAAGCCGCTGGCACCCGCCCGCAGCGCGGCGAAGGCGTACTCGTCCAGGTCGAAGGTCGTCAGCACGATGACCTTCGCCGGCAGGCCGGTCGCGACGAGCTGGGCGGTGGCCTGCACGCCGTCCATCCGGGGCATCCGCACATCCATCAGTACGACGTCGGCGGCGGTCGCGGCCAGCCGGGCGAGCGCCTCCCCGCCGTCGCCGGCCTCGCCTACCACCCGCATGTCCGGCTGGGCGTCGACCACCATCGCGAACCCGGCCCGGACCAGCTCCTGGTCGTCGACCAGGAAGACCCGGATCATGACCGGGCGACCGGGAAGTGGGCCTCGACCGCGAAACCCCGGCCCGGACGCGGCCCGGCGCACACCCGGCCGCCGACCACGGCGGCCCGCTCGCGCATGCCCGCCAGCCCCTGCCCCCCGCCCGGCCCGGGGGTCTGCCCGTACCCGTCGTCGGTGACCGTCACCGTCAGCTCCTCCTCGGTCCAGTCCAGCCGTACGTCGGCCCGGGCGTCCGGACCGGCGTGCTTCAGCGTGTTCGTGAGCGACTCCTGCACCAGCCGGTAGACGGCGAGCGCGGCGGCGGCGCCGAGCCGGCGCGGCGTCCCGCTTCCGCCCAGCTCGACCGGCACCCCGGCCGCGCGCACCCGCGCGATCAGGTCCGGCAGGTCGGCCAGGGCGGGCTGCGGTTCCGCGGGGGCCGCCGGGGCCGCCGGAGCCGCCGGAGCCGCCGGGTCGGCCCCGGCTGGTCCGGTCCGGTCGGCCCGCAGCACCCCGAGGAGCCCGCGCATGTCGGCCAGCGCCTCCCGGCCGGTCTCGGCGATCGTCTCCAGCGCCTGCACCGCGCGTTCCGGCCGGCTGGCGGCCACGTACGCACCACCCTGGGCCTGACTGACGATGACCGACAGGGAGTGCGCCACCACGTCGTGCATCTCGCGCGCGATCCGGGCCCGTTCGTCGAGCACCGCCCGTCGCGCGCGCTCCTCCCGTTCCGACTCGGCCAGTCGCGCCCGGTCCTCCAGCGTCGCCAGGTAGACCGTGCGCACGGTCCGGAAGATGCCGAAGCTGCACCCGGCGGCGACCACCGCCAGCAGGAAGCCCAGCAGCAGCAGCCGGCCGAGCACCGTGTCGGCCTGCCAGCGCTCGGTCGCGGTGGCCTGCGCCAGCCAGCGGCCGGTGATGAGCACGGCCCCGGCCGCGCCGACCAGCCCGCCCCGCAGCGCCGCGCGACGGCCGCCGTACGCGCAGTAGGAGTACAGCGCGATCGGGAAGAGCGCGGCGGCCGGCAGGAACGGGGTGTCCGGCCGCAGGGCCGGGGCCAGCTCGCTGACCGCCAGCAGCACCGAGACGGCGCCGAAGGACAGCGCGGGCGCCGCCCGCCGGGCGACCAGCGCCACGGGCACCAGCACGGCGCAGGCGATCTGCACGGCGGCCCAGCCCCAGCGGTCCCGGTCGACCGACGAGACCGACAGCGCGCCCAGCGGGATGCCGAGCAGCAGGGCCAGGCCGAGATCGACCCGGCCGGGGTGCCGGCGCAGCCACCGGTCGGTCCGCTCCAGCCACGGCGGCCCGGACGCGGCCGGCAGCGAGGCCGGGCGGTCCGGGCCGGCCGGCTCAGGCGACGGAGCGGAGCTGCTCACCGGTCGCATGCTCCCAGTCCTGCCGCGGGTGCTCCAACTGGTCGAGGGCCACGACCTCGCGCCGGAACAGGAAGGACAGCGCCCAGTCCGCGAGCACCCGGGCCTTCCGGTTGAGGGTCGGCATCCGGCTGAGGTGGTAGAGCCGGTGCATCATCCACGCCGGCCAGCCGCGCAGCTTGATCCCGTACACCTCCGCGACGCCCTTGTGCAGGCCGAGGCTGGCCACCGAGCCCGCGTACGCGTGCCGGTACGGCCGGAGCCGCCGGCCGCGCAGCGTGGCCACGAGGTTGTCCGCGAGCCGCTTGGCCTGCCGCACCGCGTGCTGCGCGCTCGGCCCGCACAGCGCGTCCGGGTCCTCGACCGAGAGGTCCGGCACGGCCGCCGCGTCCCCGGCCGCCCACAGTCCCGGCACGCCGTAGACCTGCAGCTCGGCCGTGCACACCATCCGGCCGCGGCTGTCCACCGGCAGCCCCAGCCGGCCGGCCAGCGGGTTGGCCCGGACGCCCGCGGTCCAGATCACCGTCCCGGCGTCGTACGAGTCCCCGTCGGAGAGCCGGACGTGCCCACCGGCGACCGACTCGAGCCGGGTCCCCAGCCGGACCTCGATGCCCCGGTCGCGCAGCCGCTGCACGGTGTACTCGGCCAGCGGGAGGCTGACCTCGGGCAGGATCCGGTCGCCGGCCTCGACCAGCACCCAGCGCAGGTCGTCGGGGCGCAGGTGCGGGTGGTAGCGCAGCGCATACCGGGCCAGGTCCTCGAGCTCGGCCAGCACCTCGATCCCGGAGTACCCGCCGCCGACGACGGTGCAGGTCAGGAGCGCCCGCCGGTGCTCCGGATCCGCCACGCCGGAGGCGGCGTCGAGCCGGGACAGGATGTGGTTGCGCAGGTGCACCGCCTCCGCGAGCGTGCCGAAGCCGATCGCGTGCTCGGCCAGGCCGGGCACCGGCAGCGTGCGGGAGATGGAGCCGGGAGCCAGCACCAGCTCGTCGTAGGCCAGCCGGACCTGCTCCCCGGCGGCCGACTCGACGGTCGCGACCCGGTTGCCGGTGTCGACGGCGGTCACCCGGCCGGTGACCACCTCGCAGCCGTGCAACACCTTGCGCAGCGGCACCACCACGTGCCGCGGCTCGATGGAGCCGGCCGCCGCCTCGGCCAGGAAAGGCTGGTAGGTCATCGTCGAGGCCGGGTCGACCACGGTGATGGTGGCCTCGCCCCGGCGCAGCTTCTTGCGCAGCCGCAGCGCGGTGTACATGCCGACGTAGCCGCCGCCGACGATCAGGATCTGTGGGGTTCTGTCCATGGCCCCGACTCTGCTGCGGCGCGCGGGACCGCGCGTCGGTCCGCAGGACGGTTCCCCCTCCTCCGCCAGGAGGACCGGCGTCCCCGGCGCGGCCGGGGATCAGAAAGTCACGCGGTCTGCGGGATCTCGGGGACGAGGACCTCGGCCGGGCTGTCCCCGGCGGACGGGTAGGCCAGGGCCTCCCCGGCCACGGTCAGCCGGACCACCGACCCCGGCTCCGGCCGGTCGTGCCCGGCCACCCGGGCCAGCACCTCGGTGCCGCCGGGCAGCAGCTCCAGCCGGACGGCGGCGTCGTGCCCGAAGTAGCTCACGTCCCGCACCCGGGCCCGGACCCCGGCCCCGTCCGCGGACAGCACCAGCTGCTCCGGCCGGAGCAGCACCCGGGCCGGGCCCGACACCTCGCCCCGCACCGCCAGCGACCCCAGCTCGCAGGTGGCGTACCCGGCCGAGACCGAGGCCGGCAGCAGCACCGCCTCCCCGACGAACCCGGCCACGCCGGCGTCCGAGGGCGAGCGGTAGACGGTCTCGGGCGCGTCCAGCTGCACCAGCCGGCCCTGCCGCATCACCGCGACCTGGTCGGCCATCGACAGCGCCTCGGCCTGGTCGTGGGTGACCAGCACCGCCGTCGCCCCGGCCGCGGTCAGCGCCTCGGCCACGGCCCGGCGGGTCGACTCCCGCAGCCCGGCGTCCAGCGACGAGAACGGCTCGTCCAGCAGCACGATCGACGGGTTCGGGGCCAGCGCCCGGGCCAGCGCGACCCGCTGCTGCTGGCCGCCGGACAGCTCGTGCGGGTGCCGCTTGGCCAGCGCCGGGTCCAGCCCGACCAGGTCCAGGAACTCCGCCACGGTCGCCGCCGACCGCGACCGCCGGGGCAGCCCGAAGGTCACGTTGGCGGCCACCGACAGGTGCGGGAACAGCGCCCCCTCCTGCGGCACGTAGCCGACCCGGCGGTGCTGCGGCGGCCGCGGCCGCCCCTGCCCGGCCACCACCGCGCCGGCCAGCGAGATCGTTCCCGAGTCGGGGTCGTCGAACCCGGCCACCAGCCGCAGCAGCGTGGTCTTGCCGCAGCCGGACGGCCCCAGCACGGCGGTCAGCGTGCGGGCCGGCACGTGCAGGTCGACCCCCTGCAGCACCCGGGTCGAGCCGAACGCCTTGGTGACGCCGGTGAGGGTCAGCGCTGTCATCCCGTCGCCCTTCTCGCTTGGCGGGTGA
>DATDKW010000137.1:0-18619 GCA_036519715.1 Mycobacteriales bacterium
GCAGCCGGGTCCGCTGCGGCACGTAGCCGTCCCACTGGTCCATGTTGCCGAACACCGTCGGCGTGGTCTGGGTCGGGTCGGGGAAGTGCAGCTGGCTGAGCATGACCTGCTGGGCGATCACGTTCCAGCGGGCCCGGGAGCCGGCCAGGTTGCCCTTGAGCCAGCGCTCCTGCGGGCCGCCGGTGAGCGTGCCGGCGGTGTTCGCCTGGCCGACCGCCGCCGGCGCGAAGTCGTCGGTGTTCACCCCCGGCTGGTCGGTCCGGTATTGCCGGGTGTCCAGCACGGAGAACTCGGCCATCCGCCCGAACCGCAGCCGCCGGTAGATCCGGAAGTCCGGCGCCCCCAGGTGGTAGGGCGCGCGGATCGGCATGTGCTCGTAGTAGGCCTGGTACGCGTGGGCCCGCTGGACCGAGAACTGGGCCGGCGTCTGCTTCCGGGCCCCGCTGTCGGCGACCTCGTCGACCAGGTCGGCGTAGTCGTTCTCGACCTCGTGGTCGTCCCAGGTCAGCACCCACGGGAAGGCCCGGTGGGCGGCCTGCAGGGCCGGGTCGAGCTTGTAGAGCGCGTGCCGGGCGCGGTAGTCGCGCAGGGTCTGCAGCTGGTCCAGGCCGGGCGTGTCCGGGGTGGTGTGCCGGCGGTCGGCGAACCGGCTGTCCGGGTCGTACTCGTAGATGTAGTCGCCCAGGTGGAAGACGGCGTCGAGGTCCTCGTCGGCCAGGCTCCAGTACGCCGGCCAGTAGCCGTTCTGGTAGTCCTGGCAGTTGACGATGCCGATCCGCAGCCGGCGCGGGTCGGCGTGCGCGGCCGGCGCGGTCCGGGTCCGGGCGGCCGGGCTGAGGTGGCGGCCGGAGCGGAAGCGGTAGACGTACTCGCGGGCCGGCTCCAGGCCGCGGACGTCGACGTGCACCGAGTGGGCCAGCTCCGGGCGGGCCAGCGCGGTGCCGCGCCGGACCACGTGCCGGAAGCCCGCGTCCCGGGCCACCTCCCAGTGCACCGGAAGCGGGTGCCGCGGCAGCGACGACGCGTCGAACGGGTCGCGGACCAGCCGGGTCCACAGGATCACCGAGTCCGGCAGCGGATCGCCGCTGGCCACCCCCAGCGCGAACGGCCCGTTCGCATCGACGTCGCCGGTGCGGGCCGCCGCGGGACCGGCGCTCGCCGTCACCCCGATCGCCGTCGCACCGGCGACCGTCGCCGCACCCGCGAGGAACTGCCGCCGGTCCAGGTCCACGCTGACCCCACCCCTCATTCACGCCGTGCTGCCGGCCACAGTCCGGCCGAACCGGGCATCACGCTAGTGATCCCGGGGCGAACAGGACACCCCCAGCGGAAGGACAGGAGGTCCTAGGGTGGGCCGGTGACGAAGACGGGGCACCCGGGGGTGCGGAAGGTGACCGAGGCGCTGGCGGCGGCCGGTGCGACCGGCGAGGTCGTGGAGCTGGCCGCGGAGGTACGGACGGCCGCGCTGGCGGCCGAGCAGCTCGGGGTCGAGGTCGGCGCGATCGCCAACTCGCTGGTCTTCGACGCCGAGGGCGAGCCGCTGCTGGTGCTGACCAGCGGCGCCCACCGGGTCGATACGGCCAAGGTCGCGGCGCTGCTCGGGATCGGCGGGCTGTCCCGGGCCACGCCGGAGTTCGTCCGGGCCGCGACCGGGCAGCCGATCGGCGGGGTCGCGCCGGTGGGTCACCCGGCCCCGCTGCGGACCCTGGTCGACGTGGCGCTGGCCGGCCACGAGGTGGTCTGGGCCGCGGCCGGGATCCCGCACACGGTCTTCCCGACGACGTACGAGGAGCTGGTCCGGATCACCGGCGGCACCCCGGCCGAGGTCGGCTGAGCGCCGTCCCGGCGGCCGACTTACAGTCTGCGACATGCGCGAACCCGTCCCGGAGCTGGTCACGCTGCACCTGTGGCGGGTGCCGCGGCGGGCCGTGCCGGCCGCGCTGCTGCGGATGGGGGCGGACCGGCGGGCGATGCGGGCGACTCCGGGGGTGCGGTTCGCGAAGCTGCTCGGCACCGGGGACGGCGCCACGTTCACCCCGCGGGACGCCGACCCCCGGCGCTGGGGGCTGCTGGCCAGCTGGGTCGACCGGTCCTCGGCCCGGGCGTTCGAGAGCTCGCCGATCGCCACCCGCTGGGGCCGGCTGGCCGAGGAGTCCTGGCGGGCCGAGCTGCGGCCGCTGTCGGCGCGGGGCCGGTGGTCGGGCCGGGAGCCGTTCGGCACGCCGGCCGGGGGGCGCTGGGACGGGCCGGTGGCCGCGGTGACCCGGGCCCGGCTGGCGCCGTCGCGGTCCCGGTCGTTCTGGCGGGCGGTGCCGCCGGTGTCGGCCGATCTCGCCACCCGGTCCGGGCTGCGGCTCGCGGTCGGCATCGGCGAGGCCCCGGTCGGGCTGCAGGGCACGTTCAGCCTGTGGGACTCGGCCCGGGCGCTGCGCGAGTTCGCCTACGCAGGCGCCGCGCACCAGCAGGTGGTGGCGCGAACGGCGCCGGCGCGGTGGTATTCGGAGGAGCTGTTCGCCCGCTTCGCGGTCGAGGCGGCTGACGGATCGGTCGACGGCAGGGACCCGCTGGCATGAAGATCACCCGCTGGAGCCCCATGGAGGCGCGCGAGCGCATGCCCGAGGCGATGGCCGTGTACGCCGAGGCGATGGGCTACCCGGCCGAGGCCGGCCAGCACCGGGCCGGGTTCGCGCTCGCGCACACCCGCCGCCCTGCCTTCCGGGCCGTGGCCGCGCTCGGCGAGGGCGACGGGGTCGGCGCCCCGGACGAGCTGCTCGGCTTCGGCTACGGGTACGCCGCCGCGCCCGGCCAGTGGTGGCACGACCAGGTCCGGGCCGCGCTGGCGCCGGACCTGGCCGAGCAGTGGCTGCGGGGCGCGTTCGAGCTGTCCGAGCTGCACGTGAAGCCGGCGTACCAGGGCCGGGGGGCCGGGCGGGCGCTGCTCCAGACCCTGGTCGACGGGCTGGAGCAGCCGGCCGTGCTGCTGTCCACCCCGGAGGGTGACACCCGGGCCTGGCGGCTCTACCGGTCGCTCGGGTTCGTCGACCTGCTCCGGCACCACCTCTTCCCCGGCGACGCCCGGCCGTTCGCCGTGCTCGGCGTCCGGATGCCGCTGGATGGATAGTTCCGGGCGGACCGCGGTGACCGGGGTGCCGGCCGTGCTCGGCGGGGCCGTGGTGCTGGCCCAGGTCGCCTACCCGCTGACCCCGCGAGGCGGCCCCCGCGACGGCCTGACCATCGCGACCGTGCTGCTGTTCGCGGCCGCCTCGCTGGTGCACGCGTACGCGACCCGGGGCCCGCGGGCGGCGCTGGGCCTGCTCGCGGTGGCCGGCGGCGGCGGGCTGCTGGCCGAGTCGATCGGCGTCGCCACCGGCGTGCCGTTCGGGACCTACGACTACGCCGGCACGCTCGGGCCCAAGCTGCTGGGCGTGCCGCTGGTGATCCCGCTGGCCTGGGTGATGATGGCCTGGCCGGCCCTGCTGGTCGCGGCCCGGCTGACCCGGTCCCGGACCGCCCGGGTGGCGGTGGCCGCGGTCGCGCTGGCGTCCTGGGACCTGTTCCTGGACCCGCAGATGGTCGACGCCGGGCACTGGCGCTGGGCCTCGCCGTCCCCGGGGCTGCCCGGGGTCGGGACGGTGCCGCTGACCAACTACGCCGGCTGGGCCGTGGTCGCGCTGCTGCTCATGCTGGTGCTCGACCGGGTCGTGCCGGTCCGCCCGTCCCCGGCCGACGCCGTTCCGTACGGGCTCTACCTGTGGACCTACTTCTCCTCGGTGCTGGCCCTGGCGGCGTTCTTCGGGCTGCCCGCGGCGGCGCTGTGGGGGGCGCTGGGGATGGGGACGGTCGCGCTGCCGCTGCTGCGGTCCCTGCGCCGCCCGGTCCGGGTCGCGTGAGAGCCGTCGTCGCGGCCGGCAGCGCGCTGGCCGCGGCCGGCGCCGTGCACGCCGCGGTCAACGCGGCCCTGCTGCGCCGCCCGGGGCCCGGGCCCGGTCCGGCCCGGGTCTCGGTGCTGATCCCGATGCGGGACGAGGCCGCCCACGTCCGGGACTGCCTGACCGCCGTGCTGGCCCAGGACGGCGTGCACGAGGTGATCGTGCTGGACGACGGGTCGGCCGACGGCACCGGCGACCTCGCCCGCGGACTCGGGGTCCGGGTGCTGACCGGGCGGCCGCTGCCCCCGGGCTGGCTGGGCAAGCCGCACGCCTGCCAGCAACTGGCCGACGCCGCCGACCCGGCCGCGGACGTGCTGGTCTTCCTCGACGCCGACGTGCGACTGCGGCCGGGCGCGATCGCCGCGACCGCCGGCCTGCTCGGCCAGCTCGACCTGGTCTCGCCCTACCCGCGGCAGGTCGCGGTGACCGCGGCCGAGCGGCTGGTGCAGCCGCTGCTGCAGTGGTCCTGGCTGACGTTCCTGCCGCTGCGGCTGGCCGAGCGGTCCGGCCGGGAGTCGCTGTCGGCCGCCAACGGGCAGCTGCTGGCCGTCCGCCGGGCCGCGTACGAGAAGGCCGGCGGGCACGCGGGCGTCCGGGCCGAGGTGGTCGAGGACGTCGCGCTGCTGCGGGCGGTCAAGCGGGCCGGCGGCCGCGGCGGGGTCGCGGACGGGACCGCGCTGGCCGACTGCCGCATGTACGACGGCTGGCCGTCCCTGCGCGACGGCTACACCAAGTCACTGTGGTCGGCCTTCGGGTCTCCGGCCGGCGCGGCCGGGGTGGCCGGCCTGCTCGTGCTGGCCTACCTGGTGCCGCCGCTGGCGGCCCTGGCCGGAAGTCGAATCGGATTAGCCGGATACGCTGCCGGCGTGACCGGACGGGTGGTGACCGCGCGCCGGACCGGCGGCCGGACCTGGCCGGATGCCCTGGCCCATCCCCTCTCCGTCGCGTTGTTCACCGGTCTCACAGCGCGTTCGATCCGGCATCAGCGGGCCGGGACATTGACCTGGAAGGGGCGGCAGCTCCCGTGAGCCGGGTCATCGTCATCGGGGCCGGTGTGGGCGGGCTGGCAGCCGCGGCCCGGCTCGCGGCCGGCGGGCACGCCGTCACCGTGTGCGAGCAGGCCGAGGTCGTCGGAGGCAAGCTGGGGCTGTTCGAGCGGCAGACCGAGGCCGGCACCTTCCGCTTCGACACCGGCCCGTCGCTGGTCACCATGCCGGAGGTGTTCGCCGACCTGTTCGCGGCCACCGGCGACCCGTGGCCGGCCGGGCTGCGGCCGCAGCGGCTCGACCCGCTGATCCGGCACCGGTTCGCGGACGGCACCCGGCTGGACACCGGCGGCGACCTGGACGAGACCTGCGCCCGGATGGACGCCGCGTTCGGGCCGCCGGCCGGGGCGGACTGGCGCCGGCTGACCGCCCGCACCGAGCAGATCTGGGACGCGGTCCGCCGCCCGTTCCTGGAGTCGCCGATCGGCGGGGTCCGGGACCTGGCCCGGCAGGCGACCCGGGTCGGCGACCTGCGCACGATCGCACCCGGGCGGACGCTGCGCTGGCTGGGCGAGCGCTACCTCACCGACCCGCGCCAGCGCATGCTCTTCGAGCGGTACGCCACCTACACCGGCTCCGACCCGCGCCGGGCCCCGGCCGCCCTCGGCGTGGTCCCGTACGTGGAGCAGCGCTTCGGCGGCTGGTATCTGCGCGGCGGGCTGCGGACCCTGGCCGACGAGCTGGCCGGGCGGGTCACCGCGCTCGGCGGCACCATCCGGACCGGGGCCGAGGTGATCCGGATCGAGACCGACGCCGGCCGGGCCAGCGGGGTGCGGCTGGCCGACGGCGGCCGGCTGCCGGCCGACGTGGTCGTCGCCAACGCCGACGCCGCCCACGTCTACCGCGACCTGCTGCCGCAGCCGGCGGCGCTGCGGCGGCTGCGCCGGGCCACCCCGTCACTGTCGGGCTTCGTGCTGCTGCTCGGCGTCCGCGGCCGCACCCCCGGGCTGGCCCACCACAACGTGCTGTTCCCGGCCTCGTACGACGACGAGTTCGACGCGATCTTCGGCGCTCCGGCCGTGCCGGTGTCCGACCCGACGATCTACATCAGCGCCCCGGACGACCCGGCGGTCCGGCCGGACGGGCACGAGGCCTGGTTCGTCCTGGTCAACGCGCCCCGGCACGGGACCGGGCCGGGCGCGGTGGACTGGGACTCCCCCGCGCTGTCCGGCTCGTACGAGGGCCGGCTGCTGGGGCTGCTGGTCAACCGGGGCTTCCCGGTCGCCGACCGGCTGCTGTTCTCGCAGGTGATCACGCCGGCCGACCTGGGCCGGGCCACCCGGGCCCCGGGCGGGGCCATCTACGGGACGTCGTCCAACGGGGCCCGGTCGGCGTTCCTGCGGCCGCAGAACCGGTCCGCGGTCGGCGGGGTGTTCCTGGTCGGCGGGTCGACCCA
This sequence comes from Mycobacteriales bacterium, assembly GCA_036519715.1. Taxonomy (GTDB): domain Bacteria; phylum Actinomycetota; class Actinomycetes; order Mycobacteriales; family CADCTP01; genus CADCTP01. The sequence continues at coordinate 6,372 of DATDKW010000137.1, forward strand.
CCCCGGCGGCGGGCTGCCGCTGGTCGTGCTGTCCGCCCGCATCGTCGACACCCTCATCGGCCCGGCCTGACCGTCGCCACCCCCGGCCGGTCCCAGCGGGCCGGCCCGCGGCCAGGGTGAGCAGGCCCCTCCGGGTCGGCCAGCAGGGTGCGCGCGGGTCAGACGGTGCGGGTGGTGGCGGCGGCCGCGAGCTCGCGGAGCACCACGTCGGCCTCCGGGTCGATGCCGGCGGCGTCCAGGGCCGCCAGCGCCTGCTCGGTGCAGGCCGCGATCATCCGCTCGACCTCGCCCAGCGCGCCGGTCGCCACGATGACCTCCCGCAGCCGCTGCACCCCCGCCTGGTCCAGCGCGGCGTCGCCGAGGTGGCGCTCCAGCAGCCGGCCCTGGGTCCGGGTGCCGCGCTGGGCCGCCAGCGCCACCAGCACCGTGCGCTTGCCCTCGCGCAGGTCGTCGCCGGCCGGCTTGCCGGTCCGGGCCGGGTCGCCGAACACGCCCAGCACGTCGTCGCGCAGCTGGAACGCCTCCCCCAGCGGCATCCCGTACGCCTCGTACGCGGTCAGCATCGACCGGTCCGCCCCGGCCAGGGCCGCGCCGAGCTGCATCGGCCGGAGCACGCTGTAGCGGGCGCTCTTGTAGTGGATGACCCGCCGGGCCCGCGGCACCGAGCCGCCACCGGTGGCCTGCTCCAGCAGGTCGAGATACTGGCCGCCCATCAGCTCGGTGCGCATCTCGTCGAACAGCGGCCGGGCCCGCAGCAGCCGGTCGGGCTCCATCCCGCAGCCGAAGAACATCTCGTCGGTCCAGGCCAGGCACAGGTCGCCGAGCAGGATGGCCGCGCCGGTGCCGAACAAGTCGCCGTCCCCGCGCCAGCCGGAGGCGCCGTGCAGCGCCCCGAACCGCCGGTGCGCGGCCGGCATCCCGCGCCGGGTGTCGCTGCGGTCCATCACGTCGTCGTGGATCAGCGCGCACGCCTGGAACAGCTCCAGCGCCGCGGCCGCGGTCACCATCCGGTCGTCGTCGGGCATGCCGACGCCGCGCCAGCCCCAGTAGCCGAAGGCCGGCCGCAGCCGCTTGCCGCCCATGAGCAGCTCCCGGACGGCCCGCACCAGCTCGCCGGTCTCGTAGCCGACCGCGAACAGCCGGGCGTCCTGCCGGTCCAGGAAGGTCTCCAATGCGCCCCACAGGCGGGCCTGCAGGTCCTCCCGGCGCAGCACCGCCCCCGGCCCCGTGTCGAGGTCCGGTCCGGTTCGGTCCTGCGTCGAGGTCACGAACGCTCCTGGGTAGGCGGCGGATCTGTGCGCGAAGTATCGGGGAGGTCCGCCGACTCTGCCTGTTGGGAGAAGAGCCGGGCGCGTCGGACGGCTACGCTGACCGCCATGACCGGAACAGTGCGGGACCGGCTCGCGGCCGGTGGGCCCACGTTCTCCTTCGAGTTCTTCCCGCCCAAGACCGACGAGGGCGAGCGCCAGCTCTGGCAGGCGATCCGCCAGCTGGAGCCGCTGCGCCCCTCGTTCGTCTCGGTGACGTACGGCGCGGGCGGGTCCAACCGGGACCGGGTCGTGGAGATCACCGAGCGGATCGCCACCGACACCACGCTGCTGCCGATGGCCCACCTGACCGCGGTCGGCCACTCGGTCGCCGAGCTGCGCCACGTGGTCGGCCGGCTGGCCGGGGCGGGCGTCCGCAATGTGCTGGCGCTGCGCGGCGACCCGCCCGGCGACCCGCTGGCCGAGTGGACCCGCCACCCCGAGGGCCTGGAGTACGCGGAGGAGCTGGTCCGCCTGGTTAAGGCGCACGGCGACTACTGCGTCGGCGTGGCCGCCTTCCCGGAGAAGCACCCGCGCTCCCCCGACCTGGACAGCGACGTACGCCATTTCGTGGCCAAGTGCCGGGCCGGCGCCGACTTCGCCATCACCCAGATGTTCTTCCGGGCCGAGGACTACCTGCGGATGCGGGACCGGGTGGCCGCGCTCGGCTGCGACGTGCCGATCCTGGCCGGGATCATGCCGATCACCAACGTCAAGGGCATCGAGCGCTCGGCCCAGCTGTCCGGGGCCGCGTTCCCCGAGGACCTGGCGGCCGAGCTGCACGCGGTCGACGGCGACCCCGCCGCCGTCCGCCGGGTCGGCGTCGAGCACGCCACCGCGTTGTGCGAGCGGCTGCTGGCCGAGGGCGCGCCGGGGCTGCACTTCTACACGCTCAACCGGTCCACGGCGACGCGCGAGGTCTACGCAGCCCTCGGTCTCGACACGAAGCGGGCATCAGCCTGAGCCCAGCGGTGCTGACCGGGTCGGCCTTCGCGATCGCGGCCGTGGCGGTGCTCGTCCTCACCGTCGCGACCGCGCGCCGGCCGGCCGCGCCGGTGCCGGACCTGGCCGGCTACCTCAAGCGGTGGGCCCCGCTGCACGGCGACTACGAGCCGGCGCCGGCCAGCCTGGCCGGGCGCTGGCTGACCCTGGCGTACACGGTGGCGCGGCCGCTGGCCGCCCGTGGGGTGTCCCCGGGCGCGCTGACCGCCTGGGGGGTGCTGGTCTCGGCCGCGGTCGCCGCCGTCGCGGCCCCGGGCGGGCGCTGGCCGCTGGTCGCGATCGCGGTGGTCGTGGTGGCCGGCCTGCTGGACAACCTGGACGGGGCGGTCGCGATCCTGTCCGACCGCACCTCCCGCTGGGGCTACGTGCTCGACTCGCTGGCCGACCGGCTGTCCGACGGCGCCTACCTGCTGGCGCTGTGGCTGCTGGGCGCCCCCGGGCCGGTGTGCGTGGCCGGCGGCTCGCTGATGGTGCTGCAGGAGTACGCCCGGGCCCGGGCCGGCAACGCGGGGATGGGCGAGGTCGGCGTCGTCACCGTGTGGGAGCGGCCGACCCGGGTCATCCTCACCGCCTTCCTCTTCCTCGGCTGCGGCCTGCTGCCCGGGCACACCGACCTCATCGCCACCCTGGGCGCGGTGGCCTGGATCGTGCTCGGCCTGGTCGGGCTGACCCAGCTGCTGGTCGTGGTCCACCGCCGGCTGGCCTGATCGGGCGCTGCCCCATGGGCCGGTCCGGCAAGCGCGGGCGGGCCGGCGGCCATAGTGTTGCGGCGTGCGTACGGTGGCGGGTCCCACGGACCGGGTGGTCGTGGTCGGAGCAGGGCTGGGCGGACTGTCGGCGGCGCTGCGGCTGGCCGGCGCCGGGCGCGAGGTGACCGTGCTGGAGCGGGAGCCGGTGCCCGGCGGCCGGGCCGGCCGGCTCGACCTGGACGGCTACAGCTTCGACACCGGCCCGACCGTGCTGACCATGCCGGAGCTGATCGCGGACGCGCTCGACTCGGTCGGCGAGCGCCTGGCGGACTGGCTCGACCTGGACCCGGTCGACCCGCTCTACCGGGCCTTCTACCCGGACGGCTCGACCCTGGACGTGCGCTCGGACGCGGACGCGATGGCGGCCGAGATCGAGCGGGTGTGCGGGCCGGCCGAGGCGGCCGGCTACCGGCGCTTCGTCGACTACGTCAGCGCGATGTACCGGGCCGAGATGCGGACCTTCATCGACCGCAACCTGGACTCGCCGTTGGGGCTGGTCGGCCCGGACTTGTTCCGGCTGCTGAAGCTGCGCGGGCTGAGCAAGCTGGCCCCCACGGTCGGCCGCTACCTCAAGGACCCGCGCACCCAGCGCGTCTTCTCCTTCCAGGCCATGTACGCCGGCGTCTCGCCGCACGACGCCCTGGCGATCTACGCGGTGATCGCGTACATGGACTCGGTGGCCGGCGTGTTCTTCCCCCGCGGCGGCATGCACGCGGTGCCCAAGGCGCTGGCCGGGGCGGCGGAGAAGCACGGCGTCCGGTTCCGGTACGGCACCGAGGCGGCCCGGGTCGAGGTCGTGACCGGCCGGGCCCGGGCGGTGATCACCACCGACGGCGAGCGGATCGAGGCCGACGCGGTCGTGCTCAACCCCGACCTGCCCGTGGCGTACCGGGACCTGCTGCCGCCCGAGGCAGCACCGCGGCGGCTGAAGTCACTCAAGTACTCGCCGTCGTGCGTGCTGCTGCACATCGGCTCCAGCGCCGGCTACACCAAGATCGCGCACCACAACATCCACTTCGGCCGGGCCTGGCGCCGCACCTTCGACGAGATCATCCGCGACGGCCGGCTCATGTCCGACCCGTCGCTGCTGGTCACCAATCCGTCCGGGTCCGACCCGGCGCTGGCCCCGGCCGGGAAGCACACCTACTACGTGCTGGCGCCGACGCCCAACCTCACCGCCGGCATCGACTGGGCCAGCACCGGCCCGCGCTACCGGGACGAGCTGATCGCCACCCTGGAGGCCCGCGGCTACACCGGCTTCGGGGCCGGCATCGAGGTGGAGCGGCTGGTCACGCCGGCCGACTGGGCCGCCTCGGGGCTGGCCGCGGGCGCGCCGTTCGCGGCCGCGCACACGGTCGCCCAGACCGGGCCGTTCCGGTTCCCGACGCTGCCGCGGGCGTTCGAGAACGTGGTGTTCGCCGGGTCCGGCACCCAGCCCGGGGTCGGCGTGCCGATGGTGCTGCTGTCCGGCCGGCTGGCCGCCGAGCGCATCACAGGCCGTGACCGGCAGTACCGGTCGCGCGCCTGGCGGTGACGATCTCGGGCCTTTCGATACCGGACAGTGAACACTGGTCGTACGAACACACTTCAACACCGCAGAACCGGTAATCTTGATGGCCGTGCTCGCTACGCTGCCGACTCGGCTGAGCCGGTTCCGGACAGTCGGGGAGCTCAGGCTCCTCGACCGATACCGGATTCTCGGGCTGGCCGGGTCGCTGGCGCTGGCGGTGGGCGGGATCGCGGCCGGGGCACTGCCCCGCGACGACCCGTTCAGCCGGTTCCGGGTGGTCGGGTGGATGCGGGCCAGCGAGCCGCTGGCGCTCGCCGTCGGCTACGCCGGGCTGGCCCTGCTCGTGGTCGCCTGGCTGTTCCTGGGCCGCCGGATCGGCACCCCGGACGGCCCCGGCCGCCGGTCCCTGCTGGTGACGCTGGGGGTCTGGTCGGCGCCGCTGTGCCTGGCCCCGCCGATGTTCAGCCGGGACGTCTACAGCTACGGCGCGGTCGGCTGGATGGTGCACGCCGGCGCCAGCCCGTACTTCTGGGGTCCGGGGGCGATCCCGGACAACCCCTACCTGGTCGACGTGCCCGACCTGTGGTCGCACACCCCCACGCCGTACGGTCCGGCCTTCCTGCAGCTGGCCCGCTGGGTGGTCGACCTGACCGGCGACCGGACCGTGCCGACCGTGCTCGGGATGCGGCTGATCGCGCTGGTCGGCGTCCTGCTGCTGGTCCGCTACGTGCCGCGGCTGGCGACGCTGTGCGGCGTCCCGGCCGGCCGCGCACTGTGGCTGGGCGTGCTCAACCCGCTGGTGCTCTTCCACTTCGTCAGCGGCGCGCACAACGACGCGCTGCTGATGGGCCTGATGGTGGCCGGCCTGGTGCTGGTGATGGAGCGCCGCCCGGCGCCCGGCATCCTGCTGGTTTCGCTGGCCATGCTGGTCAAGGCGCCGGCCGCGCTGGCGCTGGTCTTCATCGTGCCGTTCTGGGCCCAGCACCTGACCGGTCGGTGGCGGCTGGTGCGGGCCGCGGCCGGGGTCGGGGCGATCTCCGGCGCGGTGGTCGCGCTGGTGTCCTGGGCCACCGGCCTCGGCTACGGCTGGATCGGCGCGCTCAACACGCCCGGCACCGTCCGCAACTGGCTGTCGGTCAGCACGCTCATCGGCGAGGCCGTCGGGTTCGTGTTCCAGGTCTTCGGCGTGGGCGACGACCGCTACATGATGGACCAGTCGATCGCGGTGTCCCGCGGCATCGGCGGCCTGACCGCGATCGTCATCGTGCTGGTGCTGCTGGCCCGGATGGACCGGCGCGGCTTCGTCGCCTCGCTCGGCCTCGGCCTGGTCGCGGTCGTCGCGCTCAGCCCGGTCGTGCAGCCGTGGTATCTGCTCTGGGGGTTCGTGCTCATCGCGGCGGGCACATCCACCCTGCGGACCCGCACCATCGTGATCGCGGCCTCCGCCGCGCTGGCGGTGGTGGTGATGCCGAAGGGCGGCACGGTCGACGTGAGCGCGATCATCCAGGCGGTGCTGTGCGCGGCCGCGGTGGCGGGCGCGGTGGTGCTGTTCGAGCTGCTGCCGGGCCGGTCGGCCAGCGCGCGGGCGGCCGACGCCGTGACCGGCCCGGTGCTGGGCGGGCCCCGTCCGCCGGCCGAGGCTCATGCCGGACCGCGGCTCGCGGCCGACGCCCATACGGGATCGCGGCTCGCGGCCGACGTTCATGCCGGACCGCGGCCGCTGGCGGACGGCGGGCCCGTGCCGGCGGTCGACGCCGCGGCCGGGCGGGCCGTGGTGGTGCCCGACTCGTGACCCCGCCCCCGGCGCTCGCCGCCCTCCGCACCAGCAGGCTCGGCCGCGCCGCCCGGACCCGCTGGGCCGGCTGGGGCTCCGTCTATCTGCAGAAGGTCGTGCTGGTCGGCCTGGCCGGCTCGGCCCTGCTGGCGCTGGGCTCGCTCGGGGCCGGCGCTCCCCCGGTCTACGACCCGGTCAAGCGCACCCCGGTCATCGCGGTGCTGCGCGACGGCGTCGGCGAGCGGGCCGCGCTCGCCTTCGTCTACGTCGGCCTGGCCGTGCTCGGCATGGCCTGGCTGCACCTGGGCCGGGCGATGCGGCGCGGCGAGGACGGCACCGACACCGGCCGGCTGCTGCGGATCGCCGCGCTCTGGGCCGCCCCGCTCGTCGTCTGCGTCCCCCTGTTCAGCCGCGACCTGTACGCGTACGCCGCCCAGGCCCAGATCGCGCACGCCGGCCTGGATCCGTACAGCGTGGGACCGGTGTCGCTGCCGGGACCGTTCCTGGACGAGATTTCCGGGATGTGGGTCGACACGCCCGCGCCGTACGGGCCGCTGTGGCTGGGGTTGGGGCGGGCGCTGGCCACGGTGACCGGCGACCGGGTCGTCACCACCGTGTTCGCGATGCGGCTGCTGGCGGTGGCCGGCGTGCTGCTCACCGCGCGTTTCCTGCCCCGGCTGGCCCGCGCCGCCGGCGGCGACCCGCGGATGGCGGTCTGGCTCGGCATCGCCAACCCGCTGGTGCTGGTGCACTTCGTGGCCGGCGGCCACAACGACGCGCTGATGATCGGGCTGCTGGTCGCCGGGCTGACCATCGCCATCGAGGCCACCGAGGAGCGCTGGGTCGCCCTGGGCGTGGTCCTGTGCTCGGCCGCGGTGCTGGTCAAGGCGCCGGCCGCCATCGCCGTGGTGTTCCTGGCCTGGGTCTGGGCCCGGCGGCTGTCCGGCCGGTGGGCGCTGGTCAACGCCTGCCTGCGGACCGGCGCGGTCGCGGTGGCCACCATCGCGGTGCTGACCGGGGTGACCGGGCTCGGGTTCGGCTGGATCCACCAGCTCAACGCGTCCGGGCAGGTCATCACCTGGGTGTCGATCCCGACCGGCATAGCCATGGTGGTCGAGGTGGTGCGCGGCATCCCCAACTTCGTCACGTACCAGGACCCGGTGATCGCCGGGTTCCGGCTGGCCGGGCAGTTCGCGACCGCGCTGGTGCTGCTGCGGCTGTGGTTCCGGGCCGGCCGGCAGGGCTGGGTCCGCGCGGCCGGGCTGTCGCTGCTGGTCGTGGTGTTCCTCGGCCCGGTCGTACAGCCCTGGTATGTGCTGTGGGGGCTGACCGTGCTGGCCGCGACGCGGATCGGCCGGCGGACCTGGCTGCTCGCGGCCGGCGGCAGCTTCTGGCTGTCGATGATGATCGCGCCGCAGGGCTCCAACCTGTTCCTCGAGGTCGGGCCGGTGATCGCGATGGGGCTGGCGGCGGTCGCGGCCACCGCGGCCGTGCTCGGCCGGTCCGCGGACCAGGCCGGCCCGGACGTGGCCGACCCAGACCCAGACCCGGGCGCGGGCGCTGCGGGTGCCGGTGCGCCGGCCGACGGGATGCGGGCGGAGCCGGTCCCGGCGCTGGCCGGCCCGGTCGTCGTCGGCGAGCGGGAGCGGGGCCCGGTAGCCTCGCTCCCGTGAGCGGCCGGGAGCTGGACGCCGCCGGGATCACCGACCCGGCGCTGCGCGCGTCGTACGAGATCTGCCGGCGCCTCAACGCCGCCCACGGCAAGACCTACTACCTGGCCACGCTGCTGCTCCCGCCGGCCAAGCGGCCGTACGTGCACGCGCTCTACGGCTTCGCCCGGTACGCCGACGAGATCGTCGACGACCTGGCCTCCACGCTGACCGACGCCGAGAAGGCCGACTGGCTGATCGGCTGGGGCGAGCGCTTCCTCAAGGAGGTCGAGGCCGGCGGGTCCGACCACCCGGTCAGCCGGGCGGTGGTGGACACGGTCCGGCGCTGGGACATCCCGCTGCGGCTGTTCGAGGACTTCCTCACCTCCATGCGGATGGACCTCACCGTCACCGACTACCCGACGTACGAGGACCTCATGGTCTACGTCTGGGGCTCGGCCGCGGTGATCGGGCTGCAGATGCTGCCGGTGCTGGAGCCCACGGTGCCGCGCGAGATCGCCGAGCCGTACGCGACCGATCTCGGCACCGCCTTCCAGCTCTCGAACTTCATCCGGGACGTCGGCGAGGACCTGCGCCGGGGCCGGGTGTACCTGCCCGGCGAGGACCTGGCCCTGTTCGGGGTGGACCGGGAGCGGCTGGCCCGGGGGGTGGTCGACGCCCCGATCCGGCGGCTGCTGGCCTTCGAGATCGCCCGGACCCGGGAGCTCTACCGCTCGGCCGCGCCCGGGGTGCGGCTGCTCGACCCGACCAGCCGGGACTGCATGCTGACCGCGATCCGGCTCTACGGCGGGATCCTGGACGAGGTCGAGCGGGCCGACTACCAGGTGCTGGACCGGCGGGTGTCGGTCGGCGCCGGGCGGCGGATCCGGGTGGCGGTGCCGGGGCTGGCCCGGGCGTACGCGGCCCGGCGCTGATGGCGGTCTTCGCGCTGGTGCACGGCGGCTGGCACGGCGGCTGGTGCTGGTCGTCGGTCGCCGCGGCCCTCCGCGACCGCGGGCACACCGCCGTCACGCCCGACCTGCCGATCACCGACCCCGCCGCCGGGGCGGTCGAGTACGCGGCGGCCGTGACGAACGCACTCGGCGGCGCGACCGACGTCGTGCTGGTCGCGCACTCGCTGGCCGGTCTGTGTGCGCCGCTGATCCCGTCCGTGCGCCGGGTCGTGTATCTGGCCGGGATGCTGCCGGTGCCCGGGCGGAGCGTGGACGAGCGGGCCCGGGCCGGGGAACGGATGACGCGGCGCGGGATCGGGCGGGGCCAGACCGTCAACAACGACGGGTCGACGCAGTGGCGGCCGGAGGCCGCGGTCGAGCTGCTCTATCCCGACAGCCCGCGGCCGGCGGCCGAGGCGGCGGCGGCCCGGCTGCGGCCGCAGCACTGGCGGATCACGGCCGAGCCCAGCCCGGTGCAGACCTCGCCGGCCGCGACCTACGTCCTGTGCCGCGACGACCGGATCATCGACACGGACTGGGCCCGGTCGGCGGCGGCCGAGGTGGTCGAGATCGACGGGGACCACTCGCCGTTCCTGGCCCGCCCGGACGAGCTGGCCGACCTGCTGGACGGGCTCCCCTAATTACTCCGGCACGTTGCCGGTCGCGTCGCCGACCTGGAACCTCGTGCCCACCCCCTCGTACGCGAGGTGCAGCACGAAGCCGGCCCGGGCGTGGGCCAGGTTGTGGCAGTGGTCCATCCAGATGCCCGGGTTGCCGGCCCGGAACATCAGCTCGTACGTCTCCCCCGGCCGGACCTCGAGCGTGTCGGTCCACCACGGGCTGCCGGTGGCGGGCACGCCGTCGCGGGCCGCGACCAGCCAGTGGTGGCCGTGCAGGTGCATCGGGTGGTCGGCGGTGGACCGGTTGACGATCGTGGTCCGGACCAGCTCGCCGGTCCGGACGGTGAAGACCGGGCCGTCCGGCCACACCCGTCCGTTCATCGACCACTGGTAGCCCAGGCCGCGGCCGCCGAAGGCGAGCCGCTGGTCGATGACCAGCCGCTGCTCGCGGTCCACCGGGGTGTCGCGGTCGAACGGGGCCGGGCCCGGGGTGCCGTAGCCGAGCAGGTCGACGGCGCCGCGGGACCGGTCCCGGGGCACGGGGGCGTCACCCGGCCCCGGGCGCAGCTCCAGCGTCCGGCCGGCGCCGCGCAGCACCACCGGGCTCGACGGCATGACGAAGGCGAGGTCGTAGCGGCCGCCGGCGGCGATGCGCACCCGCCGGTCGGTCACCGGGCCCGGCCCGTGCAGGTCGGTGCCGTCGACGGCGACCACCCGGAACGGGACGCCGGCCAGCGAGTAGCGGCCGGACTGGTCGGTGGCGTTGACCAGCCGCAGCCGGACCGGGGTGCCGGGGGCGACCACGCGGCGGTCGGTGCCGCGGACCCCGGGATGGTCGACGACGGCCAGGTCGGTCCCGCCGGTGCCGGACCGCGGCTCGATCACGATCGTGCCGATCAGGCCGCGGGCGACCTGCTCGGAGGACAGCTGGTGGGAGTGGTACCAGAACGTGCCGACCTGGTCGGGCCGGAACCGGTAGACGTGCCGGCCGCCGGGCCGGACCGCGTCCTGGGTGACACCGGCGACGCCGTCCTCCGCGTTCGGCACGTCCAGGCCGTGCCAGTGCAGCGTGACGCCGGCCGGCACATCCTGGTTGAGCAGCGTGACCTCGACCAGCTCGCCCTGCCGGAACCGCAGCTCCGGGCCGGGCACCGTGCCGTTCCAGGTCCACCGGTCACCGTCCCGCCGTGCGGTCAGGGTGACGGCCCGGTCGGGGCGGCCGGCCGGCCCGGTAAGCGAGGCGACGTCGACCTGGCCCGGTTGCAGGCCGCTGTGGGCGGGGTGCGCCGCGGCTGGCGCCCGGTTGGCCCGGTCGGCCACGCCGGCGGCCAGGCCGACCGCCGCGACGGCGACCAGGCCGCCCCCGAGCACCCGCACCGCCCGCCCCCGCCCGGCCAGCCCGGCCGGGCTGTGGGTGCGGGGCCGCAGGAGCGGGACCGACGCGATCAGCACCGCCGCGTACGCCAGGCCGGTGCCGAGCACCGCCGCCCGCGACGTCGGCGGCACGAGGAACAGGTGCCAGGCGAGCACCGTGCCCAGCAGCGCCACCCGGACCGCGAGCGGGCCCAGCCCGGCCGGCACCGCGCGGGCGAACCGGGGCAGCGCGACGACCGCGACCAGCGGCACCAGGCTCAGCGGGATCCCCAGCGGCAGCTGCTCCAGCGCGAAGTCCGGCCCGTACGAGGCCAGCGCGAGCCGGAGGCCGATCAGCGGCGGGACGGCGGCCAGCGCGACGATCACGCCCAGCCGGGCCAGCGACGCGGCCCGACCGGACCGGCGGCCGGTCAGCGCCGCCGCGGTGCCGAGCGCGCCGAGGGCGGCGGCGAGGAGGAACCCGTACAGGACCAACCAGAGCGGATACACGTGAGCAGGATCGGGCGGCGACCGGGCCCGGCACATCGGGGACTCCCCCCGCACCGACCCGGGGGTTACCCGGAAACCGCCTACGTCCGGACGCCGCGGCGGCCGAGCCAGACCCACATCGACAGGGTCAGCAGCACCATGGCGTAGCCGAACAGGATGTCCTCGACCGGGGCGAACGCGATCCGCAGGCCCAGGATCGCGTCCGGGTCGTAGCGGACGATGTCGAAGCCGGTCAGGATCCCGTTGGTGATCAGCTGGAAGAACAGCACGATCGCGTACGCGGTCCAGTACGTCTTCCGGCGCAGCAGCCAGGTCCGCAGCACGACGGTGTCGACCAGGACCGCGCCGGCCACGCCGATCAGGGCCAGCTGGGTGTAGGTCACCCCTCGTCCCCGACCGGCCACCGGCGGACCGCGCGCACCGCCTCGAACGCGAGGATCGCGCAGGTCGGCGTGACCAGGAAGAACAGCACCTCGTCGAGCGGGAGGCGGCCCGGGAACAGGACGCCGGTCATCCGGCGCAGGTCGTAGGTCCAGTGGCCGGCGGAGATGGCGTACAGGTCCCAGACGGTGAAGACGACCAGGGTCGGGGTCAGGGCCAGCAGCAGGCGGCGCCAGCGGGCGTAGACCCGGGTCCGCAGCACGATCTCCAGCGGCGCGGTCCCGATCAGGCAGCCGGCCAGCACGGCCACGTACGCGAGGTGGCTCACCCGGCGACCCCGCCGGGCGGCCGGGCGGCCGAGCGGCCCGGCGCGGCCGTGCCGCCTGCCGCGGCCGCGTCACCGGCGGCCCCGTCACCGGCGGCCGCGTCACCGGCGGCCG
>DATDKW010000138.1:0-10917 GCA_036519715.1 Mycobacteriales bacterium
GGGCGGCGGCGGCGCGGGCGGCCCCGGGTGTTCTGCTCCGAGCGGTGCCGGCTCGGCGACCGCCGGGCCACCGCCGCGCCGGACGAGCGGCCCCGGCCCGAGCAGGTCGCCGCGTTCGCCGACGCCGTCCGGGTCGCCGTCACGGCCCGGGGGCTGCCGCTGCGCGAGCTGGCCTCGCTGCTGGCGTCGGCGTACCCCTCCCTGGCCTCCAGCGTCGCCACCCTGAGCGCCTGGCAGACCGGCAGCAGCGCGCCGCCGTGGACGCCCAACGGCCGGGACCGGGTGCTCGCGCTGGAGCGGTGCCTGGGGCTGCCCGCCGGCGACCTGGCCCTGCTCATGCCGGGCGGTGCAGCGGTGCCGGTGCCGCGGCCGCCGGTCGAGGCCGACAGCCCGGCCGCCCGCCGGTCCCGGCTCGGCCACCTGCTGGCCGCGCTGGCCGGGCCGCAGCAGGTGCTGCCGGTCGCGGTGGCCGAGGAGGTCCGGCTCGGGGCCGGCCACCGCCCGCTGCTGGTCCGCCGCACGCTGCGGGTCCGAGCCGCCCACGACGGTGTCGACCGCTACTGGCACGTCGACACCGCCGACCCGCGCTCCCGCCCCGCGATCGTGGACACCGACGGCTGCCGGGTCGGCCGCCGGGTGCCCGAGCCCCGCCCGCCCGGCCCGCCCGGCCCCCGCCTGGTCGCGGTGGAGCTGCTGCTGGACCGGCCGCTGGCCCGGGGCGAGGTGCGGGAGCTGTCCTTCGCGGTCCGCTACCAGCCGGGGCCGCGCCGGCCCGGCGACCCGGTGTTCCGGCACGTGCTCGACCAGCCGGCGCAGCGGCTGGACCTCAGCGTGAGCTTCGACCCGCGATCCGAGCCGGCCGTGATCCAGACCTGCCGGTGGCGGCCGCGGGACGGGTCGGAGGCGTCCCGGCGTCCGGTCACCGTGCCCGGCTGCCGGGCGTACCAGCTGGTGGTCGACGACCCGGCCCCCGGCGGGTACGGCTGGCGCTGGGCGCCGGCCCCGGTCCGGCTGCCGGCCGCGCGCCGCTCCGGGCCCAACGCGGCCTGAGCCCGCGCACAGCGGACCCAGGCCGCTCCGGGCCCAACGCGGCCTGAGCCTGCGCACAGCGGACCCACAGCCGCCGCCCAGTCCCGGCACAGCGGCGCGGACCAGGCTCGACCTGCGACGCATCGACGGGACGGGTGACACCATGGGCAGGATGGGCGGAACGGTGAACGGCGCGCGCCGGCGGGTGCTGGTGGTGGACGACGAGGAGAACGTCGCCCACCTGGTGTCCTCCGCGCTGCGCTTCGACGGGTTCGAGACCCTCACCGCCGACTCCGGCTCCCGGGCCCTGGCCGCGGTGGCCGAGCACGAGCCCGACCTGGTCGTGCTGGACGTGATGCTGGGTGACCTCGACGGCGTCGAGGTGCTGCGGCGGCTGCGCTCGGGCGGCTCGGACGTGCCGGTGGTGTTCCTCACCGCCCGCGACGCCGGCGAGCACCGGGTCGAGGGGCTGCGGGCCGGCGCCGACGACTACGTGGTCAAGCCGTTCTCGGTGGAGGAGCTGCTGGCCCGCGTGCACGCCGTGCTGCGCCGCACCGCGCCGCCCGAGAAGCCGCCGGCGTCGCTGCTCACGGTGGCCGACCTGGAGCTGGACGAGGACAGCCACGAGGTCCGCCGGGCCGGGCTCGACGTGCAGCTGACCCCGACCGAGTTCGAGCTGCTGCGCTACCTGATGCGCAACGAGCGGGTGGTGCTGTCGAAGTCGCAGATCCTGGAGCGGGTCTGGAAGTACGACTTCCAGGGCCGGTCCAACATCGTCGAGCTGTACGTGGGCTACCTGCGCAAGAAGGTCGACTCGGTCGAGCCGCACCTGATCCACACCATCCGCGGCGTCGGCTACGTGCTGCGCGCCCCACGGTGAGATGAACCGGTTGTCCCTCCGGACCAGGCTGGTGGCGTTGGCGGTCCTGCTCGTCGCCTTCGCCGTCACAGCGGTGGCCGCGGCGACCTACGTCTCGCTGCACCGCTACCTGACCACCCGTCTCGATCAGCAGATCCGGACCGTCGACTTCCGCGCGCTCTGTGCGCCGCCCAACGGATCCGTCCAGCCGGCGGCGGACCGTACCGTCTATGCCGCCTTCGTCCAGGCGTCGGACGCGGCGGTCAACAACGTGGGCTGCGGCGACAACAATTACCGGCTGGCGAAGTCGCTCGCCGTCTCCGGTCCGGACGCGCAGCGACTGGCCGGCATCACCGCTGCACGGGAGCCGTTCACGCTGCACACCACCGGCGGCGAGTTCCGCGCCATCGCCTTCCCGACCATCGGGACGCTGCCGGACGGGACCGAGACCCAGGGCACCGCCGTTCTCGGTCTGTCCACGTCGGACATCCGCGACACGCTTGGCCGGCTGGTGTTCTTGGAGGTGATCATCGGTGCGATCGCGGTCCTGTCGACCGCGGTGCTCGGGACGATCGGGGTCCGGCTGGAAATGCGGCCGCTCGAGCGGGTGACCAGGACCGCGCGGACCGTGGCGGCGGAGCTGGGGCCGGACGGGCGGGGCCTGGAGAACCGGGTGCCGGACGCCGACCCGCACACCGAGGTCGGGCAGCTGGCCGAGGCCGTCAACACCATGCTGGGCGCGGTCGAGCGGGAGTACACGGCCCGGTACGAGTCCGAGCAGCGGATGCGCCGCTTCCTGGCCGACGCCTCGCACGAGCTGCGGACCCCGCTGACCTCCCTGCGCGGGTACGCCGAGCTGGTCCGGATGCGCGGCGGCCTGGACGAGGACGCCTCGGACTCGCTGCGCCGGATCGAGACCGAGGGCAAGCGGATGGGCGGTCTGGTCGACGACCTGCTCACCCTGGCCCGGTCCGACCGGGGCACGGTCGCGGAGAAGATCCGGGTGGACGTGGCCGAGGTGGTGGACGACGCGGTCGCCGGCGTGCGGGCGGCGTACCCGGACCGGATGGTGGCCGTGACCGCGCCCGACCCGCTGCCGGTGCTCGGCGACCGCAACCAGCTGCTGCAGGTGGTCACCAACGTGCTGACCAACGCGGCCGTGCACGCGACCGCGCCGGTGCCGATCCAGGTCAGCGCGGTCCGGGACGGCGACCGGGTCGTGATCCGGGTCGCCGACGGCGGTCCGGGGCTGCCGCCGGAGCAGGCGGCGCAGGTCTTCGACCGGTTCTGGCGGGCGGACGCGGCCCGGACCCGGGCCCGCGGCGGCAGTGGGCTGGGCCTGTCGATCGTGCAGGCACTGGTGGCCGGCCACGGCGGCGAGGTCCGCTTCGACTCGGCCGAGGCCACCGGCACCACGGTCACCGTGACCCTCCCCGCCGCCCCGGCCGAGACCCTGGGCGACACGCCGTCCGCGGCCACGGCCGCCCCCACCCGCGGCTGAACCGGGCATTCCCGAACTTCGGGACGAGCAGTACTCTTCGCCCATGACGCTGCTGCAGTCGCGGGACGCGGTCCGGCTCCGGCCCGCGCACGTCCGGGTGATCTGCGCGCTGCTGCTGGTGCTCTACGGATTCGGCATGGCCGTCCAGCCCGCCGCCGACGGTCCCGACCCCGCGGCGACGACCTGGTCGGACGGGCTGTTCTGGCTGGTCCAGGCCGGCCTGCTCGCAATGCTGGCCGGGGTGCTCACCGGCCGGTCCTGGGCGGTCCGGGCCGGGCTGGTCACCGGCGTCCTGCTGCTGGCCCAGGTCGTGTCCTGCCCGCTGCGGGGCCACCATGAGTTCGCCCCGTGGTGGTTCGCCCAGCTGGCGCTGGCGATTCTGGGCACCGCCCTGCCGGCCGCCCTGCTGTGGCGCTCTCAGACCGGGGTGAAGGCCGGGTAGGTGACGCCGGTGCGGTCCTCGGAGATCGTCCACAGCCGTTCGGCCGCGAACCGGTCCCGGGCGCGGCGGCTGACCGCGACCTGCTCGGGAGCGCCCCGCAGCTCCAGGAAGCCGCCCGGGCCGAAGACCTCGCCGCCGCGGACGGCCGGGTCGGTCGCGGCCCGCAGCGTGGGCAGCGCGCCCTGGCTGTCGGGCTGGCCGATCAGCCGGGTGACGAGCGCGGCGCCCCGCTCGCCGACCTTGTTGCCGGCCAGCCGCGGCCCGGTGGTCTGCAGGTTGGTCGCCGCGTAGCCGGGGTGGGCGGCGACCGAGCGCAGGTCGGCCCCGGCCGCGTCCGCCCGCCGCTGCAGCTCTAACGTGAACAGCAGGTTGGCCAGCTTGGACTGGGCGTACGCGGGCCACTTGCGGTAGCCGGACTCCCCGTTGAGGTTGGCGAAGTTCATCCGGCCGGCCCGGTGGGCGCCGCTGGTGACGGTGACCACCCGGGCCCCGGGCCGGTCCAGCAGCCGGGGCAGCAGCAGCCCGGTCAGCGCGAAGTGGCCGAGGTGGTTGGTGCCGAACTGGCTCTCGAACCCGTCGGCGGTGCGCCGCAGCGGCGGCGCCATCACGCCCGCGTTGTTGACCAGCAGGTCCAGGCCCGGCTCCCACGCCGCCGCGAACGCCCGTACGGAGGCCAGGTCGGCCAGGTCCAGCGACGCCAGCTCCGCGTCGGCGCCGGGCACCTCGGCCCGCAGCCGGCGCAGCGCGTCCGCGCCCCGGCCGGGGTCGCGGGCGGCCAGCGTGACGGTGGCGCCGTGCCGGGCCAGCTCCACCGCGGCCCGGAAGCCGATCCCGGAGTTGGCCCCGGTGACGATCGCGGTCCGGCCGGTCAGGTCCGGGATGTCGTCTGCGCTCCAGCTCATCCGGCCATCCTGCCTGGTTCGCCCGCGCGCGGCCCAGCCGACGGCAGCTCCGGCCGCGCGGCAGAATGACCGCATGTCCGCTGCCGCCCGCCCGTCCGACCTCGACCCGACGATCGCCGCCCGGCTCAAGCGGGACGGGTCCGGCCTGTTCCCGGCCGTGGCCCAGCAGTGGGACACCGGCGAGGTGCTCATGGTCGGCTGGATGGACGACGAGGCGCTGCACCGCACCCTGACCACCGGCCGCTGTACGTACTGGTCCCGCAGCCGGTCCGAGTACTGGGTGAAGGGCGACACGTCCGGGCACCAGCAGTGGGTCCGGTCGGTCGCGCTCGACTGCGACGGGGACACCGTGCTGGTGAAGGTCGACCAGGTCGGTGCCGCCTGCCACACCGGCGACCGCACCTGCTTCGACGCCGATGTCCTGCCCGCGGTCGTGGCCGAACCGGCGAGCGGCGCGTGACGACCGGGGAGGTGGTCCCGGACCGGGACGGGTTCGCGGCCCAGGCGGCGCGGTCGCGGCTGGTGCCGGTGACCCGCCGGCTGCTGGCCGACGGCGAGACCCCGGTCGGGGTCTACCGCAAGCTGGCCGGCGGCCGCCCGGGAACGTTCCTGCTGGAGTCGGCCGAGCACGGCCGGTCCTGGTCGCGCTGGTCCTTCGTGGGCGTGCGGTCCAGCGCCACCCTGTCGGAGCGGGACGGCCGGGCGGTGTGGACCGGCACCCCGCCGCCGGGCGCGCCGGCCGAGGGTGACCCGCTGGAGGTGCTGGCCGCGACCTGGCGGGCGCTGCTCGGCGAGGTCCCCGACCCGGAGCTGCCGCCGCTGACCGGCGGCCTGGTCGGCTACCTCGGCTACGACGTGGTCCGCCGGCTCGAACGCCTGCCCTCGTACGCGACCGACGACCTGGGCCTGCCCGAGCTGACCATGCTGGTGGCCACCGATGTGGCCGTGGTCGACCACCACGAGGCCAGCGTCCTGCTGGTCGCCAACGCGCTGGTCCCGGACGGGGCGTCGGCCGAGACGGTGACGGCCGCGTACGACGACGCGGTGGCCCGGCTGGACGCGATGACCCGCGACCTGGCCACGCCGGCGGCGCCGAGCATCGCCACCACCCGGTCGGTGCCGGCGGCGGAGCACGTGTCCCGGACGCCGGCCGGGCAGTATCAGCCCGCGGTCAAGGCGGCGCTGGACGCGGTCCGGGCCGGCGAGGTGTTCCAGGTCCAGGTGGGGCAGCGGTTCGAGACGCCGACCGAGGCCGACGCCCTCGACATCTACCGGGTGCTGCGGACGCTGAACCCGTCGCCGTACATGTACCTGCTGCGGCTGGATGGGTTCGACATCGTCGGGTCGTCGCCGGAGGCGCTGGTCACGGTGACCGAGGGCCGGGCCGTGCTGCACCCGATCGCCGGCACCCGGCCCCGCGGCGACACCCCGGAGCGGGACGCGGAGCTGGCGGCCGAGCTGGTCGCCGACGTCAAGGAGCGGGCCGAGCACGTGATGCTGGTCGACCTGGCCCGCAACGACCTGGGCCGGGTGTGCGCGCCGGGGACGGTGCGGGTGGTCGAGTTCGGCGCGCTGGAGCGGTATTCGCACGTCTGGCACATCGTCTCCACCGTCACCGGCGAGGTCGCGGCCGACCGGGACGCGCTGGACGTGCTGACCGCGTGCTTCCCGGCCGGCACCCTGACCGGGGCGCCCAAGGTCCGGGCGATGGAGCTCATCGACGAGCTCGAACCGGTCCGTCGCGGCGTGTACGGCGGCGCGGTCGGCTACCTGGACGCCACTGGCAACCTGGACATGGCCATCGCGATCCGGACGGCGGTGGTCCGGGACGGGACCGCGTACGTGCAGGCGTCGGCCGGGATCGTGGCCGACAGTGACCCGGCCGCGGAGGAGCAGGAGACCCGCAACAAGGCCCGGGCGGTGCTGCAGGCCCTGGCCACCGCGGGCACGCTGGCCCCGCCGGACGTCCGGTGACCGACCCGGCCCCCAGCCCCGCGGGGACGAAGCGGGGCAGTGGGGCGCGGGAGCTGGCCGGAGTGGTGGCGGCCTGCGCCCTCGGCGGCGGGCTGGTGCTGGGCGCGGCCGGGCAGACCTGGCTGCGGATCTCGGCCCAGCGGCGGTCCCCGCTGCCCGACGTGACCCTGAGCCTGTCCGGGCGGTCCCTGGAGCCGCTGGCGGCCGGGCTGGGCGTGGTCGGCCTGGCCGGCGTGGTCGGCCTGCTGGCGACCCGGCGCTGGGGCCGGCTGGTGGTGGCCGCGCTGGTCGCCCTGTCCGGCCTGGGAATCGTGGCCGAGGCGCTGACCCGGGTCGGCGCGCCTGGCACCGCGGCGGCCCAGCAGCTGCTGGAGGACTCGGACCGGGCCGGCGGGCTGGCCGCCGACCCGGTCATCACCGCGACCGCCTCCCCGGCCTGGCCGCTGCTCGCCGCCGCCGGCGGGCTGCTGCTGGCGGCCGGCGGGCTGGCCGCGCTGGTCCGCTCCCGCCGCTGGCCGACCATGTCGGCCCGCTACGAGAACCCGGCCACCCGCACCCGCCGGCCCCGCACCGACGCCGCCGTCTGGGACGCCCTCAGCCGCGGCGACGACCCGACCGCGACCGGGCCGGCCGGGAAGGACTGACCCGGTCCGTACCTGGCTCGTACGCGGGGTTGACGTGGGGGTGCGGGACCGGACCGTACGGTGGCGCCGTGGAGAGCAAGGGGCTCGTGCTGGTCGTCGAGGACGAGCGGGCGATCGCCGACCTCGTCCGGATGTACCTGGCCCGGGAGGGCTTCGGCGTGCACGTCGAGGCCGACGGCGCGGCCGGGCTGGCGGCGGCCCGCCGGCTGCACCCGGTCGCGATCGTGCTCGACGTCGGCCTGCCGAGCCTGGACGGCACCGAGCTGTGCCGCCGCCTGCGCGCGGACGGCGACTGGACGCCGGTGCTGTTCGTGACCGCCCGGGACGACGAGATCGACCGGGTGCTGGGGCTGGAGCTCGGCGCGGACGACTACGTGACCAAGCCGTTCTCGCCGCGGGAGCTGGTCGCCCGGGTCAAGACGGTGCTGCGCCGGACCCGCGGGGCCGAGCAGGCCAGCCCGCTGCTGCGGGTCGGCCGGGTGTCCCTGGACCCGGACCGGCGCCGGGCCCACGTGGACTCGGAGGAGGTCGCGCTGACCACGACCGAGTTCGACCTGCTGGCGTTCCTGCTGCGCCGGCCGGGCCGGGTCTACGAGCGTGAGCACCTGCTGTCCGAGGTCTGGGGCTACGCGGCGGCGGCCGGCACCCGGACCGTGGACGTGCACGTCGCCCAGCTGCGGGCCAAGCTCGGCGACGCCAGCCCGATCCGTACGGTCCGCGGGGTCGGCTACTCGGCCGAGGGACCATGAGCCTCGGGGATCAGCTCTGTGAGGCCGGGGAGGGCCGGGCCCGCCGGCACACCCTGGCCGGCCGGATCGCGCTGGTCACCACGGCCGTCGCGGTGGTCGCGGTGCTGGTGGCCGGGCTGGTGTCGCTGGGGCTGGTGCGCTCGGCCGGCGACGGCGACGCCCGCCGGACCCTGTCCGCGCTCGCCGACGCGGCCGCCGATGGCAGCGGGGCCGGCGCCGGCCGCGTCGGCACCGGCCCGGTCGCGACCCGCACCCGGACGAGGAACCAGCTCAACGCGCTGAAGATCGACTTCACGTTCCTCACCCGGGCGGGCGCGACCCAGGGCGGCCCGGCCGACGGGCTGGCCAGCCGGGCGTTGTCGGAGCGGGAGCGGCGGGAGGTCGTCGACGGCCGCTCCCTGTCGCTGACCCGGGACGTCGGCGGCGTCCGGACCCTGGTCGAGGCGCGCCCGTCCGCGAGCGGCGGCGTGGTGCTGGCCCAGGCCCTGTCCGACGCCTCCTTCGCCCGGGACGCGGTCCAGCGGATCGGGATCGCGCTGCTCATCGGGCTGGCCGTGGCCGTGCTGGCCGGCGTGCTCCTGGCCCGGCTGCTGGCCCGCCCGCTGCGGCGGGCGGCCCGGACCGCGCACCTGCTCGCGGCCGGCGCCCGCGACGTCCGGGTGCCGCCGGAGGGCCCGGCCGAGGTGGCCGAGGTCGCCGACTCGCTCAACGCGCTGTCCGCGGCCCTGGCCACCAGCGAGGGCCGCCAGCGCGACTTCCTGCTGAGCGTGTCGCACGAGCTGCGCACCCCGCTCACCGCGATCACCGGGTTCGCCGAGTCGCTGGCCGACGGCGTCACCACCGGGACCGACGTGCGCCCGGTCGGCCGGACCGTGCTGGGCGAGGCCAGGCGGCTGGACCGGCTGGTCAGCGACCTGCTCGACCTGGCCCGGCTGGGCGCGCTGGACTTCCGCATCGACCTGCGCCCGGTCGACCTGACCGAGCTCGTGCGGGCGGCCGGCGACGTCTGGCGGGCCCGCTGCGAGGCCGTCGGCGTCATCGGCCGCACCGACCTGCCGGCCCACCCGGTCCTGTGCGTCACCGACCCGACCCGGGTCCGGCAGATCCTCGACGGTCTGGCCGAGAACGCCCTGCGCGTCACCCCGGCCGGCCGCCCGGTCGTCCTGGGCCTGTACGAGACGCCGGGGGCGGCGGTCCTGCAGGTCCGCGACGGCGGCCCGGGCCTGTCCGACGAGGACCTGCCGGTGGCCTTCGAGCGGTCCGTCCTCTACGAGCGCTACCGCGGCGTGCGCCAGGTCGGCACCGGCGTCGGCCTGGCCCTGGTGCACGGCCTGACCACCCGGCTCGGCGGCAGCGCCGACGCCGGGCGCGCGGCCGAGGGCGGCGCCTGCTTCACCGTCCGTTTGCCTCGGCAAGCACCGCTCATGGTGAGTTCCCGTACGGGGGCGGGTCCGTTGCCGCACCCGGCGGTCGGTAGGGTGCCGGAAGGGCAGCCGACGAAGGGACCAGCGTGAGCGTTCTCGACGAGATTCTCGTCGGAGTCCGCGCCGACGTGGCAACTCGCGAGGCCGCCGTCCCGTTCGCGCAGGTGCAGGCGGCAGCGGCGCGACGGCCGGCGGCGAAGGACGCGATCGCGGCGCTGCGGGCGCCGGGCGTGGGCGTCATCGCCGAGGTGAAGCGCTCCAGCCCGTCCGCGGGCGAGCTGAGCGCGATCCCGGACCCGGCCTGGCTGGCGGGGGAGTACGAGTCCGGCGGCGCGCGGGTGATCAGCGTGCTGACCGAGGAGCGCCGGTTCTCCGGCTCGTTCGCCGACCTGGACGCGGTCCGGGCCCGGGTGGACGTGCCGGTGCTGTGCAAGGACTTCGTGGTCTCCTCCTACCAGGTGCACGAGGCCCGGGCCCACGGCGCCGACATGGTGCTGCTGATCGTCGCCGCCCTGGAGCAGAACGCGCTGGTCGGCCTGGTCGAGCGGATCGAGTCGCTGGGCATGACCCCGCTGGTCGAGGTGCACGACGAAGCCGAGGCCGACCGGGCGCTGGAGGCCGGGGCCAAGGTCATCGGGGTCAACGCCCGCAACCTCCGGACGCTCGAGGTCGACCGCAGCGTGTTCGAGCGGATCGCGCCCGGGCTGCCGAGCCGGGTGCTGAAGATCGCCGAGTCGGGGGTGCGCCACTCCCACGACCTCATCGCCTACGCCGGCGCCGGCGCCGACGCGGTCCTGGTCGGCGAAGGGATAGTGACCAAGGCGAGCCCGCGGCAGGCCGTGGCCGAGCTGGTCACCGCCGGGTCCCACCCGGCGACCCCCCGACCGGCCCACGACCGCTGACGCGCGCACACTGAGCCGGTGACCGACACGACCACCGCCGTCCCCGACGCGTCCGGGCACTACGGGCCGTACGGGGGGAGGTTCGTCCCCGAGGCGCTCATCTCCGCGCTGGACGAGCTCACCGCCGCCTACGACGAGGCCCGCCGGGACCCGGTGTGGACGGCCGAGCTGGACCGGCTGCTGCGCACGTACGTGGGCCGGCCGACGCCGCTGACCGACGCGGCCCGGCTGACCGCGCACGCCGGCGGGGCCCGGATCCTGTTCAAGCGCGAGGACCTGGCCCACACCGGCTCGCACAAGCTCAACAACGCGCTCGGGCAGGCCCTGCTGGCCCAGCGGATGGGCAAGAGCCGGGTGATCGCGGAGACCGGGGCCGGGCAGCACGGGGTCGCGACCGCGACCGCCTGCGCGTACCTGGGCCTGGAGTGCGTGGTCTACATGGGCGAGGAGGACACCGTCCGGCAGGCCCTCAACGTGGCCCGGATGCGGAT
>DATDKW010000139.1:0-7253 GCA_036519715.1 Mycobacteriales bacterium
TGCTGTCCGGCTCGTCGGTGCCGTACGCCCCCTTTCTCGATCTCCTCCGTGACCTGCGGGCCGACCTGGCCGACCGCCCGGACGGCGCTCTCCAGCAGTGGCTGGATCGGGAAGGACCGGAGCTGGATGCCGGTGCGCCGAGGGCCGGCTCGCCGGGGGCCGGCCGGGGCTGGCTGTTCGGGCGCTGGCTGGAGTTCGTGGAGCGGCTGATGGCCGATGCCCGGCTGCCGGTGTTGGTGGTCGAGGACCTGCATTGGGCCGACCGGGACACCCTGGATCTGCTGGTCTTCTTGAGCAGGAGTGTGCGCCGGGGTCGGTTGCTGATCGTGGTGACGTACCGGCCGGAGTGGACCGGGAACGCCGGATTCCGTGAGGTGCTGGCCGAATTGGCCCGTGGGGAGCGGGTCAGCAGCATCCACCTGGACGGGTTGACCGAGTCCGAGACCGGGACGTTGATCCGGGCGCTCGGTGGCGCGGAGGGTGACGCTGGATACGTCACCGCAGTCCTCGTCCGCTCCGGCGGGAACCCCTATCTGATCGAGGAACTGGTCGCCGCGGGCGATGGGCGGTTGCCGGGACCGCTGGCGGAGATCGTGCTGACCCGGGTGCGCCGGCTGACGGTCGCGGCTCAGGGGGTGGTGCGGGCGGCGGCGGTGATCGGTCACCGCGTTCCGGACCGGCTGCTGTCCAGCGTGACGGCGGTCCGGTCTGCGCAGTTCGTCGACCTGCTCCAGGAGGCCCTGGATGCCGGCGTGCTGGTACCGGACGATGCCGACGGTTACCGGTTCCGGCACGGGCTGGTGCAGGAGGCGGTGCTGGCTGGTGTCCTGCCGGCGGAACGCCGGGCGCTGCACGCGGAGCTGGCGCGAGCGATCGAGCGGACCAACCCGCCCCGGGACCTCGGCGACCTGGTCGAGATGGCCGAGCACTGGTACCGGTCGGGGGAACTGCAGCCTGCGCTGTCGGCCGCCGTGGCGGCGGGCCGGGCGGCGCTGGGCGTCGGGGCCTGCATCGAGGCATGGCGGCAGTTCGACCGGGCGGTAGAGCTCTCCGCCGGGCTGCGGCCGGACCAGGTCGGCACCCCGATGGACCGCAGGACGCTGCTCGTGGAGGCCGTCGACAGCGCCCACCTGGCCGGACAGCTCGAGCGAGGGTTGAGCCTGGTACGGGAAGGGCTGGAGCTGGCCGACGGGGCGGACGAGCGGGGCCGCCTGCTGGGCCGGGCCGGCCGCCTGTACTGGGAGACCGGCCGCGTCGACGACGCGATGCGGGCCTATCGGGAGGCGGACGACGTGCTCGCGGCCTCCGGCGGTCCCGGCCGCGCGACCGTCCGCGCCGGCCTGGCCACCGTGCTGATGTTGTCCTTCGACTACCGGCCAGCCGAAGCCGTCGCCCGTGACGCGCTGCGGCTCGCCGAAGCCGAGGACGACGCCGCCTCCAGCGGGCAGGCGAGGAACACACTGGGGATGTGTCTGGCGATGACGGGCCGTCCGGAGGACGGGCTGGCCCTGGTGCAGGACTCGGTGGGCGTCGCTCGGCGCTGCCACGACTTGCACGGGCTGTCCCGGGCCCTGGTCAACCGGGCCTTCATCCTGGGGCGGCTGCGGCCGGCGGGGGAGGTCGCCGCGCAGGCGCTGGCCGCGCTGCGGGAGATCGAGCGAGCGGGAGAGGGGACCTCACCTGCCGGCGTTGCCGCCGCGCTCACCGCCGCCTCCGCCACCTGGGCTGCCGGCGCCTGGGACGAGGCGAACCCCGTCCTCGACGCCATGCTGCAGCGGGATGTCCCCACCGACGCCGCACTGACGATGCATCTGATCAAGGCAGAGCTGGAGTGGGCCCGCTGCCACGACCGGGCGGCCCGAGACCAGCTCCACGCCGCCCGGGCCCGCGCTGAGTCGTGGCCGCCGGACCCGTGGGCGGCGGCCTGCCTGCTGGCCGTGGAGGCGAGGTTCGGGGCCGACAGCGGAGACCGGCCGACGTCCGCCCGGCTGGCCGAGGCCGCCTGGCGCTCAGTCTCGGACACCGACGAGATTTCCCTGATCGGCACGTACGGCGCCGGGCTGCTGCGGTCGCTGGCCGACCTCGCGGTCTGGCACCGCGCGCGCGGCGAGGCCGATGCCGCCGCCGCGGTCGGCGTATCGGCCGAACCGGTGGCCCGTCGGCTGGACCAGGCCGCCGAACAGGGCTGGGGTATCGAGCTTCCGATGTGGGCCCGGCTGGGTGCGGCCGAGTTGGCCCGGGCCCGTGGCGAGCCCGGCCGCCAGCCGTGGCGGGCAGCGGCCGCGACCGCCGGCGCGGCGGACCGGCCGTACGTGCGCGCCTACTGCCTCTACCGGCAGGCCGAAGCGGACCTGGCCGCCGGCGCCCGCCGACCCGCCGCGCCGGCGGCGGCCGAGGCCCGGCAGATCTGCCTCCGGCTCGGGGCCGTCCGGATGCGGGCCGAGGTCGAATCGCTGATCCGCCGGGGCCGACTGGACCCGGCCGGCGCCACGCCCGGCCGGCCGGCCGGCGCGGTCCGTACCAACCCTCGCGGACTGACCGACCGGGAATGCGAGGTCGTCGGGTTGCTCGCCGACGGCCGGTCCAATCGGGAGATCGCCGGTCACCTGTTCATCAGCGAGCGGACCGTCGGTGTGCACGTCTCGCGCATCCTGGCGAAGCTCGGCGTCCACAACCGCACCCAGGCGGCCGCCACCGCTGCCGAGCTCGGCCTCCGGCGGCCCACCCGCTGACCGCGTCCTGCGGATACGTACCGGCGGCTGTCGTCAGTACGTCATCGTGCAGATGCCCCCGGGGCGGGACGACGCCACCCTCGACCGCACGGAGCCCTGCGGTCCGGCGGAAGGGTGATGCACGTGGCGGTCGCGACACCGGTGGAAAGCGCGCAGATCATCAGTCAGCGCGAGGTCACCGTTCGGTCCCGGAGCCAGCTCCAGCTTGCCGCCCGGCGCTTCGGGCGCAACCCGACGGCCATCGGCGGGCTGGTCACCTTCGTCGCGATGATGGTGTTCGCTTTCGCCGGGCCGCTGTTCTTCCCGTACGAGTACGACACGCAGAGCGACACGCTATCGGCCGGCCCGGGCACCGACGGTCACCTGTTCGGCACCGACACGCTCGGCCGCGACGTGCTGCTGCTGACCATGCGCGGCATCCAGTGGTCGATGCTCATCGTGGTCGTCTTCGTCGTCGTCGCGGGTGTCATCGGGGTGCTGTACGGCGCGGTCGCCGGCTACTTCGGCGGTCGGGTGGACGACGTGCTGATGCGGCTGCTCGACGTGACCCTCACGCTGCCCCTGCTGGTGGTGATCATCGTGGTCGCGAACGCCTTTCCGAGCCTGCGCTCGGCGTTCGGCGTGGCGATGCTCATCGCGCTGTCCAGCTGGATGACGCTGTCCCGCATCGTACGGGCGGAGTTCCTGTCGCTGCGGGAGCGGGAGTACATCGAGGCCGCCCGTGCGCTCGGCGCATCCGGCGCCCGGATCGTGCTCAAGCACCTGATCCCCAACTCGCTCAGCCAGATCGTGGTCTGGTCTACGCTCGGCGCCGCCGGCGCGATCGGGGCGGAGGCGGCGCTGAGCTTCCTGGGCTACGGAGTGCAGGGCTCGGACACCTCGCTGGGCCGGTTGGTCGCCGATGGCGCGGCCGCAGCCGAGAGCCGACCCTGGCTGTTCTACTTCCCCGGGCTGGCGCTGCTGATCATCGTACTGTCGATCAGCCTGATCGGCGACGGCATCCAAGACGCCGTCGACCCGGCCGTGACCCGCACCTGACGAGGCCCAACCGCAGCAACCCACTCATCTGCCGCGATGGGCGCGCCACCGGTCCAGACGTGCGCTCGTGTTGCCAGGTGGAGTTGTCCTCGGTGGTGGTGCGGGCGCGGCGGATCCTGGGTTGGTGGATGAGGTGCTCGGGGCGTGGGGTCCGGTTCGGGTGATCGGGCGGCTTGGTGGCGGGAACCGGAACGAGGTGGTGGAGGTCCGGCGGGGGCAGCAGCGGTTGGTGGCCCGGCGGTCGCGGCGTTCGGCGGCGAGCCTGTCGTGGGAGGTGCAGCTGCTGGAGCACCTGGCCCGGCACGGGGTGCGGGTGCCGCAGGTCGTGCCGGCGCTGGACGGACGCCGGCACGTGGACGGGGTGCTGGTGATGGAGTGGTTGGAGGGCCGACTGCCGGAGGCCGGGGATTGGCCGGCAGTGGCGGACACTCTGCGCCGGGTGCACGAGGTGACCAGGGGTTGGCAGCAGCGGCCGGGTGCGGTCTCGACCCGGGAGCTCCTGCGGCGCGAGCGCGGTGGTGATGTGGATCTGACCCGGATGCCGATGGAAGCGGTGACGGCCTGCCGGCAGGCGTGGGCGGCGGTGGCCGGTTCGGTCGAGGCAGTGGTGCACGGCGATCCGGGGCCGGCCAACATCCGGATCACCGGTGCCGGCGTGGGTTTGCTGGACTGGGACGAGGCGCGGATGGACGCCACCGATCTGGACCTGGCGGAGCTGCCCGGCGCGGACCTGCCCCCGCAGCGGCTGGCCCTGGTCCGCGCCGCCGCCACCGCCTGGGAGGCCGCGAACGGGTGGACGGTCGAACCGTCCTACGCCCGCCGCCAGCTCGCACTCCTGCGCGACGGCCGACACGGCTTCAACTGAACGAACCAAGCCGAAGCACCGCTCATGCCGCGCTGCGCGCGGGACGCGCGACTCTGCCGCGCGTGGTGTGCGGGCCGCTGCTGTGGCATCCGGTTCGTCGATCGGGTCGGCCGAAGGCGGGTAGGCCGGGCGTGCTGGAGGCCCCGCGCTGGAGTGGTGCGAGAGAATTCCGGTCGTGATCGGCTTGCAGAGCCGGGTGGGTCTCGGTACCGCGCCGTTGGGGTCCCGGGTGGAGGGGCCGCTGTGGTGGGGTCCGCAGGATCCGGCGGACGCGGTGGGGGCGGTGCGGGCGGCGCTGGACGCCGGGGTGGACTGGATCGACACCGCGCCGTTCTACGGCTGGGGTCGGGCCGAGGAGCTGGTCGGCCGGGCGGTCGCCGGCCGCCGGGGCGAGGTGCGGATCCTGACCAAGTGCGGCACGGTCCGCCGGTCGGACGGCCGGGCCGGTGAGGACGCCTCACCGGCGTCGGTCCGGGCTGGGCTGCAGGAGAGCCTGCGCCGGCTGGGTACCGATCACGTCGACGTGCTACAGGTCCACGACCCCGACCCGGCCACGCCGGTGGAGGAGACCTGGGCGGCGATCTCCCAGCTGATCGCGGAGGGTCTGGTACGCGCCGGTGGGCTGTCGAACCATCCGGTGACGCTGATGGAGCGGGCCCGCGGCGTGGCGCCGGTCGCCGTGGTGCAGCACCAGTACTCGCTGCTGCACCGGGCGCCGGAGACCGACGGCGTGCTGGACTGGTGCGCCGCCCACAACTGCGCCTTCCTGGCCTGGGCGCCGCTGGCGTCGGGCTTCCTGACCGGCGGGTTCGACCTCGCCGCCCTGGCCCCGGGCGACCTGCGCCACCGGCTGCCCTGGGCCGCCCGCGACCTCACCCTGCTGCGCGGCCGGATCGCCGCCGTCGCCGCCCGGCACGGCGTCCCCCCGCACCGGGTCGCGCTCGCCTGGGCCGCCCGCCGACCCGGCACCTACGCCATCGCGGGCGCCCGCTCCCCGGCCGAAGCAGCAGACCTCAGCCCGCTGCCCCATCTGACCACGGCCGACCTCACCGACCTCGAGCAGTGACCCCTGCTCCCTGAGTCGACTCTGCCGATGCAGTCCGTGTCCACCCCTCCGGAAGGACGTTCCCATGACAAGATGCAGCAGCGACCGGGCGCGTCAGCGCCGCGTCGGTGCGCCGGAAAGGGTGACGGCGCGGCGGATTCCGTGGGTCCAACTCGGATGTCGAGAAGCGCTTCGCCGGCGCAGGCAGGAGGACCGAGTGATCGTCCGCATCTGGCGTGGTTGGGTCCGCACCGAGCGGGCCGCGGAGTACGTCGACTACATCCTGGCCACCGGCATGGCCGAATACCGGGCCACGCCGGGGAACGTCGACGCGCAGATGCTCACCCGCGACCTCGGCGACGGCCGCACCGAGGTGCTCACGCTCAGCTGGTGGGAATCGCTCGACAGCATCCGCGCGTTCGCCGGCGACGACCTGACTGCCGCGAAGTACTACCCCGAGGACCAGGAGTTCCTCGTCGCGCACGAGGACACGGTCACCCACTTCGAACTCCACCGCTGATCCCCAACATCCGACTCTACCGATGTCGGATCTCCGGCTGGTCCGTTCCGGACGTGGATCGTCCGGGAACGGACCTACGGTTCGGCGGTGGACATGTTGATGGGTGAGCAGATCGGGGCTGCCGGCCTGACCGACTGGCGCAAGCTGGGTCAAGGACTCCATGCGCGCTACGTGGTCGGCGACTTCGGCACCGGCGTACGGTTCGTCGCCGCGGTCGGTGAGGCCGGCGACGGCGATCGCCCCGGTGTGGGCGGCCCTGCTCACCGGGAGCACCGAGGCCCAAGGTCGCGGGACCATCGGCGACGACGTCCGGGACGCCACGGGACGGGTGCCGATCCTGTAGTTCCAGGACACCGACGAGCACGAGACCCCGCGGCAGCGGTTCCACCTCGACGTGCAGGTGCCGTACGACGTCGCCGAGCACCGCATCGCCGCGGCGGTGGCCGCGGGCGCCGTGGTGGTCGACGACAGCCGGGCGCCCTGGACCACCGTCCTCGCCGATCAGGACGGCAACCGGGCCTGTGTGGGCACGATGGAACCTCCGGCGCAGGAGCGGTGACCGGTCAGGTCAGCCTCGCCGACAGGTCTGTCCGTGGTAGGCGCGTGGGGTCTGGCCCTTTCGTCCTGAGGGGAGTCGGAGCAGGCTGAAGGGAGCTGCGGAAGGAGGCGGTCATGCGGGCACGAGTAGGGGATCGACTCCGCGTACACGGGCGCACGGTCGGCCACGCCGACCACTCGGCGGAGATTGTCGAGGTACGCGGCGCCAACGGCGGACCGCCGTTCGTCGTCCGGTACGCCGACGGACACACGGCGGTCGTCTTCCCCGGTCCGGATGCGGTCGTGGAGCGTCGACCGGAGTCATCAGCCGGACCAGGGCCGGCCGTTCCCACTCCGGGGATCTAGGGCGTGTCTCTCAATTGGCGGTGGATGGCGGTGGCGTCCAGTTGCCGGGGCGCTTCGCGCGGGCGGCGCGGGGCAAGGCGGAGGAGTCGGCCGATACCGGGGTTGTATCGGTCGGCTCCTCCAACGCGGCCGGTCGTCGTCTGGGCGTCA
>DATDKW010000140.1:0-17329 GCA_036519715.1 Mycobacteriales bacterium
TGTGCGCGGTCTCCCGGGCCTTGCCCTCGTCCGGGCCCCAGCAGACCTTGGTCCCGACCTGCTTGGGCTTGCCCTTGCCGCCGGCGTCCTCGAACGCCTTGATCAGGTCCGGCTCCGGCTTGGTGCAGACGAACCCGTCGCCGATCCGGCCGGCCAGCTCGGCCGCCTTCGGGCCGAAGCCGGAGACGTACACCTCGACCGGGGTCTCGGGCAGGCTGTAGAGCCGGGCGTGCTCGACCGTGTAGTGCTTGCCCTGGTGGGAGACGACCTCGCCGGTCCAGAGCTTGCGCATCACCTCGATCGACTCCTCCAGCATCTCCAGCCGGGTGTCGGCGTTGGGCCAGGCGTCGCCGAAGATGTGCTCGTTGAGCGCCTCGCCGGAGCCGACGCCGAGGGTGAACTTCCCGCCAGTGAGGATCGCGCTGGTCGCCGCGGCCTGGGCGATGACCGCCGGGTGGACCCGGATCGTCGGGCAGGTGACCGCGGTGGTGATCGGAAGGCTGCAGACCTGCGAGATCGCCCCGATCACGGACCACACGAACGGGCTGTTGCCCTGTTCGGCCAGCCACGGGTGGTAGTGGTCGGAGATCCACAGCGCCTCGAACCCGTGCTGCTCGGCCAGCTTGGCCTGGCGGACCAGCTCCGGCGCGTCGAACTCCTCCGAGGACAGGAAATAGCCCAGCTTCACCATGCCCGGCGGGCTACCCGACCGGCGCTCCCTCACACGCCCCAGTACTCTGCCCGTTCGCTGCCGCTCGGGCGCTGCTGGCGGCGTCTTCCCTCCGCGCCTGGACGGTGGACGCGGTCACGGGCCGGCGGGCGCTGCGGTCCAGACGCCGCCGCGCCCGACCGTCCGCTCCCAAGTACGGTGCGGGCGTGCTGGATGACGCCCTGCGGGGGCTGCTGGGGGTGCGGCCCCGGGCCGTCGTGACACCGCGGCCGGACCGGCCGCTGCGGGTGCCGGCCGGGACGTCGGCGGTGGTCGCCGGTGGTGGCGTCGCCGGGGTGTCGGCCGCGCTGGTGCTGGCCGAGCGCGGGGTCCGGGTGACCCTGCTGGAGGCGGCCGGCCACCTCGGCGGCCGGCTCGGGGCCTGGCCCCGGACGCTGCCGGACGGCACCGTCCAGCAGGTCGAGCACGGCTTCCACGGCTTCTTCCGGCAGTACTACACCTGGCGGTCGCTGCTGCGCCGGATCGACCCGGAGCTGGGCTTCCTGCAGCCGCTGCCCGGCTACCCGGTGATCTCCCGGACCTGGCCGCCGGAGGACTTCGCCTCGCTGCCGGGGCTGCCGCCGCTGAACCTGCTTGCCCTGCTGGTCCGCTCGCCCAGCCTGCGGGTGCGGGACCTGCGCTCCATCGACCGGGTGGCGGCGACGAGGCTGCTGGAGTTCGACCGGGCCGCGACGTACGCGGAGCTGGACGGCACGTCGGCGAAGGAGTTCCTGGACCGGCTGGCGATGCCGGACCGGGCCCGGGCCGTGCTGTTCGAGGTCTTCGGGCACTCGTTCTTCAACCGCGAGGAGTCGTTCTCGGCCGCGGAGCTGGTGGCCCAGTTCCACTTCTACTTCCTGGCCAACCCGGAGGGGCTGGGCATGGACGTGACCACCGACGACCACGGCAGCTGCATCTGGGACCCGTTCGGGGCGATCCTGAGCCGGCTGGGGGTGGACGTCCGCACCGGCACGGCCGTCGACCGGCTGGAGCGGGCGGCGACCGGCTGGCGCGCGGTGGCCCAGGGTGGGTCCACTGTGGACGCTCAGCACGCTGTCCTGGCACTGGACCCGGCGGCCCTGGCGACCGTGGTGGCGGCGTCCTCCGGCCTGCCGCCGGCGCTGGTCGCGGAGGCCGCGACCCTGACCACCTCGGCGCCGTACGCGGTGGCTCGCTACTGGACCGACCGCCCGGTCGAGGCCGACCGGCCGGTGTTCTCCGGCGTCTCCCGGGAGCCGACGCTCGACTCCATCAGCGTCTACTCCCGGATGGAGGACGGCGCCCGGCAGTGGGCCGGCCGGACCGGCGGCGAGGTCCTGGAGCTGCACGCGTACGCGGCCCCGGACGGGCTGACGGCCGAGGAGGCCGCCGACCGGATGTGGGCCGAGCTGACCGGGCTGTGGCCCGAGGCCGGCCGGCTGCGGGTGCTGGACCGGGAGACCCGGGTCGGGCTGGACGCACCCGGCTTCCCGCCCGGCTCGGACGGGACCCGGCCCGGCGTCCGGACCGGCGACCCGACCCTGCTGCTGGCCGGGGACTGGGTCCGGCTGCCGTTCGCGTCGGCGCTGATGGAGCGGGCCGCGACCACCGGGGTGCTGGCCGCCAACGACGTGCTCACCCGGGCCGGCGCGCGGGCCGAGCCGGTCACCACCGTCCGCCCCCGCGGGTTGCTGGCTGCCCGCCCGGAATGATTGCACGTGCAAGCATCGTTACCGCGGTGGCACACTCGACCTACGCGAACGAAGGAGCCGACATGCCCGCGGTGACCGTCGACGACATCCTGACCCTGCCCCGGCTGCGCGTCCCCGACCCGGCCGTGACCCGCGCCCGCAAGGTCGGCACCGTGACGACCGCGCCGCGCGGGTTCGAGGGCGAGGGCTTCCCGGTCCGCCGCGCGTTCGCCGGTGTCGACCTGGCCGCGCTCGACCCGTTCGTGCACATGGACCAGATGGGCGAGGTGGACTACGCGCCGGGCGAGCCCAAGGGCACGCCGTGGCACCCGCACCGCGGCTTCGAGACCGTCACGTACATCATCGACGGCGCCTTCATCCACCAGGACTCGCACGGGGGCGGGGGCGTGATCACCAACGGCGACACGCAGTGGATGACCGCCGGCTCCGGCCTGCTGCACATCGAGACCCCGCCGGAGGAGCTGGTCGTCACCGGCGGCCTCTTCCACGGCATCCAGCTCTGGGTCAACCTGCCGGCCAAGGACAAGTGGGCGCCGCCGCGCTACCAGGACATCCGCGGCGGCAAGGTGGCGCTGCTGTCCTCCGACGACGGCGGCGCGCTGGTCCGGGTCATCGCCGGCGAGCTGGACGGGCACCCCGGCCCGGGCGTCACCTACACCCCGATCACGCTGGCGCACGCCACCGTCTCCCCCGGCGCGACGCTGAGCCTGCCGTGGCGGGAGGACTTCAACGCGCTGGTCTATGTGCTGTCCGGGCAGGGCACGGTCGGCACCGAGCGGCGCCCGGTCCGCGCGGGCCAGCTGGCCGTGCTCGGCGCCGGCGGCTCGGTCACGCTGGCCGCCGACGCCCGCCAGGACAGCCACACCCCGGCCCTGGACGTGCTTCTGCTCGGCGGCCGGCCGATCAAGGAGCCGGTCGCGATGTACGGCCCGTTCGTCATGAACAGCAAGGCCGAGGTGCAGCAGGCGTTCGAGGACTTCCAGGCCGGCCGGCTCGGCACCGTCCCGGCCGACGGGATCCAGCCCCACGGCCACGTCCGCGGCGAGTCCGGCCAGAACTAGCGCGGTCCGCCGCCGGGGTCGGGGTCAGCCCCAGACCTCGGCGGCGGTCTCGACGACCAGGCGGAGCTTGGCCACCTCCTGGTCGTACGTGAGCGCGTTGCCCTCCACGGTCGAGGCGAAGCCGCACTGCGGGGACAGGCACAGCTGGTCCAGCGGGACGTACTTGGCCGCCTCGTCGATCCGCCGCTTGAGGTCGTCCTTCGACTCCAGCTCGCCGCGCTTGGTGGTGACCAGGCCGAGCACGACCGTCTTGCCCGGCGGCACGAACCGCAGCGGCGCGAACCCGCCCGACCGGGCGTCGTCGTACTCCAGGAAGAAGCCGTCGACGTCCAGCTCGGAGAACAGCGCCTCGGCCACGAAGTCGTAGCCGCCCTCGGCCACCCAGGACGAGCGGAAGTTGCCCCGGCACATGTGCGTGGTCACGGCCATCGTCGACGGCCGGCCGGCGATGGCCGCGTTGATCTGCCGGATGTTGCGCAGGTGCTGGTGCTCGGCGTCGTCGCCGCGCTCGGCCAGCATCGCCCGCTGGGCCGGGTCGTTGAGGTAGGCCAGGCTGGTGTCGTCCAGCTGCAGGTACGTGCAGCCGAGCTCGGCCAGCGCCGCCACCTCGGCCGCGTACGCCGCGGACAGGTCGGACCAGAACTGCTCCTCGTCCGGGTAGACGTCCGGGTCGATCGAGGCCCGGCCGCCGCGGTAGTGGACCATCGACGGCGACGGGATCGTCAGCTTCGGCACTGCGGTGGTGACGGTCTTCTGCAGGTAGGTGAAGGCCTCGGCGAAGATCGGCCGCTCCAGCCGGATCGGCCCGTCCACCCGCAGCGCGGCCGGGGCGAAGTCGATCTCCCCCTCGGCGTTGCGGAACCGTACGTGCATCGAGTCCTTGGCCTTGCTGATGCCGCCCAGGGAGTAGATGAAGTCCATGTGCCAGGACGCCCGGCGGAACTCGCCGTCGGTGGCCGCGGACAGGCCGACCTCCTCCTGCATCCGGACGGCGTCGCGGATGGCGCCGTCCTCGACCGTCCGCAGGCCCTCGTCGGACATCCGGCCGGCGGCGTGGTCGGCCCGGGCCCGGTGCAGCCGGGCCGGCCGCAGCAGGCTGCCGACGTGGTCGCCGCGGAAGGGCGGTCGCTCGCGCAAGGTCATAGGTTTCGTTCCTCGGTCGTCTCGCCGGTCAGCCAGCACAGCTTGTTTCTACTACCACCGGTACGCCCCGGCGATGGCCTACCTTGTGGTGCCGTGACTTACCTGGCTGCGGACGACCGTTACGACTCGATGCAGTACCGCCGCTGCGGGCGCAGCGGCCTGCTGCTTCCCGCCCTCTCCCTGGGGCTGTGGCACAACTTCGGCGGCGACCGCCCGTTCGAGACCCAGCGGGCGATCGTGCGGCGCGCCTTCGACCTCGGCATCACCCACTTCGACCTGGCCAACAACTACGGGCCGCCGTACGGGTCGGCCGAGTCCAACTTCGGCCGGATGCTGGCCACCGACCTGGCGCCGTACCGGGACGAGCTGGTGATCTCGACCAAGGCCGGCTACGACATGTGGCCCGGCCCGTACGGCGACCACGGGTCGCGCAAGTATCTGCTGGCCTCGCTGGACCAGTCGCTGGCCCGGATGGGGCTCGACTACGTCGACATCTTCTACTCCCACCGCCTCGACCCGGACACGCCGCTGGAGGAGACGATGGGGGCGCTGGACACCGCGGTCCGCTCCGGGCGGGCGCTCTACGCCGGGATCTCCTCG
The DNA here is from genome assembly GCA_036519715.1 of Mycobacteriales bacterium. GTDB lineage: Bacteria > Actinomycetota > Actinomycetes > Mycobacteriales > CADCTP01 > CADCTP01. Next base: position 5,205 of record DATDKW010000140.1, read on the forward strand.
TACAGCTCGGAGCGGACCCGGGAGGCGGCGGCGATCCTGCGCGAGCTGGGCACGCCGCTGCTGATCCACCAGCCGTCGTACTCGATGCTCAACCGCTGGATCGAGGACGACCGCCTGCTCGACACGCTGGCCGAGGTCGGCGCCGGGTGCATCGCGTTCTCGCCGCTGGCCCAGGGGCTGCTCACCGACCGCTACCTGAACGGGGTGCCGGCCGGCTCCCGGGTCGCCACCGGCGGCGCCATGACCGAGGACATGCTCACCGAGGACCGGCTGGCCCGGGTCCGCGCGCTGACCGGGATCGCCGCCGCCCGCGGCCAGTCGCTGGCCCAGCTGGCGCTGGTCTGGGCGCTGCGGGACCCGCGGATGACCTCGCTGGTCATCGGGGCCAGCAGCGTGGCCCAGCTGGAGGCCAACGTGGCCGCGCTGGGCAACACCGCCGTGTCCGACGCGGAGCTGGCCGAGATCGACAGCTACGCCCTGGACTCCGGGATCGACCTCTGGGCCGGGTCGAGCTCCGCGTAATCGGCCCCTTTACCCCTTTTTCGAGCCCAGCACGCCGCCCGGACGTTTCGGTCGCCGTCCACCGGAGACGTCCTAGCTGCACGCAGGAGCACCAGGATCCGAAAGCCGGAGGGGATGGACGAGGTGGTGACGCTGCCCGACGGCCCGGAGGGGGCGAGCTTCGCCCGCCGGGCCATGCAGCGCGCCGCCGTCCTCTGGAAGCTGGACCGGGACACCACCGAGACGGCCCTGCTGCTGGTGAGCGAGCTGGCCACCAACGCGATCCGGCACGGGGCGCCGCCGGTGCGGCTGTCGCTGCGGCTCGAGCAGGACCGGCTGCGGGTCGAGGTCACTGACAGCTCGCCGGCCCTGCCACAGGTCTCCCGGCCCGGCCCGGACCAGCCCGGCGGCCGCGGGCTGCTCATCGTCCAGCAGCTGGCGGCCAAGTGGGGCGCCCGCGCCCTCCCCCGCCACGTCGGCAAGACCGTCTGGTTCGACCTCCTGCGCCACTAGGTCCGGCGGCGGGGGCGCCGGGGGCAGCCGCCCAGGCCTGACCGGCGGGTGCGCACGCGGGCGGGGGCGGGGTGGGCCGGACCGGCATACGGTGGAGCGTGATCCACGGCCGGTCGGCCGGGAAGGAGGAGCCGTGTCCGATCTTCGCGTCGCGGTGGTCGGCTCCGGGCCGGCGGGGGTGTACGCGGTGGCCGCCCTCACCAAGGCCGGGGGCGTCGAGGTCGACGTGCTCGACCGGTTGCCCGCGCCGTACGGGCTGGTGCGGTACGGCGTCGCTCCCGACCACGTGAAGATGAAGTCGGTGGACGCTGCGCTGCGCCGGATCCTGGAGGACCCGGCCGTCCGGTTCCTCGGCAACGTCGAGGTCGGGGCGGACGTCACGCTGGCGGAGCTGGCGACGTACTACGACGCGGTGGTCTTCGCGACCGGCGCGGCCGTGGACCGGCGGCTGGACGTGCCGGGCGAGGACCTGGACGGCAGCTTCTCCGCCACCGACTTCGTGGCCTGGTACAGCGGGCACCCGGACGCCGAGATCGACCGCTTCACGCTGCACGCGCAGCACGTCGTCGTGGTCGGCGTGGGCAATGTCGCCGTCGACGTGGCCCGGGTGCTGACCAAGCCGGCCGACGTGCTGGCCGCCACCGACGTGCCCGGGCACGTGCTCGACGTGCTCGCCGCCAGCAAGGTCACCGACGTGACCATGCTCGGCCGGCGCGGACCGGCGCACGCCCGGTTCACCACCAAGGAGCTGCGCGAGCTGGGCGAGATCAACGGCGCCGACATCCTCGTCGACCCGGCCGACCTGGAGCTGACGCCCGACGAGGAGGACGAGGTCGCGGCCGACCGGACGCTGGCCGCCAACCTCAAGGTCCTGCGGGACTGGGCGCAGCGGCCGCCGTCCGGCCACGGCCGCCGGCTGCGGATCAAATTCTGGCACCGGCCGGCCGAGGTGCTCGGGGAGGGCGCGGTGGACGGGTTCCGGGCCGAGCGGACCGTGCTCAAGGACGGCCGGGTGACCGGCACCGGCGAGACGGTCGACCTGCCGGCCCAGATGGTGCTGCGCTCCGTCGGCTACCGGGTGGTGCCGCCGGCCGGGCTGCCGCTGGACCCGGACACCGGCACCGTCCCGCACGACGGCGGCCGGGTCGTGGCCGACGGCGCCCCGCTGCCGGGCGTGTACGTCGCGGGCTGGCTCAAGCGCGGGCCGACCGGGATCATCGGCACCAACAAGCCGGACGCGACCGAGACGGTCGCCTCGCTGCTGGCCGACGCGCCGACCCTGCCGCGGGCGCCGGAACGGGACCCGGCCGCGATCGTCGCCCTGCTCGAGTCGCGCGGGGTCCGGCCGGTCGGCTGGTCCGGCTGGGAGGCCATCGACGCGGCCGAACGCGCCCTCGGGGCCGAGCGCAACTGCGCCCGGGTCAAGATCGCCGACCGCGACACCCTCCTCCGCACCGCCCTCGGCGGTTAGCCCCGCCCCGCCCGCCCACCCGGCCTGACACCCGCCCGGCCGCGCAAGCCCGGCCCGGCTCGGGGCCGGCCGGACAGATCAGTCCCGGGGCCGCCCCGAGTCGTCCGGGCGGCGGATGGCTATCGCAGTGCGTGACCGGCCGCTGAACGCCCCGGAGCCGCCCGACGTACGGTGGAAATGTGTGGAGAGGGACGTGGCGCTGGGCCGCCGTGGCCGCGGGCGTCGCCGTGCTGGTGTCGCTCCCGCTCGCCGTCGGCGCCCTGCCGGCCCGGCCGACCGAGGTCTCCGCGACCGACCTGCTGGGCCGGGTGCAGGGGTCCGGCGAGGTCGGGCACTCCGGCTACGCCGAGTCCGTCGGCGGCCTGGTCCTCCCTCTGACCACCGACTTCACCGCCCTGACCAGCCTGTTCGGTGACCGTACCCGGATCCGCTCCTTCTGGCGGGGCGAGCAGGACTGGCGCATCGACGCCCTGCAGACCACCGGCGAGGCCAGCACCTACCGGGACGGCGACGGCGACTGGACCTGGGACTACGAGCAGGACGCGATCACCTTCGCGACCGAGCCGGTGGTCCGGCTGCCGCGGGTGGCCGACGTCGAGCCGGCCGCGCTGGCCCGCCGGCTGCTGTCCGAGGCCCGGGCCGCGGACGTGTCCCGCATCCCGGCCCGCCGGGTCGCCGGCCGGGACGCGGCCGGGCTCCGGCTGCGGCCGTCGGACCCCGGCACCACCATCGACCGGGTGGACCTGTGGGTGGACGAGGGCAGCGGCCTGGCCCTGCGCGTCGAGGTGTACGGGAAGGGCGCGGCCCGCCCGGTGCTGGAGACCGCCTTCCTGGACTTCAGCACGGCCGTGCCGCGGCCGGACGCGACCCGCTTCAGCCCGGCCGACCCCAGCCGGGTCCAGGGCGGCACCAGCCCCGACCTGGCCGCCCGGATCAACCTGTTCGCGCCGGTGGAGGCGCCGCCGACGCTGGCCGGGCTGCCCGGCCGGCCCGGCATCGCCGGCCTCGGCTCCATCGGCTCGTACGGGACCGGGCTGACCCTGCTGGTCGCCGTGCCGCTGCCGGGCCGGATCTCCCGCCCGCTGGCCGACGAGCTGGAGCGGACGCCGGGCGCGACCCGCACCGGGGAGGGGATCCGGCTCGCGGTCGGTCCGCTGTCGCTGCTGCTCACCGACGACCCGGGCCGGCGCAGCTGGCTGCTGACCGGCACGGTCACCGCCGACACGCTGAACCGGGCGGCCCGGCAGCTGATCTCCGGCCCGCCGCCGGAGCGGCCCCGGTGACGGCCGCGATCAGGACCGTCGGACTGGCCAAGCGCTACGGGTCGGTGACCGCGGTGGGCGGGATCGACCTGGACGTCCGGCCCGGCGACATCTACGGCTTCCTCGGGCCCAACGGCTCGGGCAAGACCACGACCGTACGGATGCTGCTCGGGCTGGTGCTGCCGACCGCGGGGACGGTCGAGGTGCTGGGCGCGCCCATCCCCAAGCAGGCCCGCGCGGTGCTGCACCGGGTCGGCGCGCTGGTCGAGGCGCCGGCCGCGTACGGGCACCTGGGGGCGCGGGCCAATCTGTCGCTGCTGGACGCGGCCGGGCCGGGCGGGTCCCGGCGCACCCGCAAGGCCCGCATCGACGAGGCCCTGGAGCAGGTCGGGCTGGCCGGGGTCGGCCGCCGCCCGGTCAAGGCGTACTCGCTGGGCATGCGGCAGCGGCTCGGCCTGGCCGCCGCGCTGCTGCGGCAGCCGGAGCTGCTCATCCTGGACGAGCCCACCAACGGGCTGGACCCGCGCGGCATCCAGGAGATCCGCGCCCTGCTGCTGGGCCTCAACGCCACCGGCACCACCGTCTTCCTGTCCAGCCACCTGCTGGCCGAGGTCGAGCAGCTGTGCCGGCGGGTCGGCGTGGTCGACCGGGGCCGGCTGGTCCTGCAGGACTCGCTGGCCACGCTGCGCGCGCCGACCGGGTGGGTGGTGGTGCGGACGCCGGACCCGGAGTGGGCGGCCGGGCTGCTGGACGGCGAGCTGACCCGGCGCGACGGCGACCGGCTGGTGATCCGGGCCGCGGATCCGGCCGAGCTGAACGCCCGGCTGGTCGGGCACGGCATCCGGATCAGCGAGCTGGCCGAGGAGCGGCGGTCGCTGGAGGAGGTCGTGCTGGCGGCGACGACCGGCAGCGCGGACCGGGTGGACGGGGTCGCGGCGCCGGTCGGGCTGTCCGGGCCGCGGGCCGAGGTCCTCGACAGTGACGACAGCGGCTGGCGGCGTCCGGAGCCGGCCGAGGAGGCACCGTGATCACCGTCGAGCTGATCAAGCTGCTGCGGCGGCCGCGGACCTGGGTGGTGATCGCGCTCATCGACGCGCTGCCGACGCTGGTCGCGTTCCTGCTGGCGCTGACCGACATCGCGCCGCGGCCCGGCACAGGACCCGCGTTCCTGTCCGCGGTGCTGTCCAACGGGGTGCTGTTCCCGGCCGCGGCGCTGGCGATCGTGCTGCCGCTGTTCCTGCCGGTGTCGGTGGCGATCGTGTCCGGCGACTCGATCGCGGGTGAGGCCCAGGCCGGGACCCTGCGCTACCTGCTGGCCCGGCCGGCCGGGCGGACCCGGCTGCTGGTGGCGAAGCTGGTCTCGGTGCTCGTGTTCGTGTTCCTGGCCGTGGTCGTCGTGACCGTCACGGCCTACTTCGTCGGCACCTCGCTGTTCGGCGCCAGCTCGCTGGCCGGCGGCGCCATCGTGTCGGTGTCGGGCGAGCCGCTGTCGCCGCAGCAGGCGGTGCTGCGGACGCTGCTGGCGATGGCGTACGTGGCCTTCTCCATGCTGGGCGTGGCGGCGATGGCGGTGTTCCTGTCGACGCTGACCGACTCGCCGCTGGCGGCGGCGATGGGCGCGCTGGCGTTCCTGGTCGCGTCGTCGCTGCTGCTGACCCTGGACGCGGCCGGCTCCATCCGCCCCTACCTGCCGACCCGCTACTGGCTGTCGTTCATCGACCTCTTCCGCCAGCCCATCCTCTGGCGCGACATCCTGCGCGGCGTCGGCCTCCAGGCCGTCTACGTCGCCGTCCTCCTCGGCTCCGCCTGGGCCAACTTCACCACCAAGGACATCAAGTCCTAGGCGGCGCGGAGGCGGGAGCAGTCGGCCGGGGTGGGCTGGGTCGGTACGGCGGGGGCCAGGGCGGCCAGGACCAGGGACTGGGCCAGGTGATCGGTCGGGAGCCGGCCGTGGTCGAGGCGGGCGTCGGCGCAGACCGACTGGACCGGGATGTTGACGGCGCCGTCGAGCCGGGCCGAGTCGGGCGGGGTGACGACCTGGTCCTGCTCGGTCCAGAGGGAGACCCAGACCGGGCCGGGCGGGGTCTCGTCCCGGTTGAGCTCGGTCAGCAGCGGGCTGCCGGGGACGAGCTCGGCGCAGGCCTTCGGGCACTGGCCCGGGAACAGGGAGGCGCCGAGGGCGGCGACCTGGGTGCCGTGGTGCGGTGAGCCCAGGGTGACGATCCGGCGGGCGACGGCGGCGCCGTCGTCGGTCGAGGCCCACAGGCGGGCGACCACCCCGCCGGCCGAGTAGCCGATCACGTCCACCGACGGCGCCCCGCCGGCCAGCTTTGCCCGGACCGCCCGGTCCAGCACGGTCGCCTGATCGCGCAGCTCCCCGGTCCCGTCGCCGGGCAGCCGGACCACGGTCGCGTCCCGCCCGGCCGCCTGCAGCCGGGCCGCCAGCGTGTCCAGGGCCGACGTCGACCCGCCGTACCCAGGGACGAGCAGCACCGGGCCGGGCCGGTCCTGCGGCACCGGCGCGGCCGACGCGGCGGACGAGCCGGCCCGCCCGACCACCACCAGGACCACCGCGACCAGCACGCCCACGACGACCGCGGAGATCACTCCGAGGAACAGACGCCGGCGTACGGGCGGCAGCGCGGACAGCACATACCCATCCTGACCGGCACCGGGTCTGCCCAGCGTGAACTGGCCGGGCCGGATCAGCCGGCGGGACCGCGGAACTGTCAGACCCCGCCGCTACGGTCCCGGACCATGGCACTCGGATTCCAGCTCGTCATCGACTGCGCCCAGCCCCACGTGCTCGCCGACTGGTGGGCCGAGACCCTCGACTGGGAGGTGGAGGCCCAGGACGAAGGATTCATCCGGAAGATGATCGACGAGGGCTACGCCACCGAGGAGGAGACGACCACTCACCGCGGCGAGCTGAAGTGGAAGGTCGGCGCCGCCATCAACCACCCGGCCGGCAAGGACGCCGGATTTCCCCGGATCCTGTTCGAGCAGGTGCCGGAAGCCAAGACGGTGAAGAACCGGGTGCACATCGACCTGCGGCCGATCCAGGACGACCCGGAGAAGCAGATCGAGGACCTCGTCGCCCGGGGTGCGACCTTCGTCCGGCGCGGGCAGGAGGGCCCGCAGACGAAGTGGGCCGTGCTCCTCGACCCCGAGGGCAACGAGTTCTGCGTGCCGACGACCTAGTCGTCGACCAGCACCACGTCCAGCATGCGGGGTCCGTGCACGCCCTCGACCCGCTGCAGCTCGATGTCGCTGGTCGCCGACGGCCCGCTGATCCAGGTCAGCGGCCGGGACGGGTCCAGCCGTCCGACCGCCTCCGGCACCGTCTGCACGACCTGCGCGGCCCGGACCACGCACAGGTGGTAGTCGGGGATCAGCGAGATCGCCCGCCGGCCCTGGTCGGGCGACGCGTCGAGCACGATCGTGCCGGTCTCGGCCACGGCCACCGCGCAGGCGGTCACCACCCCGTCCAGCCGGTCCAGCTCGGCCGCGGTCAGCCCGTCGTCGGTCACCGCCCCGGGCACGTCCCACGGCAGCCCGGGCGGCACCACGACGGACGCGCGCCCGGCCAGCGCCGACCGCAGCGTCTCGATGAGCCCGTCCGGCGGGCACCGGCGTACGGACGCCTTGTAGTCGACCAGCCGGTCCACGAACAGGTCCAGCAGCGCCGCCCGCGGCAGGTCGCCGGTGTGCCGGTAGTCCCGCGGCACCGGGGCCGGCGCGGGCCGGTCGGACAGCGCCCGGCGGATCCGCCCCAGCACCTCGTCCCGGGCTGCGCTCACGGTGCGTCCCCGTGGGTCCTGGTCCACCAGGTGCGGAAGGACTCGTCCGGCGGCAGCGGCAGGTCGCGACTGGACGTCCATCCGGACAGCGGCGGCGGCAGCGCCGACAGCCGCCCCCGCCGGCGGCCCAGCAACCGCCCGGCCCGGGACGCCCGCAGCGCGGCCGCCCACCGCCGCGGCGACCCCATCGCGAACGCCGCCGCCCGCATGATCGCCCGCTCCGCCGCGGGATGGTCGACCTGCTGCCGGAGGTGCACGAGCATCGTCGGGATGTCGATCGCCACCGGGCAGGCGTCGTAGCACGCCCCGCACAGCGACGACGCGTACGGCAGGGTCGGGTTCTCCGACACCCCGGTCAGCTGCGGCGACAGCACCGCGCCGATCGGGCCCGGGTAGATCGACCCGTACGCGTGCCCGCCGGTCCGCTCGTACACCGGGCAGACGTTGAGGCAGGCCGAGCAGCGGATGCACCGCAGCGCCGCCCGCCCGGACGGGTCGCCGAGCACCGCCGTCCGCCCGTTGTCCAGCAGCACCAGGTGGAACTCCTGCCCCTCCACCGCCCCCGACCACATCGACGTGTACGGGTTCATCCGCTCGCCGGTGGACGAGCGCGGCAGCAGCTGCAGGAACACCGACAGGTCGTCCCAGGTCGGCACCAGCTTCTCGATTCCCATCACGGTGATCAGCGTCCTGGGCAGGGTCAGGCACATCCGCCCGTTGCCCTCGGACTCGACCACGGCCAGGGTGCCGGTCGAGGCGACGGCGAAGTTCGCGCCGGAGATCGCCACCCGGGCGTCGAGGAACTTCTGCCGCAGGTGGCGGCGGGCCGCGTCGGCCAGCGCCGGCGGCGAGTCGGTGAGGTCGGCCGGCGCCGGCAGCCCGACCGAGCCCATCTCGCGCAGAAAGATCTCCCGGATCTCGGCCCGGTTGCGGTGGATGGCCGGCACCAGGATGTGCGACGGGGTGTCGTGCCCGAGCTGCACGATCAGCTCGGCCAGGTCGGTCTCCCAGGCCGCGATGCCGGCCGCCTCCAGGGCCTCGTTGAGCCCGATCTCCTGGGTCGCCATCGACTTGACCTTGACCACCTCGTCGGCGCCGGTCGCCCGGACCAGGTCGGTCACGATCCGGTTGGCCTCGGCCGCGTCCCGGGCCCAGTGCACGGTCCCGCCCCGGGCGGTCACCTGCGTCTCCAGCTCGACCAGCAGGGTGTCCAGGTTCGCGAGCGTGAAGTCCTTGATCGCCGCGCCGGCCGCGCGCAGCTGCGGCCAGTCCGGCACCTCGCCGACGACCCGGGCGCGCTTGGCCCGGATCGTGGCGGTCGCGTTGCCCATGTTCCGGCGCAACTGGGTGTCGGCGATCGCCGTCCGGGCCGCCTCCGGGAACGGCGCCCCGTGCAGGTGCTGGATGTCCACCGCCCGCGGCAACCCGAGGAACGTGCGCTGTGCCCGCTCCTCCGACAGGCCGGAAGGCGCCAGCGCCGACCGGCCGGCCCTCGTCTCTCCCCGATCGCGCTGCCAGCCCTCGCGCTCTCTCATGAGACGCCCTCCCGGGAGGCGAGGATCTCGGCCAGGTGGACGGTCCGGACGCCGGTGCGCAGCCGGGACAGCCCGCCGCCGATGTGCAGCAGGCAGGACGAGTCGCCGGCCGTGCAGACCTCGGCCCGGGTGTTCAGGACCTGGCGCATCTTGTCGGCCAGCATCGCGGTCGAGGTGTCGGCGTTCTTCACCGCGAACGTGCCGCCGAACCCGCAGCACTCCTCGGCGCCGGGCAGCTCGACCAGGTCGATGCCGCGCACCGACCGCAGCAGCCGCAGCGGCTTGTCCCCGACCCGCAGCAGCCGCAGCGAGTGGCAGGTCGGGTGGTAGGTGACCCGGTGCGGGTACGAGGCGCCGACGTCGGTCACCCCGAGCACGTCCACCAGCAGCTCCGACAGCTCGTACGTCTTCGCCCCGACCGCCTCGGCCCGCCGGGCCAGGTCGGGATCGCCGGCGTTGCGGGCCACCTGCGCGTGCTGGTGCCGCACTGAGCCGACGCAGGACCCGGACGGGGCGACCACGGCCTCGTACGGCTCGAAGGTCTCGACGTAGCGCCGGACCAGGCCGACGGCCTCGGCCGCGTACCCGGTGTTGATGTGCATCTGCCCGCAGCAGGTCTGGCCGGGCGGGAAGTCGACCTCGTGCCCGAGCCGCTCCAGCAGCTCCACGGTGGCCTTCCCGGCGGCCGGGACCACCGCGTCGACCAGGCAGGTCAGGAACAGTGCGACGCGCACGGGGTCACCTCCACGGGCTCAGTCCAGCGGGTCGGTGGCCTCGGCCGAGGTGCGGCGCTCCAGGACGGTGTCGGGGGCGGCGCCGGGGTGGTCCTCGCGCTCGTCGGAGTCGGCCAGGATGGCCGCCGCCTCGCCCTCGGGGTCGTCGCTGCCGGCGGCGCGTTCCTCCGGCAGCAGGTCGTTGGCCCGGTGGTGTACCCGCTCCTGGTCCGGATTCATGCCTGCGGCCTCCCCGGATCCGGCCGCCAGCAACCCCCGGGCCCAGGCCGGGTGCTGCTGCAGGGCCCAGCCGGCCGGGACGGACCCGGTGCGCATGCCGCGCCGGGCGTCCTCGTCGTGCGAAGCGAACCACAGATGGCCCAGCACCAGCAGCAGGAACGCGGCCGCGGTCCAGTCGTGCACGAACGTGGCCCCGATCCGGAGGTCGAGCGGCCACCTCCGCCCGTACGCCATGACTATGCCGGTGCCGAGCAGTACCAGCCCGCCGCCCGCGGACAGGGCCGCGTTGAGCTTCTGGCCGGCGTTGAACTTGCCCACCGGCAGCCCGGCCCGGCGCCGGTCGCGGCGGCGCAGCCACTCCCGGTCGGCCGGCGTGAACCGGTTGAGCAGCCCGAAGTCGGCCCGGGTGGCGCGGGCCAGCGCGCCCAGCAGGGCCGGGGCCGGCAGCGCCAGCCCGGACCAGACGTGCAGGTCGACGACGAGGTTGCGGCGGCCGACCAGCTCGGCCAGCGGCTCCAGGTAGAGCGCGGCCGCGGTGACCAGGCAGACGATCCCGAGCACGGCCGTGGCCCGGTGCACCGCCCGCGACGACGGCGCGAACCGGACGAGCTCAGGTGGGGTCATCGCCGCGCCCGTTGGACCGGCCGACCCAGCCGTCCACGTCGTAGCCGCGGCGCTCCCAGTAGCCCGGCTCGACCTCCGCGGTCAGCTCGATCCGGTCCAGCCACTTCAGCGACTTGTAGCCGTACATGGGCAGGACGGCCATCCGGACCGGGCCGCCGTGGGCGGCGCTGATCGGCTTCCCCTGCAGGGCGGTGGCGACCAGCACGTCCCGGCGCCGGGCCTGCTCCAGCGTGAGGCTCTCGCCGTAGGACCCGTCAAAGGAGGTGAACCGGACCGCGGTGGCGTCGGGGCGGGGCCGGGCCAGGTCGAGCAGGTCGGGCAGCGCGACGCCGGACCACTGCACGGACGGGACCCGCCAGCCGGTGACGCACTGGAAGTCGCGCTGCTGGGTGCTCTGCGGGAGGGCCGCCAGCTGGGCCAGCGTCCAGGTCCGGGGCCGCTCGACCAGCCCGCCGACGGTGACGGTCAGCGTGGCCGCGTCCCGGCGCGGGATCGAGCCGGTCACCGAGTAGAACCGGAACCCGGCCCCGGCCGGGATCAGCTGGGTCAGCCCGGTGAAGTCCCGCGGCCCCACCACCCCGAGCACTCTCTGTTCCGCATCCGACAACTGCCGCCCGAAGGCGACGCCGAGCGCCCCGAGCCCGAGCACGCCGAGCACGACCCTCCGCCCGACCGGCCGCCCCTCGTCCCCCACCCCACCATCCTGCGCCTCTTCCCCTCGAAGCGCCGGGCACCAACTCGAACCCACCACCATGCCGCGGCCGGATGCCGGCTGTCCGGGGGTGGGTCGACACGGGGTGGTGTCCGACGATCTAGGGTCCGGGCATGAACGTGGTGTTCGTGGAGCCGTCGTTTCCGGGAACCCAGCGCAACTTCGTGCGCGCGCTGGCCGAGGCCGGGGCGTACGTGATCGGGATCGGGGACCGGCCCGCCGACTGGCTGGACGACGACCTGCGGGGCCGGCTCGGCGAGTATCACCAGGTCTCGAACGTGACCGACGCCGGCGAGATGACCGCCGCGGTCCGCTGGGTCCAGTCCCGGATGTGGGTGGACCGGCTGGAGACCACCATCGAGGCCCACACGCTGCCGGTGGCGCACGCCCGGGAGGCCTGCGAGATCCCCGGCACCAGCGTACGGACGGCCTGGCTGTGCCGGGACAAGCCATCGATGAAGCAGGCGCTGCGCGAGGCCGGCGTGCCCACCGCGGCCAGCACCGCCGCCAGCACCGCCGAGGACGTGTACGCCTTCGCCGACGCCGTCGGCTTCCCGCTCATCCTCAAGCCCCGCACCGGCGCCGGCGCCCTGGACACGGTCCGGGTCGACACCCGCGAGGAGCTGGCCGGCGCGCTCGGCCGGATGGGCGCCGCCGACTCGATCGCGGTGGAGGAGTTCGTCGAGGGCCACGAGGGCTTCTACGACACGCTGTCCGTGGACGGCCACCCGCAGCTGGACTTCGTCAGCCACTA
>DATDKW010000141.1:0-3939 GCA_036519715.1 Mycobacteriales bacterium
GCGGCTGTTGGCCGTGTTGGTCAGCCAGAGCCGCATGACCTCGCCGGTCCTCGCGGGAAACGCCGGCGCGATCTCACCGCCGGTGAGCATCAGGTTGCCGTAGCGGCCCATCGCCGCGTAGTTGGTCTCGGTGCGGCTGAATGGGGCGATCAGGCCGTCCTCGAGCAGCAGGTCGTCGAGGGTCAGCACGACATTGCGGTGCGCCGGCGGCCAGTACTCCGGGTCGGCCGGCTCGACCAGAATGCTGCCGTACAGACCCAGCTCCTGGGTGACGTCCTCACGGATGTGCGGGTGGTACCAGTACAGGCCCGGGTCGGGGAACTGGATGCGGTAGGTGTACTCCCCGCCCGGCGGGATCGGCGCCTGGGTCTCGTGCGGCACGCCGTCGAAGCGGTTCTCCAGGCGCAGCCCGTGCCAGTGCACGGTGGTGTCGAGATCGGTGTCGTTGTGGACGTGCACGACGACCTCCGAGCCCTGCCGGACCTTCAGCGTGGGGCCCGGGATCGAACCGTTGTAGCCGAGCATCCGCACGGTGCTGTCGGAGAGCCGCTTGGCGACCGGGCCGGGCCGCAGCTGGAGCTCGTCGCCGTCGCCGAGTTCGACCACCTCCGGCCGGGTGGCCTCGGGCAGGTCGGTGATGTCGGTCGAGAAGAAGGTGGTGTTCACGGGAGGACCTCCCACGCGGGTCGGTAGGGGATGCGGGGTGCCATCGATCGAGTCGGCGGCATAACCGACGGCGGCGAGGGCGGCGGTGACAGCGGCGGGTGCGGCCGAGCCGCTTACCCGCACCGTCCGCGTGGCCAGGTCCGCCTGGAGGGTCCGCACGCCAGGAACGTCGCTGATCCGGGCGCTGACCTCCCGCACGTCCCGCCGGGAGCGCATTGCTGGTACGCGGACCACGATCACGGCGCCTCCTTGTGCGGGTCGGTCAGTGCCCACCGTGCCGCTGGGCGCTGTCCGTGCGCTGTCCGATCGCTGACCACCGCGATCCGGCAGCCGGTACACGAGTTCTTGTGCCGGCCTTGAAGCACGGCCCAGAATCGGTGGACTTCGGCGAGACGACATCGTCCCGGGAGGGCGGTGGTCCATGCAGATCCGCGTTCTCGGGCCGGTCGAGGTCCTCGTCGACGGGCACGCCCGGCCTCTCCTTGCAGCCGGGGAGCGGGAGTTGCTCGCGTTGTTGGCCCTGGCCGCCGGCCGCGTGGTCGGAGTGCCGACCCTGATCGACGCGCTGTGGGGTGAGCAGCTGCCAGCGAATCCCGGCAACGCGTTGCAGGTGCGGGTGTCCAAGCTGCGCCGCGTCCTGACGGCCGCCGGCCTCGGCGACCTGCTCCTCACCCGCCCGCCCGGATACCTGCTCGACGTCGACCCGCTGTCAGTGGACGCGCTCCGCTTCGCCGATCTGGTCGCCACGGCCCGCGCGGCCGCCCGCATGGACCCCGAGACAGCCGCCCGCCGCTACCGGGAGGCCCTGGCGCTGTGGCGGGGAACCCCGCTGGCGGAGTTCGCTGATACGAGATGGGCCGGGCCGGAGGCGGCCCGGCTGACCCAGCTGCAGCTGGCGGCCCGGGTGGAGCTCATCGACGTGGAGCTGGCCGCGGGCCGGCACACCGAGGTGCTCAGCGAGCTCGAGGCACTGACCGCCGCCCATCCGCTGCACGAGCCACTGCACGGCCGCTTGATGCTGGCGCTCTACCGCGCCGGCCGGCAGGCCGACGCGCTCGCGGCCTACCAGCAGGCTCGCGCGGTGCTCGACGCGGAACTCGGCCTTGCCCCCGGCGCGGAGCTACGCGATCTGCAGGAGGCGATCCTGCACCAGGACCCCGGCCTCAGACCCCCCGCCGCCGCGACGGCGGTCGAACCCTCGCCCCCGGCACCGGCACCGATGCAACCGGGCCGGCGGCTGCCGCCCCGACTGACATCGTTCCTCGGCCGCGACGCCGACCTGCACCGGGTCAGCGAGCTGCTGGGCACCGCGCGGCTGGTCACCGTGACCGGCCCGGGCGGCGTCGGGAAGACCAGCCTCGCGCTGGAGGCCGCACGGGCCACCGCGGACCGCTTCGACGACGGGGTCGCGTTCGTGCGGCTCGCCGGTGTCACTCATCCGGTCCAGGTTCCGCAGGCTGTGCTGGCCGCGCTGGAGATCCGGGACGTGGCCACGGCAACCGCGGAGGACCAGCTGCTTGGCCACCTGCGTGACCGCGCCGTCCTGCTCGTGCTCGACAACTGCGAGCACCTCGCCGACGCCTGCGCGGCGCTCGCCGAGCAGCTGCTCGAGTCATGCCCGCGCTTGCGGCTTCTGGCCACCAGCCGCGAGCCGCTCGCCGCCCGCGGTGAGGTCCAAAGCGCGCTCGATCCACTGCCCGTCCCACCCCAGACATCCGACGTGGCAGAGCTGACCGGCAGCGCCTCCGTAGGGCTCTTCCTCGACCGGGCGAGCGGCGTCCTGCCGGACTTCGAGCTCAGCGAGACTAATCACTCCGCGGTCGCGGACATCTGCCGGCATCTCGACGGCATGCCACTGGCCATCGAGCTCGCCGCCGCCCGCGTCGCGGCCCTGCCGCTGGACGAGCTCGCCCGGCGGATGGGAGACCGCTTTGCCCTGCTGACCACCGGCCCGCGCACCGCGGAGGCCCGGCAACGCACGCTGCGAGCCACCGTCGACTGGAGCTACCAACTGCTCACCGACCCCGAGCGGGTGCTGCTGCAGCGGCTGTCGGTGTTCCGGGGCAGCTGGACGCTCGACGCCGTCCAGGCCGTCGCCGGCGCCGAGCCGCTGAACCCGGCGGCCGTTGTGGACCTGCTCGGCCGGCTGGTCGACCGGTCGCTGGTCGTGGTCGACCGCACCGGCGCCCGCTATCACCTGCTGGAAACCATCCGCGAGTACGCCGCCGAACGCCTGGCCGAATCCGGTGAGTCCGACCGGATCGCCCGGGCGCACGCCGGCTACCTCACCGACCTGGCCGAGCAGGCCGAGACGGAGCTGCGCGGCGACGGGCAGGCCCGGTGGCTGCCGCGGCTTGCGCTCGAGCGTGAGGACATCGACGCCGCGCTGGCCTGGTGCACCGCGCACGCGCCCGACGAGCCGGACGCCGGTCTGCGGCTGGCCGCCCCGCTCGGCTGGTACTGGTACTTCGCGACCCACCCGGACGGCGGCCGACGCGTCGCCGCGATGCTCGGCGCCGCACCCGGTGGCTCACCCGCGGCGCGGGCGCGGGCACTGCAGGCGCTGGCCGTCGCTGGCCGGCCCGGTGCCTGCATCGTCCACCCCAACCCCGACTGCGCCGCCGCCGCCGCGCAGAGCCGCGACCTGTTCGCCAGCCTCGACGAGGAATTCCGCGCCGCACTGTCGGACACCCTGCTCGCCGTCGAGGCCATCGGAAGCCCCGACGCCGCCGAGGCGTTCGCGCTGCTCGAGCGGGCCGACCGGCAGTTCGCCCGGGACGGCGACGCCTGGTGCGCCGCGCTGTCGGACTTCGTCCGGCTAGAACTGCACGCCGGCACCGGCGACCTGGACGAGGCCACCGCCGTCGGTCACCGGGCGCTGCTGGCCTTCCGCGCTCTCGGCGACCAGTGGGGGGTATCAGCCATCCAGTTCCACCTCGGCATGGCCCTGCACCGCGCCGACCGGCTCGCGGAGGCGCTGGCCATGTACGAGGGTGCCCTGGCCAGCGTCCGGGACGTCGGCCCGGCGAACACCGTCCAGTACGCCCTGGCAGGCGCTGGGCACGTCACCCTGCTGCTCGGCGACGCTGACCGGGCCGCCACGCTGTTCGCCGAGTCGCACGCCGTCGCCCGGCAGCTCGGCGCCGAGGGCAATCCGCGGGCAGCGGTCGGCGACGGACTGCTCGCCCGCGAGCGCGGCGACCTGACCGCAGCGCGGGAGCGTTTTCACCTTTGCGCAGCAGCTGCTGGCCGGGCTGACCGAGCCGGAGTGGA
>DATDKW010000142.1:0-3136 GCA_036519715.1 Mycobacteriales bacterium
GGCGTCCACGCCGGCCAGCAGCTCCTCCAGCTGCAGCGAGAGCAGCCGGCCGTCGGTGCCGAGCTCGACGACGTAGCCCTCGATCTCGTCCGCGATCCGGCGCACCATCTCCAGCCGCTGCGCCACCGCGGTCGCGTCCCGCACGGTGACCAGGTCCTCGATCTCCAGCGCGGACAGCGTGCCGGCGACCTCGTCCAGCCGCAGCTTGTAGCGCTCCAGCGTGGCCAGGGCCTGGTTGGCCCGGGACAGGATCGCGGCCGAGTTGTCCATCACGTAGCGGCGGCCGTCGACGTACAGGCCGATGACCCGCATGGACTGGCTGACCGAGATCACCGGGTAGCCGGTCTGCGAGGAGACCCGCTGGGCGGTGCGGTGCCGGGTGCCGGACTCCTCGGTCGGGATGCTCGGGTCCGGCATCAGCTGGGTCGCGGCCCGCACGATCCGGGAGCCGTCGGTGGCCAGCACGACGGCGCCATCCATCTTGGCCAGCTCGCGCATGCCGGTCGCGGAGAACTCGACGTCCAGCGGGAAGCCGCCGGTGCACAGCGACTCCACCAGCTTGTCGTGGCCGAGCACGATCAGCGCACCGGTGCTGCCGCGCAGGATCCGCTCGAGACCGTCACGCAGACCGGTCCCGGGCGCCATCAGGGCCAGGGTCGTACGGAGCTTGTCCTCGCGGTCCGGCACCGCCACCTGCTCTCCCCGGGTCTGGATGCCGCCAGTCTACGGGCGCGTGTCGAACGAACACCGCACGTGATGTCCAGGTACGTCGCCGTGCACCGTACCTGGGCCGGTCTGACCCGCCCAGCCGTCAGCGCGGCAGCGTGCCAAGCGCGGCGCCGAGATCGGCCACCTCCGTGACGCGCATCCCGGCCGGGGTCGGACCCGGGTCCGGCGGCACCAGCGCCGAGGTGAAGCCGAGCCGGGCCGCCTCGGCCAGCCGCCGGCCCACCGCCCCGACCCGGCGGACCTCGCCGGACAGGCCGACCTCGCCCAGCACCACCATCGTCGGCGGGATCGGCGCGTCCCGGGCTGCGGACGCGACGGCCAGGGCCAGGGCCAGGTCGGCGGCAGGCTCGGTGACCCGCACCCCGCCGACGGTCGCCGAGAACACGTCGTCGTCGCCGAGCTTGACCCGGCCGCGCCGCTCCAGCACGGCCACCACCATGGCCACCCGGGACGAGTCCAGCCCGCTGACCGCCCGCCGCGGCGTCGCCAGCGTGGACCGGGCCACCAGCGCCTGGACCTCGGCCAGCAGCGGCCGGCGGCCCTCCACGGTGACGGTGACGCAGGTGCCGGGCACGGCCTCGGTGCGCCGGGACAGGAACAGCCCGGACGGGTCCGGCAGTCCCTCGATCCCGCCGTCGGTCAGCTCGAAGCAGCCGACCTCGTCGGCCGGGCCGAACCGGTTCTTCGTCGCCCGCACCAGCCGCAGCGTCGAGTGCCGGTCGCCCTCGAACTGCAGCACCACGTCGACCAGGTGCTCCAGCACCCTCGGCCCGGCGATCGCCCCGTCCTTGGTCACGTGACCGACCAGCACGGTGGCCATGTTGCGGGACTTGGCCGCGGCGATCAGCGCGGCCGCGACGGCCCGGACCTGGGTGACGCCGCCGGCCGTGCCCTCCGCCGCGGGGGAGGCGATGGTCTGCACCGAGTCGACCACCAGCAGCCCGGGCCGGACCGCGTCCACATGCCCCAGCAGCGCGGCCAGGTCGGTCTCGGCCGCCAGCCACAACCGCGGGTGCAGCGCGCCGGTGCGCTCGGCCCGCAGCCGGACCTGGGCCGCGGACTCCTCGCCGGTCACCACCAGCGCCGTGCCGCCGGCCGCGTAGTGCTTGGCCACCTCCAGCAGCAGGGTGGACTTGCCCACCCCCGGCTCCCCGGCCAGCAGCAGCACCGCGCCCGGCACCAGGCCGCCGCCGAGCACCCGGTCGAGCTCGCCGACGCCGGTGGGCCGGGACCGGGCCGCCTCCACGTCGATCTCGGCGATCGGCCGGGCCGGCTCGGTCACCGCGCCCGCGCTGACCGCGGCCGTCAGCGGCCGCAGCCCGACCGGACCGGCCCCGACCTCACCGACCGACCCCCAGGCCTGGCACTCCGGGCAGCGGCCCACCCAGCGGGGCGGGGTGTGCCCGCACTCCCCGCACCGGTACGCCGGCCGGTCCCTCGTCTTCGCCACGCCGAGACCGTAGTGCGGCCCACCGACATTTCCCGGTCGGGCCGCTACGACGGAACGGCTCAGCCCTCGTTGCCGTCGGGCGCGCCGGTGACGGTCGGAGCCAGCGAGATCTGGCCCCGCGGGGCGCTGACCGCGATCGTGGCCGTGACCTGGCCGGCCTTCTGGAACACCAGGGTCACCTGCAGCGTCTGGCCCGGGTAGAGCTTCTGGGTCAGATCCTTGAGCAGGACCGTCGGGCCGTCGCCGGTGAAGGAGACCAGCCCGTTGGCCGGGATCCTGATCTGCGCCGGCGGCCCCTCGGACGGGGTGGCGCCGGCCGAGCCCGACCCGGAGGCCGAGGCGGACGCCGACCCCGAGGCCGACTCCGAGGCGGACTCCGAGGCGGACCCGGAGGCGGAGCCGGACGGCGACTCCGACGGCCCGGTCGTGGCCGTGCCGGTCACGGACGAGTCGGCCGGCTCCTTGGTCCCGGTCGGCGTGCCCGACGCGGTGCCGGTGGGCTGGTCCGACGGCGGCGGCGCGGTCAGCGTCGGGGTGAGGGCGGCGCCGGAGGCCCCGGCGCTGATCGTCACGTCGGTGGACACGTTCGACCGCACCGCGGTCAGCGTGTCGCTGCTGCTGCTGTCGTTGACGATCACCATCCGCAGCCGGGCGTCGCTGCCCTTCTCGTACGACCCCTGGTCCGGATACTCCAGGGCCAGGTTGCGGATCGACATGGTGCCGACCTGCGCGCTGATGCCGTCGATGGTGGGGCTCTGCACGGCGGTCTGCGAGACCTGTCCCGCGGCACAGCCGGCCAGGGCCACACCGGCCACGACCACCAGCCCGGCCAGAACGGACCGGGACGTCGAGCGGATCACGGCCACCGGCCTCCTGTCGTACGGGCGGAACGTCGAGCCGTCAGCGTAGCGGCGGCCCGCGCGTCGTACCCGTCGAGGTCAGCGCGAAGCCCCGAGC
>DATDKW010000143.1:0-5923 GCA_036519715.1 Mycobacteriales bacterium
CGCCGGCCGGGAGCCCGAGCCCGTCGCCGCTGGCACCGCCCGCGGCGGCCGGGCAGTTGCGGGCCGCGCCCCCGACCTCCACCCCGGTCGCGGCCCCGGCCGCGCGGGACCGCCGGCCGGCGCCGGCGCCGGCCCCGGCCACCCGGACCTCCGGCGGCCCGGCCCGGTCCGGGACGGCGACCTTCTACACCCTGACCGGCCTGCCCAACTGTGGGTACGAGGACGCCGCCGCCTCCGGCACGTACGTGGCCCTGTCGCCGGCCGAGTTCGGCGGCTCGGCCGCCTGCGGCACCGTCCTGGACGTGACCGGCCCCCGGGGCACGGTCCGGGTCACGGTCTCCGACCTGTGCCCGGAGTGCGAGGCCGGGCACCTGGACCTGGCCGCGCCCGCGTTCGCCCGGATCGCCGACCCGGTGGCCGGGATGGTGCCAGTCACCGTGGCCCGCGTGGTCGACCCGCCCACCACCGGCCCGGTCCGGATCCGGGTCAAGGAGGGCTCCTCGCAATACTGGCTGGCGCTGCTGCCGATCGGCACCGGCAACCCGCTGGCCTCGGTCGCGGTCGAGGTCGGGGGCGCGTACCAGACCCTGGAGCGCACCGGCTACGGCTACTGGATCGCTCCGAAGGGCGCCGGGCCCGGCCCGTACCAGGTCCGGCTGACCGACGATCGCGGTCACACCGCGACCGGCACCGTCCCACTGCGCGTAGGCGCCACCGTGTCGACCGGCATCCGGCTGTACTAAGGCGCGATCGCGAACGTCGCGTTCAGGACGCAGTGGTCGCTGCCGTAGAAGGTGCAGTCCGTACGGAACGAGGTCGGCACCGCACCCGGCCCGCCGAGGATGCGATCGATCCGGACCACGGCCACGCCGTGCTGGCGGAGCATCAGCGGCCCCCAGGACGGGTCCGGTCCCCATCCGGCGGCGTCGTGGGCGTCGGACAGCCCGCGGGCCAGCGCCCGTCCGGCCGGCTCCCGGTCGGTGACGTTGAAGTCGCCCATGAGCACGACCCGCCGGCCGGCCGCGATCTCCGTATCGGTGAACGACCGGATGAACGCGATCTCGGCGTCCCGCGGCCCCGCGTCCCAGCGCAGGGGGAGCTCCGACGACGGCTCGGCGTGGGCCGGCAGCGGATGGGCCACGATCGCGGTGAGCTGCCGCGCGCCGCCGAGGTCGAGCTGGGCCCACAGCGAGGCCGTGGCGGGCCGGCCGTCCGGGTCCTCCCGCACCCCGGAGGCCAGCACCGGGTAGCGGGACAGCAGCGCCCGTCCCGCGTCGGGCCGCAGCAGCACGGTCCGGAACCGCGCCTGCACGTCCGGGTCCGACCGCAGCGCGTCCGCCTGCCGCGGCGTCAGCTCCACCAGCCCGACCACGTCGGCGTCGGAGGCCCGGACGGTGTCCGCGACCCGCCGGGAGGGGTTGGACAGCAGCACGTTCCAGGACGTCACCCGGACCGGCACCGCGCCCGCGGCCGGCCGGCTCCCGGACGGCACGAGGTCCGGCCCCAGGTGCGCGCCGAACGCCAGCACGGCCAGGGCCAGCGCCCCGGCCAGCACCCGGTCCCGCAGCGCCAGCGCGAACGGCAGCAGGAACAGGAGCGGCAGGAACAGCCACGGCGCGAACACCTGGGCCAGCGCCAGCGGCCCGCTCCGCCGCGGCGCCGCGACCTGGACCGCGGTCAGCAGGACGAGCAGGACCGGGTACGCGACCGGCGCCCAGCGCCGGACGCGGCTCACCCGGCGGCGGGGGAGGCCTGGGACCGCTCGGGGACGGAGGCGGTGCCGGTCCCGGCTCCGGCGCTCGCTCCCGCGCCGGTGCCGGCGTCAGCGACGGCTCCGGTGGCGGCTCCGGTGGCGGCTCCGGTGGCGGCACCGGTGTCGGCTCCGGTGTCGGCGTCAGCGGCGGCTCCAGCGGCGGCTCCGGTGGCGGCCCCGCCGGCCGCCCCGGCGGACCCCGGGACGGCGCAGCCGCCGGAGATCCCGCAGACGCAGCCGTCGCAGCCGCGCTCCAGCGGGGGAGCGGACGGCGCCGGCGCAGGGGTGGCCGCGCGCACGCGCAGGGTCGCGCCCAGCACCAGCAGCCCGGCCAGCACCAGCGGCAGGGCCAGCAGCCGGATCGCCCACTCGCCGCCGGTCACCCAGGGCAGCACGCCCGCCAGCAGCAGGACGCCCGCGAGCGCCCCCAGCATCCGCACCGCGCGCCGCCGCGCCTGTCCCGCCGTCACCCCGGCAGTATCCCACCCCGGGCCCGACCCGCCCGGCGGGTAGCCTGCTGAGCCGTGCGTATCGCTCGATTTGCCACCCCGGCCGGTCAGGTCCACTTCGGGAAGGTGGAGGGAGAGGCCGGTGCGCCCGCGGACGCGATGACGATCGCGGCCATCGCCGAGCACCCGTTCGGGCCGATCGAGCTGACCGGTGAGCGCTGGGCCCTTCCGGACGTGCGGCTGCTGGCCCCGCTGCTGCCCAGCAAGATCGTCGGCATCGGCAAGAACTACGCCGAGCACGTCGCCGAGATGGGCGGCGGCGACGCCCCGGCCGCGCCGCTGATCTTCCTCAAGCCGCCGACCGCGGTGATCGGGCCCAACGACGCCATCCGGCTGCCGGTCGACTCCGCCGAGGTCCACTTCGAGGGCGAGCTGGCCGCCGTCGTCGGGGCGCTGGGCGCCCGGGAGGTGACGCGGGAGCGGGCGCTGGACGCGCTGCTCGGTTACACGGTCGCCAACGACGTCACCGCGCGCGACCAGCAGCGCAACGACGGGCAGTGGACCCGGGCCAAGGGGCACGACTCGTTCTGCCCGCTCGGACCCTGGATCGAGACCGTGCTCGACCCGTCCGACCTGGCCCTGCGCACCGAGCTGGACGGCGAGGTCAAGCAGGACTCGCGGACGTCGCTGCTGCTGCACGACGTCGCCACCCTGGTCTCGTACGTGTCGCACGTGATGACGTTGCTGCCCGGGGACATGATCCTCACCGGCACGCCGTCCGGGGTCGGGCCGATGAAGCCGGGCCAGACCGTCGCGGTGACCATCGAGGGCATCGGCACGCTGAGCAACCCGGTCCGGTCCCGATGAGCGGGGTTCGGGTCCGGTTCGCGCCGTCGCCGACCGGGGACCTGCACGTCGGCAACATCCGGACCGCGCTGTTCGACTGGGCCTTCGCCCGCCACGAGGGCGGCGTGTTCGTGCTCCGGCTGGAGGACACCGACCAGGCCCGCAGCACCGAGCAGTCCTACCGGGGCGTGCTGGACGAGCTGCGCTGGCTCGGGCTCGACTGGGACGAGGGCCCCGAGGTCGGCGGACTGTACGGGCCGTACCGGCAGTCCGAGCGGTGGGACATCTACCGCGAGGTCGCGGCCAAGTTGCACGAGGCCGGCTACGCGTACGAGTCCTACTCGACCGACGCGGAGGTGAGGGCCCGCCGGGCCGCCGCCGGGGACAAGACCCAGGGCTACGACAACTTCGACCGGGAGCTGACGTCCGCGCAACTCAGCGCGTACCAGGCCGAAGGGCGCAAGCCGGTGCTGCGGTTCCGGATGCCGGACGAGCCGGTCGTGTTCGACGACCTCATCCGGGGCGAGGTCCGGTTCGAGGCCGAGCACGTGCCCGACTTCGTGCTGGCCCGGGCCGACGGGTTCCCGCTCTACCCGCTGGTCAACCCGGTCGACGACGCGCTCATGCGGATCACCCACGTGCTGCGGGGCGAGGACCTGCTCGCCTCCACCCCGCGGCAGCTGCCGCTGCACGCCGCCCTGCGCAGCCTCGGGATCGCCGACGGGCCGCTGCCGCGGTTCGGGCACCTGCCGTTCGTGCTGGGCGAGGGCAACGCCAAGCTGTCCAAGCGGGCCTTCGGCGGGTCGCTGGCCAGCATGCGCGCCGACGGCTACCTGCCCGAGGGCGTGCTCAACTACCTCGCGCTGCTGGGCTGGTCCATCGGCGGCGACCGGGAGCTGTTCACCCCGCAGGAGATGGCGGCCGCCTTCACGCTGGACAAGGTGTCGCGCAACCCGGCCCACTTCGACGTGAAGAAGCTCCGGGTCATCAACGGCATCAAGATCCGGGAGCTCGCACCGGACGACTTCGCCAAGCGGCTGCTGCCGTTCCTGGTCCGGCGCGGGATCTTCGCCTCCTCGCCCACCGACGCCCAGCTGGAGCTGCTCACCCAGGCCGCGCCGCTGGTCCAGGAGCGGGCCGCGACGCTGGTCGAGGCGGCCGACCTGCTCCGGTTCCTGTTCGTGGTCGAGCACCACTTCACGATCGACCCGGCCGCCGCGGCCAAGGTCCTGGGCGTGCCGGCCGTCCCGGTGCTGGACGCCGCCCTGGCCGTGCTGGAGGGGCTGCCGGAGTGGACGGCCACGAACATCCAGGAAGTGCTGCAAGCGGCGCTGGTGGAGACGCTGGAGCTCAAGCCCCGGGTCGCGTACGGGCCGGTCCGGGTGGCGGTCACCGGGTCGACCGTGTCGCCGCCGCTGTTCGAGTCGATGGAGCTGCTGGGCAAGGACCGCACTCTCGGCCGGCTGCGCTCCGCCCGTGCCGGTTTGGGGTCGGCTCCGGCCATGGGCTAGCATCGTCATCCGGCGCGCCGGTCAGGTGGGCGAGCCGATTGGGGTATGGGGTAATTGGCAGCCCGGCTGATTCTGGTTCAGCTAGTCTAGGTTCGAGTCCTGGTACCCCAGCGTTACGGAGCGATCCGCGACACGTACGAAGGCACGGCCCCGTCGTCTAGAGGCCCAGGACGCCGCCCTCTCAAGGCGGTAGCGCCGGTTCGAATCCGGTCGGGGCTACACCGGCTGACCTGCGGAAACGCAGGTCAGTTTCTCTTTGAGTCCTCTTCGTGCCTTGGTTCGTGCATTGGCCGGGGTTACCGTCCCATCCATGCCACAACGCCATCGCCGTCCGAGAGGACATATCGGGAGCTCCCGTCCGGTAGCTTCCAGGCGATCGCCTACGCGGGCACGGATCCGCTGACGGGCAAGCTCCGGTACGTGCGGGAGACACGACGACCTACCAGGCCGCCGAGGTCGCCCGCACCCGGCTGCAGAACCAGCTGGACGAGGACCGGCACCCGAAATCCGATCTGACCGTCCGCCAGGCGATCGAACAGTGGCTCGAGGTCGCTCAGCTCGAGGACACCACCCGGGACCGCTACGACGACCGCATCCGCATCTACATCGACCCGACTCTCGGCTCGATGAAGGCGTCGAAGCTCGACGCTCAGATGCTGGAGCGCTGGTACGCGCGTCTCCAGCGCTGCCGCTCGTGTGACGGCCGGCGCGTCTCCGGTCACGTATGCCGGCCGCTGAGCAGCAGCACCGTCCGGAAGATCCACTTCATCGCCGGTCCTGGAGCCAGGCCTGGACCTGCTCGGCGTCCTCGCGCTCGACGGCGGCGCCAACCTGGGAGTTTCTGCCAGTACCCCTTCGGCAGGGAATCCCAGCGGCGGCACGGGTAGTGGTGTCCTGCGGTTGGCCACATCGCCGGACACGGCACTCCCAGCCGAAGGACAGCAACGATGACCACCGCGACGGACCGCCCGACACCGACCCCGACTCTGAGACAGCGACATGCACGGCGTAGGACGCAGGCGAGCAGTGGCGTCGGTGCGGCGACGGTGCAGCGTCTGTGGCGCCGGGCGCTTGCTGGAACACGCTCCGGCAGCGCGAGAGCGTCCCGCGTGCGGGATCCGGCGTCCGCCGGTCGGTGACCGTACGCGCGACGGGACCGGCGGCTATGGGGACGGGTCCCTGGAGCCGCCGGTTAGGTGGTCGGGGAGCGGCTCGGCGGGCTACGGCGTGCGTAGCGCGCGGAACGCGGCGCGGAGTTCGGTCGCGAAGAGCTCGGGTTCCTCCCAGGCGGCGAAGTGACCGCCCCGGTCGACCTCGTTGAAGTAGCTGAGGGTGGGATACGCCTTCTCGGCCCAGCTGCGCGG
>DATDKW010000144.1:0-13095 GCA_036519715.1 Mycobacteriales bacterium
GGATCGCGCTCACCGCCACGGCGACCACCGAGACGCACGCGGAGATCACGTCGCGTCTCGATCTGGGCGACGCGATGCATTTCGTCGCGAGCTTCGACCGGCCCAACATCCAATACCGGATCGTCGGCAAGGACGAGCCCCGCCGGCAGCTGCTGGACCTGCTCCGGCGCGAGCACGCCGGCGACTCGGGCATCGTCTACTGCCTGTCCCGCGCGTCGACGGAGAAGACGGCGGAGTTCCTGTCCCGCAACGGGATCGAGGCGCTGCCTTACCATGCCGGGCTGGACGGCGCCACCCGGACGGCACACCAGGCCCGGTTCCTGCGCGAGGACGGTCTGGTCGTCGTCGCGACGATCGCCTTCGGGATGGGGATCGACAAGCCGGACGTGCGCTTCGTCGCCCACCTCGATCTGCCGAAGTCGGTGGAGGGCTACTACCAGGAGACCGGCCGGGCCGGTCGGGACGGGCTGCCGGCGACGGCCTGGCTGGCGTACGGGCTGCAGGACGTGGTCCAGCAGCGGCGGCTGATCGACGCCTCCGAGGGCGAGCTCGACCACCGGCGCAACCTCGCGAAGCATCTCGACGCGATGCTCGCGCTCTGCGAGGCCGTCGAGTGCCGTCGGGTCCGGCTGCTGGCGTACTTCGGGCAGGACAGCGCGCCGTGCGGGAACTGCGACACCTGCCTGGTCCCGCCGGAGTCCTGGGACGGGACGGTGCCGGCGCAGAAGCTGCTGTCCACGGTCTGGCGGTTGGCGCACGAGCGCAACCAGCGCTTCGGGGTCGGCCAGGCGGTCGACATCCTGCTCGGCCGGGCGACGGACAAGGTCACCCAATGGCGGCACGACTCGCTGTCGACGTTCGGGATCGGCACCGAGCTGCGCGAGCCGGAGTGGCGCGGGGTGGCCAGGCAGCTGCTGGCCCAGGGCCTGCTGGCGGTGTCCGGGGAGCACCAGACTTTGGCGCTGACCGCGGGCAGCGCCGAGGTGCTGGGCGGGCGGCGGACCGTGCTGCTGCGGCGGGAGGCGCCGCGTGCGGTGCGGTCCCGCGCGGCCTCGTCGTCCGGTGCCGGTGCCGGTGCTGCGGCCGTGGCGGAGCTGCCGGCGGAGGCGGAGGCGCTGTTCCAGCGGCTGCGGGCGTGGCGGGCGGCGACGGCCAAGGAGGAGGGCGTCCCGGCGTACGTGGTCTTCCACGACGCGACGCTCCGGCAGATCGCCCTGGACCGGCCGGACACGCTGGAGGCGGTCGGCGCGATCAGCGGGATCGGCGAGAACAAACTCAGAAAGTACGGCCAGCAGGTCCTCGACACCCTGATCGGGTGATCTTTCGCCCCGGATTGGGTACGGACCGTGATCGTGAGCCGTCAGGAGTTACGGGTCGGTGTCGTCATGATCACGTACAACCGCCGGGAGGAGGCCGTCCGCAGCGTCGGGCGGTTGCTGGCGCTGCCGGAGCGGCCCCGGGTGGTGGTGGTCGACCACGGGTCGTCGGACGGGACGGCGGCCGCGGTCCGGGCCGCCCACCCGGCCGCGGAGGTGATCGCGTCCCCGGTCAACCTGGGCGCGGTCGGGCGCAACGTCGGGGTCCGGCGGCTGGACACGCCGTACGTGGCCTTCTGCGACGACGACACGCGGTGGGAGCCGGGGTCGCTGCGCCGGGCCGCCGACGTGCTGGACAAGCACCCGGACGTCGCGGCGCACTCCCGGATGTGGCTGGGCGGCGAGGAGGAGCTGCTCGCGGTCGACCTGTCCACCGCCGGCTGGGAGTTCTGCTACCTGGAGTCGCTAACCGTTCACCACGAGGCGTCGCGGCTGCGGGACCCCTCCCGGCGCCGCCGCGACGGGCTGCGCAACACGCTGTGGTTCACCTGGCTCCGGCGCCCGTTCCGGCCCGCGCTGCGCCGGACGCTGCACCTGGCCGTGTCGGTGCCGCGGGACCGGACCTCGGCGCCGGCCGCGCTGGACGCACTGCGCGGGGCCGGCTGGGTGCGGGCCGAGCGGCGGCAGGTGCCGCCGGCGGTGGAGGTGCGGCTGGCGTCGCTGGAGTCGTCCCAGCGACTGTCCCAGGCCCGGCGGTACGTCGGATGAGCGTGACCGTGGTGGTCGCCACCCGCAACCGGCGCGACGACCTGCTCGTGTCGCTGCCGCGGCACGAGGGGCCGGTGATCCTGGTCGACAACGCCTCCACCGACGGGAGCCCTGCCCTGGTGCGGAAGATGTTCCCGTCGGTGCGGGTCATCTCGCTGCGGAAGAACCTGGGGGCGGTGGCCCGCAACGTGGGGGTGCAGGCGGCGCGGACGCCGTACGTGGCCTTCGCCGACGACGACAGCTGGTGGGCCCCCGGCGCGCTGGCTCTGGGCGCCCGGCTGCTGGACGCGCATCCCGCGGTCGCGCTGCTGGCCGGGCGGATGCTGGTGGGGGCGTCGTCGCGGCTAGATGAGATGAGCGCGGCGATGGCCTCGGCGCCGCTGGGCACCTCGCCCGGTGGGGCCGGTCCGGATGTGCTCGGGTTCGCGGCCTGCGCGGCGATCGTGCGGCGGTCGGCGTACCTGGCCGTGGGCGGGTTCGACCCGGTCGTGCGGTTCCCGGGCGAGGAGGCGCGGGTGACCCTCGACCTGGCCGAGGCGGGCTGGCTGCTGTCCTATGTGGACGGTCTGGTGATGCACCACCACCCGTCCCCGGTGCGGGGTCCGGCGGCGGAGCGGCAGGCGCAGATCGTGCGGTCGGCGTTGCTGACCGCCTGCATGCGCCGGCCGTGGTCGGAGGCGGTGGCGCTGGCGTCGGCGGGGTTGCGGTCGGGCGGGCCGGCCCGGGCCGGGGTGCTGTCGGCGCTGCCGCGGCTGCCGGGGGCGTTGCGGCGGCGGCGGCCGGTGTCGCCGTGGCTGGAGGAGCGGCTCAGCCGCCTGGCCGAGCCGACCGTTCGGGTCTGAGCCGGGCGGTCTCTCGTCGGTCCCGTGTGGTGGCTCGGTCCGGACGGAGGGCTTGTCCGGTTGGGCGGGTCGGTCTGTCGTGGGTCCGCTCGGGTGGCTCGGTCCGGACGGAGGGCTTGTCCGGTTGGGCGGGTCGGCCGGGCCGGGTCGGCGTCGGGCAGGATCGGCGCATGCCGCTGACGATCGTGACCGGAGGCGGGCGCGGGATCGGGGCCGCGACCGCGCTGCGCCTGGCCCGGGCCGGCCACGACCTGGTGGTGAACTACCGCCGCGACTCGGCTGCGGCCACGCAGGTGACCGCGGCCGCCGCCGCACTCGGCGTCCGGGCCGTCGCCGTGCCGGCCGACGTCGCCGATCCGTCCGAAGTGGACGGTCTGTTCGCCGCCGCGGCGACGCTCGGCCCGGTCACCGGGCTGGTGAACTGCGCTGGTCTGACCGCCCATATCGGCGACCTGGCCGACACCCCGGTCGAGGTGATCCGGACCGTGCTGGACGTGAACCTGCTCGGCACCGTCCTGTGCGCCCGCGCGGCCGCCCAGGTGATGTCGGTCCGCCGCGGTGGGGCGGGCGGCGCGATCGTCAACGTGTCGTCCTCGGCGGCCACGATCGGCTCGCCGCACGAGTACGTCCACTACGCGGCGGCCAAGGCCGGCGTCGACGCGCTGACCGTGGGCCTGGCCAAGGAGCTGGCCGGCGACGGGGTCCGGGTCAACGCGGTCGCGCCGGGCCTGGTCCGGACCGGCATCCATGCCGGCGCGGGTGCGCCGGACCGGGCCGAGCGGGCGGCGGGCCGGATCCCGCTGGGCCGGGCCGGCGAACCGGACGAGATCGCGCCGGCGATCGCGTTCCTGCTCGGCCCCGATTCGGCGTACGCGACGGGCACCGTGCTGCGGGTCGCCGGCGGCCTGTGACGCCTGCCGGCCTGGCACCAATAACGTCCCCAGGACATTCTCTGCGCGCAAGGTTTGACGACTGCGCGAAAACCAATCACTATCACCGTGAATGCCGCCGGAATGGAAGGCTATTGACCGTGGCGCAGCGCACAGTCGTCCAGTTGACCGACGACCTCGATGGCAAGGCGATCCCGGACGGCAAGGGCGAGACCGTCCGGTTCGGGTTGGACAGCCAGGACTACGAGATCGATCTCGGCGAGAAGAATGCCAAGGCGCTGCGGGACGTCATCGCCAGATACGTCGAGGCGGGACGGCGGGTCGGCGGCGGGTCGCGCGGCGGCCGGACCCGGGGCTCGTCCGCTCCGGCCCGCACCCGGGACTACGACCCGAAGGCGGTCCGGGCCTGGGCCGAGGCGCAGGGTCTCGAGGTCAGCCAGCGCGGCCGGGTGCCGTCGGACCTGGTGACCAAGTTCCAGGAAGCCAACGCCTGAGCCGGCTAATCGGAAAGATTGCGGTCCGGACCGGCCCGTACAGCCGGAAATCGTCCCGGGCGTAATACTGCCGGGGTGAGCTTTGACGGGTTGTGGTCGGCGCTGGCCCCGATCGGGGCCGCGTCCTCCGGTGGTTACCGCCGCTACGCGTGGACGCCGGTGGATTCCGTGCTGCGGGAATGGTTCGCGGCCGAGGCCGCCGCCCGCGGGCTGGATCTGGCGCAGGACCGGGCCGGGAACCAGTGGGCGTGGTGGGGGACCCCGTCCGCCGCCCGGCCCGGCGTGGTCGTCGGGTCGCACCTGGATTCCGTCCCGGACGGCGGCGCGTACGACGGCCCGCTCGGGGTGGTCTCGGCGTTCTGTGCGCTGGACCTGCTGCGGGAGCGGGGTGTCCGGCCGAGCCGGCCGATCGGGGTGGTCTGCTTCGGCGACGAGGAGGGGGCCCGGTTCGGCGTCGCCTGCGCCGGGTCGAAGTTGCTGACCGGAGCTCTGCCGGCCGATCGTGGCCTGGGGCTGACGGACGGGGACGGGATCACGATGGCGGCGGCGATGCGCTCGGCCGGGTTCGCGCCGGAGTCGGCCGGGCGGGACGATGAGACGCTGGCCCGGGTGGGCGCGTTCGTCGAGCTGCACGTCGAGCAGGGCCGCGGCCTGGTCGAGCTCGGGCGTCCGGTCGCGGTCGGGTCGTCGATCTGGCCGCACGGGCGCTGGCGGCTCGACCTGCTCGGCGAGGCCAACCACGCCGGCACGACCCGGCTGGCCGACCGGCGCGACCCGATGCTCGATCTGGCCGCGGCGATCACGGCGGCGCGGACGGCCGCCGGGTCCCGCGGCGGCGTCGCCACGGTCGGCAAGGTGACGGTCGAGCCCAACGGGGTGAACGCGATCCCGTCCCGCGTCACGGCCTGGCTGGACGCTCGCGGGCCGGCGGCCGGTGCGGTCGCCGCCGACGTCGGGGCCGCGGCCGGGGTGGTGCCGGTGCAGGAGTCCTTCACCCCGGACACGTCGTTCGACCCGGGGCTGGTGCGGCGGTTGTCCGGGCTGCTCGGGGACGCGCCCGTGCTCGGGACCGGGGCCGGTCACGACGCCGGGATCCTGGCCGGCGCCGGCATCCCGGCCGCGATGCTGTTCGTCCGCAACCCGACCGGGGTGTCGCACTCTCCGGCCGAGCACGCCGAGCGCGACGACTGCCTGGCCGGGATCGACGCGCTCGCCCTGGTCCTGCAGGATCTGGCGTCGTGACGTCGTACTGGGCGCCCTACGCGTGGTTGCCGGACGGCTTGGGTCGGGACGTCACGCTGGAGGTGGCGGACGGACGGTTCACCCGGGTCGCGGCCGGCACGCCCGCGGGCGGGTCGGTCCGGTTGGCGGGGGTGGTGCTGCCGGGGTTCGCCGACGGGCACAGCCACGCGTTCCACCGGGCGCTGCGAGGCCGGGTCGGCGGCTCCAACTTCTGGTCCTGGCGCGAGGGAATGTACGCGGTGGCCGACCGGCTCGACCCCGACTCCTACCTGGCGCTGGCCCGGGCCACGTACGCGGAGCTGGTGCTGGCCGGGGTGACCGCGGTCGGCGAGTTCCACTATCTGCACCACGGGCCGCGGGGCGTGCCGTACGCCGAACCGAACGCGATGGGGGCCGCGTTGCAGCAGGCGGCGGCGGAGGCGGGGCTGCGGCTGACCCTGCTGGACACCTGCTACCTGGCCGGTGGGCTGTCGGCCGACGGCTACCTGCCGCTGAGCGGGGTGCAGATGCGCTTCGGGGACGCGTCGGTGGACGCGTGGGCGGCCCGGGTGGCGGCTTTCCCGCTGGCCAGCGGCCTGCGGGTCGGACCGGCGGTGCACTCGGTCCGGGCCGTGCCGGCGGCGGCGCTGTCCACGGTGGCCTCGGTCGGCGGCCCGCTGCACGTGCACCTGTCCGAGCAGCAGGCTGAGAACTCGGCCTGCCTGGCCTACCACGGCTATTCGCCGACCTCGCTGCTGGACGAGTACGGCGTGCTGTCGGCCCGCACGACGGCCGTGCACGCGACGCACCTGACCCCGTCGGACGTGAGCATCCTGGCCCGGACCAGGACCGGGGTCTGTTTCTGCCCGTCGACCGAGGCCGACCTGGCCGACGGCATCGGCCCGGCGGCGAAGCTGCGGGACGCCGGGATGCGGCTCGGGCTCGGTCACGACGAGCACGTGGCCGCGGATCTGCTGGCCGAGGCCCGCGATCTGGAGCTGCATCAGCGGCTGGCGACCGGCCGGCGCGGCGTCTTCACCCCGGCCCAGCTGGTCGCAGCACTGACCGACCATGTCGCGCTGGGCTGGTCCGACGCCGGCCGGCTGAGGGTCGGCGCCCGGGCCGACCTGGTCGCGGTCGCGCTCGACTCGCCGCAGACTGCCGGAATCGACCCGGCCCAGGTCGTGCTGGCCGCGGGAACGTCCGACATCCGGACGGTCATGGTCGACGGACAGGTCGTGGTGCAGGACGGTCAGCACCGGCTCGGCGACATCGGGGCGCTGCTGGGCGCCGCGATCGACCCCCTCTGGACCTAGGGCGGGCCTCGCCGCCGCCGGGGTCAGCGGGGGGCGCGGAGCACGGCGATCGAGCGGGGGCGGAGCGGGAAGCTCTCGCCGGCGACGGTGGTGCCGATCGGCGAGGGACCGTACGTGTCGAACTCCACCATCCAGTGCACCGGCCGGCCTATCGCCGGTACCGTCACCTCGACTTCCTCCCACCAGCCGTTGACCGCGATGAGCAGGTCGTCGTCCAGCTCCGGCCGGCCGCGCTCGTCCAGGTCGGGCTCCACGGCACCGTCCACATGCGCCACCACGACCCGCGACCAGCTCCAGTCGGCGTCGGTCATCGGCACGCCGGCCGGCGTGAACCACCGCATGTCGTCCGGGGTCAGGTAGCGCCGGCGACGCAGCACCGGGTGAGCCTTGCGGAAGGCGATGAGCGTCCGGGTGAAGTCCAGCAGCTCGCGGTCGACGGCGGACCAGTCGTACCAGGACACCTCGTTGTCCTGGCAGTAGGCGTTGTTGTTGCCGCGCTGGGTGCGCCCCAGCTCGTCGCCGCCGAGCAGCATCGGCACGCCGCGGGACAGGAACAGCGTGGCCAGCAGGGCCCGGGTCTGCCGCGCCCGCAGCGCCGTGATGTCCGGGTCGTCGGTCGGCCCCTCGACGCCGCAGTTCCACGAGCGGTTGTCGTCGGCGCCACCGGGGTCGGGCACGTTGTCGTCGTTGTGCTTGGCGTCGTAGGACACCAGGTCGCGCAAGGTGAACCCGTCGTGGGTGGTGACGATGTTCACCGACGCGGACGGGCGGTTGCGGGCCGGCCCGTACAGGTCGGGGGAGCCGGTGACCCGGGTGCCCAGGTCGGCCAGCACGCCCGCGTCGCCGCGCCAGAACGACCGCACGGTGTCCCGGTACTTCCCGTTCCACTCGGTCCAGCCCGGCGGGAACCGGCCCACGTCGTACGAGTCGGGCTGGTTGACGTCCCACGGCTCCGCGATGAGCTTGACCCGGGACACGACCGGGTCCTGGTGCACCGCGTCGAAGAAGTCGGACAGCCGGGTGAACGTGCCGTCCTGCCGGGCCAGGGTCGGGGCGAGGTCGAACCGGAACCCGTCGACCCGGTGTTCGGTGATCCAGAATCGCAGCGAGTCCAGCACCAGCCGCAGGCAGTCGGGCTGGCCGGTGTCCAGGCTGTTGCCGGTGCCGGTGGTGTCGAAGTAGTGCGCGTGGTCGCCGGGCACCAGCCGGTAGAAGCCGGCGTTGTCCAGGCCGCGGAAGCAGAGCGTCGGCCCGCGCTCGTTGCCCTCGGCGGTGTGGTTGAAGACGACGTCGAGGATCACCTCCAGTCCGGCCGCGTGCAGCGCCTTGACCATGCCCTGGAACTCGGCCACCTGGCCGCCGGGCCGGCCGGCGCGGACCGCGGCCGAGTAGGGCGCGTGCGGGGCGAAGTAGCCGATCGTGTCGTAGCCCCAGTAGTTGACCTTGCCGGCATCGGCCAGGATGCCGTTGGTCAACGAGTGGTGCACGGGCAGCAGCTCGACCGCGGTGACCCCGAGGCCGGTCAGGTGATCCAGCACGGCCGGGTGGGCCAGGCCGGCGTAGGTCCCGCGCAGCTCCGGCGGCACGTCCGGGTGGGTCGCGGTCAGTCCCTTCACGTGCGTCTCGTAGAGGACGGTCCGCCCGTACGGGATCTGCGGGGCGGCGTCGGTGCCCCAGTCGAAGGCGTTGTCCACGACCAGCGACCGGGGCGCGGCCGCGGCTGAGTCCTCCGGGTTGTCGCCCAGCAGCGACGGGTCCCAGCGGACGTCGCCGTCGATCGTCCGCGCGTACGGGTCGAGCAGGAGCTTGGCCGGGTTGCAACGGGCGCCGGTGCCCGGGTCGTACGGGCCGGTGACGCGGTAGCCGTAGCGCTGGCCGGGGCCGACGCCCGGCACGAAGCCGCGCCAGGCGCCGGCGTCGTGGGCCGGCATGGCCAGCCGCTCCTCGGTGCCGTTGGCGTCGAACAGGCACAGCGTCACCGCGGTGGCGACGTCGGAGGAGACGGCGAAGGTGGTGCCGCCGTCGTGCGGATGGGCGCCCAGCGGCAGCGGGACGAAGGACCCGGGCCAGATTTCGGTCACGCGGACCAACCCTAGAGCCCTCGGGTATGAGCCAGGTATCCGGCAGATGTCCTCGGGCGGGGCAAGTTCCTGACTCTTGCGCCGTACGGAAAGATTGGGATCGTGACCCGGCCTGACGAGCGCAACGACAAACCGCTCGGCCTGTTCCGCCGGCTGATGCGGACCGGGCAGGTGCCGGCGTCGCCCACGGAATGCGACGACCTGCGCTCGGCGCCGGCCGAGGTGGCGCCGAAGACGCCAGGTGTTTGCGAGGACCACAGGCCGGAGGACGGCCCGTGGGTGCACCTGCGGACCTGCCTGACCTGCGGGCACGTCGGCTGCTGCGACTCCTCGGCGCCGCGGCATGCGACCGTGCACTACGAGCGGACCGGGCATCCGGTGATGCGGTCGGCCGAGCCGGGCGAGGCCTGGCGATGGTGCTTCGTTCATGAACTCTTGGGCTGAGCACCCGTTCCACCGGTCGTTCGACGGCTAGATTCCGGGCCATGGCGAGGGCGAGCGGCACGATGCAGACCGATGGCGCCGCGGTGGGCACGACCCGTCGGTGGGCCTGGCTGGCCATCCTGGTCGGCGGGGTGCTCTTGTTCGAAATCGTCCGCCGGGTGCTGGTCGAGACCCAGAATCCCAACCTCATCCCGGCGTTGATCCTGCTGGGGGCAGGGGTCGCGCCGGTCGCGTTCGTCGCGTTCGTGCTCGGCCGGCGGCTGCCGTGGGACATCAGCACCGGCGCGATCGCAGGGGTCGCCGTACTAGGTGGCCTGATCGGGGTGGTCACGGCCGGGCTGCTGGAGTTCAAGACGCTGCGCGACCTGGGCGTGCTGCCGTTGGTCTTCGTCGGCCTCATCGAGGAGACGGCCAAGCTGATCGTGCCGGCCGTGCTGCTGCTCACACTGCACCGGTTCCGGCGGCCGGCGGACGGACTGCTGGTCGGGGTCGCGGCCGGCGCCGGCTTCGCCGCTCTGGAGACCATGGGATACGCGTTCGTCACGCTGATCCAGTCCCAGGGTGACGTCGCGGCGGTGCAGAGCATCCTGCTGTTACGTGGTCTGCTGAGCCCGGCCGCGCACATGGCCTGGACCGGCTTGACCGCGACCGCGCTGTGGTACGCGGCCAACCACGGCTGGAAGGGCGGCGCGGTGCTGCGTTTCCTGGCCGTCTTCGTCCTGGCCGTGGCGCTGCACACCATCTGGGACAGCGTCGGGACCATTCCGGTGTACATCGTGCTGTCGCTCATCAGCCTCGGCCTCCTGACCTGGTTCGCGCACCTGCTCGCCCGGGGCTCGAGGATGCCGGCGGTCCTGCAGGTCTAGACAGGGCCGATCGCGGACCTGTGGACAGAGCCGCGGCCTGTGGATGACCGGACGCAGCGGTGGCGCGACGCCTATAGGGTCGCGTTCGTGCCAGTGAAGGAGCAGACCACCGTCACCCGCCGGATCGCGGACGAGCTCGGCGTGCGGGAAGGACAGGTCACCGCCGCCGTCGAGCTGCTCGACGGCGGTGCGACGGTGCCGTTCGTCGCCCGTTACCGCAAGGAGGTCACCGGCGCGCTCGACGACGCCCAGCTGCGGACGCTGGAGGAGCGCCTGGGCTACCTGCGGGAGCTGGAGGAGCGGCGGGCCGCGATCCTGGAGTCGGTCCGCGCCCAGGGCAAGCTCGACGACGCGCTCGAGGCCCAGATCCTGGGCGCCGAGTCGAAGGCCCGGCTGGAGGACATCTACCTGCCGTTCAAGCCCAAGCGGCGGACGAAGGCGCAGATCGCCCGGGAGCAGGGGCTGGAGCCGCTGGCCGACGCCCTGCTCGGCGATCCGGCGACCGATCCGGAGGCCGCAGCCGCGGGTTACGTGACGGCCGAGGTCGCCGATGGCGCCGCCGCGCTGGAGGGCGCGCGGGCCATCCTGGCCGAGCGGTTCGGGGAGGACGCCGACCTGGTCGGCGAGCTGCGTGAGCTGATGTGGTCCCGGGGCCGGGCCGTGTCCAAGGTCAAGGAGGGCAAGGAGCAGGCCGGGGCCAAGTTCTCGGACTACTTCGAGTTCGCCGAGGCGCTGGGCAAGCTGCCCTCGCACCGGATCCTGGCCCTGTTCCGGGGCGAGAAGGAAGACGTCCTCGACCTGGGCCTGGACCCGGTGGACGAGGTCACCTCCGGCGCCGACCCGGGGCCGTACGAGGCCCGGATCGCAGCCCGGTTCGGGGTGTCGGACCAGGGCCGGCCGGCGGACCGGTGGCTGGCCGAGACGGTCCGCTGGGCCTGGCGGACCCGGCTGCTGGTCCGGCTCGATCTCGACCTGCGGGGCCGGCTGCGGCAGCGGGCCGAGGACGAGGCGACCCGGGTGTTCGCCAACAACCTGCGGGACCTGCTGCTGGCCGCGCCGGCTGGCGCGCGGCCGACGCTGGGGCTGGATCCGGGCCTGCGGACCGGGGTCAAGGTCGCGGTGGTCGACGGCACCGGCAAGGTCGTCGCCACCGACACGATCTACCCGCACGAGCCCCGCCGGCAGTGGGACGCCGCCCTGGCGACGCTGGCCCGGCTGGCCGCGCAGCACAAGGTCGAGCTGATCGCCATCGGCAACGGCACGGCCTCCCGGGAGACCGACAAGCTGGCGGCCGAGCTGATCAGCCGCAACCCCGAGCTGCCGCTGACCAAGGTCGTGGTGTCGGAGGCCGGGGCGTCGGTCTACTCGGCCTCGGCGTACGCGTCGGCGGAGCTGCCGCAGCTGGACGTCTCGCTGCGCGGGGCGGTGTCGATCGCCCGGCGGCTGCAGGACCCGCTGGCCGAGCTGGTGAAGATCGATCCGAAGTCCATCGGGGTGGGGCAGTACCAGCACGACATCCCGGAGCCGGTGCTGTCCCGGGCCCTGGACACGGTGGTGGAGGACTGCGTCAACGCGGTCGGCGTGGACGTGAACACCGCGTCGGTGCCGCTGCTGACCCGGGTGTCCGGCGTCGGGCGGGCGCTGGCCGAGAGCATCGTCATCCACCGCGACGACCACGGGCCGTTCCCGGCCCGGACGGCGCTGAAGGAGGTGCCGCGGCTCGGGCCGAAGGCGTTCGAGCTGTGCGCCGGGTTCCTGCGGGTACGCGGGGAGGACCCGCTGGACGCCTCGAGCGTGCACCCGGAGTCCTACCCGGTGGTCCGCCGGATCGTGGCCGCCACCGGGTCGGACGTACGGTCGCTGCTGGGCAACGCGCCGGTGCTGAGGAGCCTGGAGCCGTCCCAGTTCGTGGACGACTTCTTCGGGCTGCCGACCGTGACCGACATTCTGTCCGAGCTGGAGAAGCCGGGCCGGGACCCGCGGCCGGAGTTCCGGACCGCCACCTTCACCGAGGGCGTGGAGAAGGTCGCCGACCTGCAGCCCGGCATGGTGCTGGAGGGGGTCGTCACCAACGTGGCCGCGTTCGGCGCGTTCGTCGACGTCGGTGTACACCAGGACGGGTTGGTGCACGTCTCCGCCATGTCCGCGCAGTACGTGACCGACCCGCGTGACGTGGTCAAGTCCGGCGACGTCGTGCGGGTCAAGGTGCTCAGCGTGGACGTGCCGCGCAATCGGATCGGGCTGACGCTGCGGCTGGAGGAGGAGACAGCGCGGCGGCCGCGGGGTGAGCGGGACGACCGGCGACCCGGTGGGGCCGGTGGTCCGGGCGGCCGTGGCGGCCGGCGAGGGCCGGGCGGTTCGCGCGGTCGGGCCGGCGGTCCGGCGGACCGCGGGGCCGGGGACGGTGCTGCGGTCGGCGGGGCCGAGGGTCCGGCCGGTGCTGAGGGTGTCGGTCCGGCCGGGACCGGTCCGGCGGAGGGTGGCTCCGGTCCGGGTCGGCGCGGACAGCGTGGTGGTCGAGGCGGCCGGGGCGGCGGCGCCGGCGGACGTGGTCG
Source organism: Mycobacteriales bacterium (assembly GCA_036519715.1). Lineage (GTDB taxonomy): Bacteria > Actinomycetota > Actinomycetes > Mycobacteriales > CADCTP01 > CADCTP01. The sequence continues at coordinate 12,794 of DATDKW010000144.1, forward strand.
TCCGGATGGTGCGGCGGCCGGCCCGGGAGTGGCTGAGGTCGGCCCGGAGGCGGCGGCGGTCGCGAGTGGTGTGCCGGACGGGCGGGGCCCGGATGCCGGTGACCGGCGCGGCGGGTCGGGTGGCCGGCGTGGTGCGGACGGTCGCGGCGGGCCGGCCGACGATCGTCGCGGCGGCTCGGGTGGGCGGCCTGGCGCGGGCGGTCGCCCCGGCGGCGACGGTCGGCCAGGTGGTGACCGCGAGGGATCCGGCGGGCGTCCGGACGGCGAGCGCGGCGGCTCCGGTGGCCGGCCTGGTGCCGACC
>DATDKW010000145.1:0-16561 GCA_036519715.1 Mycobacteriales bacterium
TCTGGATCCCGGCGATCCGGTCCAGGATCTCGTCGAGCGTGGACGCCATCCGGGCGTGCACCTCGAGGTGGTCGTCGTCCAGCCCGGCCTCGACCACGTACGGCTGGTAGCCGTAGCCGCGCATGAGGTCCAGCAGCTCCGGCTCCGGGATCCGGGCCAGCACCGTCGGGTTGGCGATCTTGTAGCCGTTGAGGTGCAGGATCGGCAGCACGGCGCCGTCGCCGACCGGGTCGAGGAACTTGTTCGAGTGCCAGGACGCGGCCAGCGGCCCGGTCTCGGCCTCGCCGTCGCCGATCACGCAGGCGACGAGCAGGTCGGGGTTGTCGAAGGCGGCGCCGTACGCGTGCATCAGCGAGTAGCCGAGCTCGCCGCCCTCGTTGACGGACCCGGGCGTCTCCGGGGCGGCGTGGCTGGGGATGCCGCCGGGGTAGGAGAACTGCCTGAACAGCTGAGCCATGCCCTCGGTGTCCTGGCTGACCGTCGAGTAGAGCTCGCTGTACGTGCCCTCCAGGTACGAGGCGGCGACCACGCCCGGGCCGCCGTGACCCGGACCGGTGACGTAGAGCATGTCCTGGTCCCGGTCGACGATGGCCCGGTTGAGGTGCGCCCACAGGAAGGTCAGGCCCGGGGTGGTGCCCCAGTGCCCGAGCAGCCGGGGCTTGATCTGGTCCAGCGTCAGCTCCGAGCGCAGCAGCGGGTTGGCGCGCAGGTAGATCTGCCCGACGGACAGGTAGTTGGCGGCGCGCCACCACGCGTCCAGCAGCCGCAGCCGCTCGGTGCCGGCCGAGCGCCGATCGGTCGCGGAAGCACCCGGGGTGCCGGTCGTCAGAAGGTCCTCTCGAGGGGTCATGGCGTCGAGCCTTCCCCCTGGACCGGATCTACACCAGGGTCGGAGGACGGTCGTCGCCGGCCGGCCACGAGACCGACGCCCGGACCCGGTCACCGACGACGGGCAGGATGACCACCGGGCAAGGCGCCTGGCGCAGGCAGGACAGTGTGGTCGAGCCCGGCCCGGTCTCGAACGGCCGGCCGTCCGGGGCGCGGGTCGCGAGGACCAGCAGCTCGGCCCCCCGGGCCTGGCTCAGCAGCGCGGCCACCACCGACCGGCCGTCGACGACCTCCTCGACCGGCACCGGCGGCGCCGACCCGAACGCCTGCCGCAACGCCCCCTGCAGCAGCGTGCGCGCCCGGCTCGCCCCCTCGTCCGGATCCGAGTCGCTGACCGGCGCGTACGACGCCGGGCGGAGCACGGTGCCCCAGGCGTGCACGGCCACCAGCTCGCCGTCCCGCTGCAGCGCCTCGGTCGCGGCCCACCGGAGCGCGGCGACCGTACGCGGCGCTCCGTCCACTCCGACGACGACCCGGCGGGCGGTCTGCGGATGCATCGTTGCGTCCTCCTCACGAGCCCCGCGGGCTCTGCGCGGCCCTGGTACCCCTGTGGGCCCGGAAGCATCCCACCTCCCGGGACATGATCGAGAAGGCGCCGCACCGGGTAAACGATCAGCGGTACGGTTATTGCCTTCCGCGGAGGTAGCGATGGATGCCGCACCGGCGTACGGGCACATCGTCGTCGGGGTGGACGGTTCCCCCCACAGCCGGGCCGCCCTGATCTGGGCGGCCCGCGAGGCCGAGCTGCGCCACTGCCCCCTGGACGTCGTCTACGGCTGGCAGATCAAGGGCGAGCCCCGGCCGCCGGGCGAGTGGGGCGGCGTCGCGCCGCCGGTGGAGGCCTATCAGGAGCAGGCCCAGCTCCGGACCCGGGCCATCGTGGACGAGGTGCTGCCGGGCGGGGTCAAGTGCGAGCTGACCGTGCACGCGATGCACAAGCCGGCCGGCCGGGCGCTGCTGAGCTTCTGCGGCGACGCGGACCTGCTCGTCGTCGGTTCCAAGGAGCGCGGCCGGCTGGCCGGCTGGCTGGTCGGCTCCACCTCCGACGACGCGCTGAAGAACGCGACCTGCACGGTGGTGGTGGTCCGGCCGCCGGTCGAGGGCGAGCCGGCGGACGGGGAGGAGGATTCCCGATGAGCCGGAGCGAGGAGGTGCGCGCGGCCGTCGCCGATCATCTCGGCATCGAGCCCGCGCTGCTGACCGACCAGGCGTCGCTGTCGGCCGACCTGGGCCTGGACTCGCTGGCCGGGATCGAGCTGGCGACGGCGCTGGAGGACCGGTTCTCGATGCGGATCACCGACGACGAGCTGGCCGGGCTCCGGACGTACGGGGAGCTGGAGCGGCTGGTGCTGCGCAAGGTCGCAGCCTGATCGATCAGGACTACCGATGGATGCCCGTCCGTCCGGATTGCGCGGGCGGGGCCGCCGAGCGATGCTGGACGGAATGGCAGCGTCCCCGGCGTCCACCTCGGCTCCCGCGATCCTCGGTCTCGGCGCGTACCGGCCTGTCCGGATCGTCGGCAACGAGGAGGTCGCCGGTCCGATCGGGTCCAGCGACGAGTGGATCGTGGCCCGGTCCGGGATCCACACCCGGCACGTGGCCGGGCCGGACGAGGGCCTGCGGGAGATGGCCGCGGCCGCGGCCGGCAAGGCCCTGGGCGAGGCCGGCCTGGCCCCGGACGAGGTGTCGCTGGTGCTGGTCACCACGATGAGCAACCTGCGCCAGGCCCCGCCGCTGGCGGCCGAGGTCGCGTTCCGGATCGGGGCCACCGGCGCGGGCGCGCTGGACACGGGCGGCGGCTGCGCCGGGTTCTGCTACACGCTGGCCGTCGCGGCCGACGCCGTCCGGGCCGGGTCCGCCCGGCACGTGGTGGTCGTCGGCGTGGAGCGGATGACCGACATCGTCGACCCGGCCGATCGGGGGACCGCGTTCCTCTTCGGTGACGGCGCCGGGGCGGTGGTCATCGGGCCGGTCGAGGAGGCCGAGCCCGGGATCGGGCCGGTGCGCTGGGGGTCGGACGGGTCGCGGGCCGACGCGATCGCCCAGCCGTACTCGTGGGCGGCGCTGCGGGAGGACCCCGGCACGCCGGCGCCGACGCTGCGGATGGCCGGCCAGGAGGTGTTCCGCTGGGCCGTCACCGCGCTGGCCCCGGTCGCCGCCGACGCGGTCGCGATGGCCGGGCTGACCATGGCCGACATCGACGTCTTCGTGCCGCACCAGGCCAACATGCGGATCACCGACGCGCTGGTGCGCGGCCTGGGCCTGCGGCCGGACGTGGTGGTGGCCCGGGAGATCGCCACCGCCGGCAACACGTCCTCGGCCTCGATCCCGCTGGCGATGGAGCAGCTGCTGGCGTCCGGGCAGGCCCGCAGCGGGCAGCGGGCGCTGCTGATGGGCTTCGGCGCCGGGCTGCTGTACGCGGCCCAGGTCGTCCGGCTGCCTTAGCTCGGCTGGTCCTGGCGGGTCCAGGACTCGACCACGGCCAGGAACGCGGTCGAGGACGGCCCGGCCTCGTCGACCTCGGGCGCGCCCGGGACGGGGCTGCCGGCCGCGGTGATGCGGGCCGTACGGCAGGGCGCGTAGACGTTGGACAGCGCGTAGTCCACGCCGCCGAGGGTGAGGCCGTCCATCGCGAACGGGCGGCGGTCCAGCACGCCCTCGATCTCCACGGTCACGTCGCCGGCCTTGGCCACCAGGCCGCGGCCGAGGTCCAGGTCGAGGTCGACCTCGGTCCGCTCGGCCGGGCCCGCGTGCCAGGGCAGGCCGTCGACCTCGCCGAAGTGCCGGACGAAGGTGTCCGCGAGCCACTCCGCCAGGGCCGGGTCGGGGCCGAGCAGCCGGACCCGGCCGCCGTGCCAGAGCACGATCGCGGGGCCGGTGCCGTGCTCGGACCAGTCCACCTGCCACACCGAGGCGAACGCGGTCACGGCGCCGCCGTCGCGCAGCAGGACCCCGGGGTTGGCCCCGGTCAGCATCACGGTCATGCCGGTGACCTGCCCACTGTACGGGCGGCCAAGCACCCGGCCGACCGCTGAGCACTCGGCGGCGGGGCGCTCAGCGGCCGTCCAGGTAGGACAGCACGGCCAGCACGCGGCGGTGGTCGGTGTCGGCCGGGGCCAGCCCGAGCTTGGTGAAGATGCTGCTCACGTGCTTCTCCACGGCGCCGTCGGTGACCACCAGCGCGGCCGCGATGGCGCCGTTGGAGCGGCCCTCGGCCATCAGCCGCAGCACCTCCTGCTCCCGCGGGGTGAGCGCGTCCAGCGGGCGGCGCCGGCCCCGCAGCAGCAGCTGGGAGACGACCTCGGGGTCGAGCGCGGCGCCGCCGTCGCCGACCCGGCGCAGCGCCGCGACGAACTCGTCCACGTCCGCGACCCGGTCCTTGAGCAGATAGCCGACGCCCTTGGTGTCGCCGGCCAGCAGGTCCGTCGCGTAGCGCTCCTCGACGTACTGGGACAGGACCAGGACGGCGACGGCCGGCCAGCGCTGGCGGATCACCAGCGCGGCCCGCAGGCCCTCGTCGGTGTGGGTCGGCGGCATCCGCACGTCGGCGACCACGACGTCCGGGGTGTGCTCGGCCACCGCCCGCAGCAACTGCTCGCCGTCGGGCACTGCCTCGACCACGTCGAAGCCGGCCTCGTCCAGCAGCCGGGCCAGACCCTCGCGGAGCAGGACCGAGTCCTCGGCGATCACGACGCGCACGGCAACTCCACGGTCAGGACGGTCGGGCCGCCGTTGGGACTGTCCACGTGCAGCCGGCCGTCCACACCGGACACCCGGTCGGCCAGGCCGCGCAGGCCGGTGCCCAGGGCCGGGTCGGCGCCGCCGACTCCGTCGTCGGTGACCACCACCCGCAGCATCCCGTCGAGCCGGCGGACGACCACCGCGGCCCGGGTCGCCTGCGCGTGCTTGGCCACGTTCGTGAGGGCCTCGGCCACCACGAAGTACGCGATCGCGTCGACCACCGGCACCGACCTGTCCCCGGCGGCCGGGTCGACCTCGACCACCACCGGGATCGGCGACCGGGCCGCCAGCCCGGACAGCGCCGCGTCCAGGCCGCGGTCGGTGAGCACGGCCGGGTGCAGCCCGCGGGCCAGGTCGCGCAGCTCGGCCAGGGCCAGCTTGGCCTCGGTGTGGGCCTCGTCCAGCAGCGCCCGGGCGCCGTCCGGGTCGGTGCCGAACCGGGACCTGGCCCGGCCCAGCTGCATGGCCAGCGCGACCAGCCGCTGCTGGGCGCCGTCGTGCAGGTCGCGCTCGATCCGGCGCCGCTCCTGCTCGGCCGAGACCACGACCGCGGCTCGGCTGCGCTCCAGCTCGCCGACCCGGGCCGCCAGCCGGTCGGGGCCGAGCAGCCGGCGGGCGATCGCCAGGTCGGCCCGGCCGACCCAGCGCACCATCAGCGGCGCGGTCACCAGCAGGGCCAGGCCGAGCAGTGGCACCAGCACGGTCATCCACCAGGACCGGACCGTGAACAGCCACAGGTCGGCGCCGCCGTGGGGCAGCGCCCAGTTGTAGATCGGCAGCGTCAGCGCCGCCAGCGGCACCAGCCAGCTGGCGGCGACCAGCACGACCTCGACCGCGCTGAGCGGGAACCGCAGCACGCCGTAGCCGGCCTCCCGCCAGCGGGCCGGCGACCGCAGCATGGCCCGGAACCGGTCGAGCACGGTCCCCTTGCCCGTCCCGCTGCCGCGGCCGTCGTCCGGGGCCGGGATGTCGATGCCGAGCACCACCCGGAAGCGGCCGCGCTCCAACGCCGCGAAGCGGCGGGTCAGGAACAGGGCCACGGCCAGGATCGGCAGGCCGATCATGAACAGCGGGGTCAGGGCGAGGGCGAGCGGCAACAGCCAGCCCAGCACCACGAACGCGAAGAACCCCGTCCACAGGCCGATCAGCAGGTTGACCGAGGTCAGCCAGGCATCGGCGCCGCCCGAGCGCCCGGCGGCCGGCTCGGGCGCGGCCGGGACCGCCTCCGTCGCCACCGTGTCCGGCTCCACCTGCACCACCCCAGCCTCCTCGCTGCCGCAACCCGGCCCGTCGAGATCACCGTAGGGAATCGGGGCGACATTTCCGATGCGGGCAGCGCCCGGCCGCGGCCTGCGGTTACCCCCACCCCGGGCTCGGGTGCCAGCCGTGCTGACCCCGGGCCGCCCGCGCCGACAGGCTCGTCCCGGCAGACAGAGCAGCCGAGAAGGGACGAGGACAGTGGCGAACAGGCGCCCGAGCAGGGTCGTACGGATCGCACGGTGGAGCGCGGAACACCGGCTGCGGGCGGTGCTCGCCTGGGTGGCGTTCGTCGTCGTCTGCGTGGGGATCGGCGGCCTCGCCGGGACCAGGGAGCAGACCGACGCGCAGCAGGCGGTCGGGGAGTGGGGCCGGGCCGAGCAGTGGATCGTGGACGGCCACTTCGCCGACCCGGCGGTGGAGAACGTCCTCATCACGTCCCCGTCCGGGACGCTCGACCCGGCCGCCGCGGGCACCGCGGCGGACGAGGCCCGGCAGCGGCTGAGCCGGTTGCCGCAGGTCGCGTCGGTGGCCGAGCCGGTGACGGCGCCGGGCGGGCGGGCCGTGCTGGTCCGGGCCGAGATGACCGGTGCCGCCGACGACGCCGGCGACCACGTGCAGCCGCTGCTGGACGCGACCGCGGCCGTGCAGGCCGCGCACCCGGACCTGCGGGTGGCGCAGGTCGGCGCGGGCACGATCGACAAGGCGCTGGAGAAGACGTACGGGGAGGACTTCCAGAAGGCCGAGGTCCTCAGCATCCCGGTCACGCTGGTGATCCTCATCGTCGCGTTCGGGGCGCTGCTGGCCGCCGCGGTGCCGGTGCTGCTGGCGCTGACGTCGGTGGCGGCGGCGATGGGGCTGTCCGCGCTGACCTCGCATCTGCTGCCGGTGACCGACACCACCGCCAGCGTGGTGCTGCTGATCGGGATGGCCGTCGGCGTCGACTACTCGCTGTTCTACGTCCGGCGGGCGCGGGAGGAGCGGGCCCGCGGCCGGACGGCGCTGGACGCGGTGGAGATCGCCGCCGCCACCTCCGGCCGGGCCGTGGTCGTCTCCGGCTGCACGGTGATGGTCGCGATGGCCGGCATGTTCCTGTCCGGCAGCGTGATCTTCTCGTCGCTGGCGCTGGGCGCGATCCTCGTGGTCGCGGTGTCGGTGCTGGGCTCGATCACCGTGCTGCCGGCCGTGCTGGCCGGGCTGGGCCGCTGGGTCGACCGGCCCCGGGTGCCGCTCCTGCACCGGCTCACCCTCCGGCCCGGCCGCCCGCCGCGGCTGTGGCCGGCGCTGCTGCGGCCGACGCTGCGCCGGCCCGCGCTGGCCCTCGGGGTCGGCGCCGGGGCGCTGCTGCTGCTGGCCCTGCCCGCGCTCGGGCTGCGGACCAGCCTGACCGGGGTCGGCGACCTGCCCCGCTCCATCCCGGCGCTGCAGACGTACGACCGGCTGACGGCCGCGTTCCCGAGCGAGGGCGCGTCCGCGGTGGTGGTGGTCCGGGCCGACCCGGCGGCGGCACCCGCGGTCCGGGCCGCGCTGCTGGACCTGAACCGCCGGACCGCGACCGACCCGCACTTCGCCGCCGCGCCCGAGCCCGACCTGGACGTGTCCGCGGACGGCCGGATCAGCCGGCTGTCGCTGGGCATCCGGGCCGACGCCGAGTCCGACAGCGCCAAGGAGGCGCTGACGCTGCTGCGGACCGAGCTGCTGCCGGACACCGTGCAGCAAGTGCCGGCGGCGCGGACGGCGGTCGGCGGGGACACCGCGGCCTCGGTCGACTTCTCGACGTCGCTGTCGGACCGGCTGCCGCTGGTGGTCGGGTTCGTGCTCGGGCTGACGTTCCTGCTGGTGCTGTGGACGTTCCGGTCGGTGGTGGTGGCCGCGACCGCGATCGCGCTCAACCTGCTCTCGGTCGGGGCCGCGTACGGGCTGCTGGTCCTGGTGTTCCAGCACAGCTGGGCCGAGGGGCTGCTCGACTTCCGGTCCAACGGGACGATCGTGGCCTGGCTGCCGATGTTCCTGTTCGTGGTGCTGTTCGGGCTGTCGATGGACTACCACGTGTTCGTGGTGAGCCGGATCCGGGAGCTGGCCCTGCGCGGGATGCCGACCCGGGACGCGGTCCGGGAGGGCATCGTCGGCTCGGCCGGCGCGGTGACCAGCGCGGCCGTGGTGATGGTGGCGGTGTTCTCGATCTTCGCCACGCTGACCGGGCTGGAGTTCAAGCAGATGGGCATCGGGCTGGCCGCGGCGGTGCTGCTGGACGCGACGATCGTGCGAGCGGTGCTGCTGCCGGCGGCGATGACGCTGCTCGGGACGTGGAACTGGTGGTCGCCGGCGCTGCTGCGCCGCCGGCAGCCGGTCCCGCAGGACACGCCGGGTGAGCTGGTCGGCGTCTGAGTTGCCGATCCCGCCCCCGCCTGGCTCCGGTCAGGCGGGGGTGAGGCCGTCCGGGCCGAGCAGGAAGGCGCCCGTGCGGTCGCTGCCGACCAGCCCGACCACCGCCGCCCCGACCTGTTCGGCGGTGAGGATCGGTCCCAGCGTGGCCAGGAACGAGTCCAGGTCGGTCCCGGCCCGGGCCGCGTACGCCGCCGCGCCGGACGCGCCGACACCGCCGGCCGGGGTCAGCCGGGGCAGCAGGCCGACGAACCGGATCCCGAGCCCGGCCCGCTGCGACTCCTCCTGCGCATACGCGGCCAGGAAGCGGACGGTCGCCTTGGCCCCGGCGTACCCGCCGCTGACCGGGGAGCCGTTCACCGCCGCGCCGCTGGACATGACGACCACCGTGCTGCCCGGCGGCAGCGGCGCCAGCAGCGCCGCCTTGGTCCACTCGAAGACGTGCCGGACGTCGGTGTCCCAGTGCCGGCTCAGCGTGTCCCAGGTGTGCTCGGGCAGCGGGCGGTTGACCGGCAGCGCGCCCGCGTTGAGGACCAGGATCCGGGGGCGCAGTCGCGCGATCAGCGCGGTGGCGAGCGCGGGGTCGGTGGCGTCGCCGGTCTCGACGCCGTCGGCGGGCTGCCGGGCGATGCCGGTGACCGTGGCGCCGGCGGCGGTCAGGGCGGTGGCGATGGCGCGGCCGAAGCCGCGGCTGGCGCCGGTCACGATCGCGCTGCTGTCATCCAGGTTCATGCCGTACTGACTTGGCGAACGGCGCAAAGGAACCGAACAGGTCCGGGTCCAGGAACACGACGATCCCGGCGACCAGGCCGTCGCGGACGTCCAGCACCTGGATGGCGTGAGGCTGCCCGTCCCTCCAGATCGCGACCGCGGGCTGCCCGTTGGCCGCGGTCGGCACGGCGTCGATCCGGCCGTCGAGCATCCGCGCGGCCAGGAATGCGAGCACGTCGTCCCGGCCGGCGAACCAGTTCGCGTACGGCGGCATCTCCAGCGTCGCGTCCGCCCGCAGCAGCGCGGTCAGTGCGGTCACGTCGGCCGTCGCGAAGGCGCTGACGTACCGGTCCAGCAGGTCGCTGGGGCCGGGCTCGGCCACGTCGTCCTCGGCCAGGCGCAGCGTGCCCAGCCGCTCCCGGGCCCGCTGCAGCGCGCTCTTCACCGACACGGTGCTGGTGCCGAGCAGGTCGGCCACCTCCGCCGCCGGCCAGCCCAGCACGTCCCGCAGGATCAGCACCGCGCGCTGCCGCCCGGGCAGGTGCTGCAGCGCGGCGACCAGGGCCAGCCGCAGCCCGGCCCGGCCGGCGGCGACCGCGGCCGGGTCGTCGGGCAGCGGGCCGAGCCAGCGCACCCCCTCCACCAGCGGGGCGTCGGGCTCCGACGGCCCGGCCAGCCCGGACGGCAGCGGCCGGCGCCCGCGTTGCTCGGCCGCCGTGATGCTCACGTTGGTGGCGATCCGGTAGAGCCAGGTCCGCAGGGACGAGCGGCCGTCGAAGCCCCCGTACGCCCGCCAGGCCCGCAGGTAGGTCTCCTGCACCGCGTCCTCGGCGTCGGCGGCCGAGCCCAGCATCCGGTAGCAGTGTGCCAGCAGCTCCCGCCGGTAGGGCGCGGCCAGCCGGTCGAAGTCGGTGTCGGTGTCGGTCATCACTGACTGAGACCCGCTGGCAGCCGCGAAGGAACCGCTGTCAGCGGCTGCCAGCCGGCTGTGCGCGTGCTGCCAGCGCCCGGGGCGAACCTCGTCCCCGACGAGAGAGGAGACGCCACATGTACGCGATCGAGGCCGAAGGACTGGTCAAGCGGTTCGGTGCCACCACCGCCCTGGCCGGGGTTGGTCTGGCCGTCCGCCGGGGGACGGTGCTCGGTGTGCTCGGTCCCAACGGGGCGGGCAAGACCACAGCGGTACGGGTGCTGGCCACGCTGCTGCGGGCCGACGCCGGCAGCGCCCGGGTGGGCGGGCTGGACGTGATCAAGGACGCGAGCGCGGTGCGCCGCCTGGTCGGCCTGACCGGGCAGTACGCGGCCGTCGACGACGACCTGACCGGCACCGAGAACCTGGTGCTGATCGGCCGGCTGCTGGACCTGCGTACGGCCGAGGCCAAGCGGCGGGCGGCCCAGCTGCTGGCCGAGTTCGACCTGACCGGCGCGGCCGACCGGCCGGCCAGGACGTACTCCGGGGGCATGCGGCGGCGGCTCGACCTGGCCGCGAGCCTGGTCGGCCGGCCGTCGGTGATCTTCCTGGACGAGCCGACGACCGGGCTGGACCCGACCAAGCGGGACGAGGTCTGGACGACCGTGCGCCGGCTGGTCGCCGAGGGCGCGACCGTGCTGCTGACCACGCAGTACCTGGACGAGGCGGACGCGCTGGCCGACGAGATCTCCGTGTTCGACCACGGTCGGATCATCGCCCACGGCACGCCGCACGAGCTGAAGAAGGTCGTCGGCAACCAGAGCCTGGAGGTCCGTCCGGTGGACGAGGCCCGGCTGCCGGACGTGGCCCGGGTGCTGGCCGAGGTCGCCGGGGTGCCGGCCGAGTCGCCGCGCCGCGGCGTGCTGCAGGTCCCGGTGCTCGGCGACGACGCGCTGACCACGGCGGTGGCCCGGCTCGCGGCCGACGGGATCGCGGTGACCGAGCTGGCGCTGAAGCTGCCCGGGCTGGACGAGGTGTTCGCGGCGCTGACCGGCGCCCCGGCGACGAACGACGAGGAGGAAGCGGCATGACCACGCTCGTGGACGCCCCCACGCAGGTTCCGCCGCCGGTCGCGGCACCGGAACAGGGCACCCGGCCCTTCCCGCTGCTGCGCCACAGCCTGGTGCTGGCCGGCCGGGCCGTGCGCAAGATCCGCCGTACCCCCGAGCAGCTCATCGACGTCACCCTGCAGCCGGTCATCTTCGTCGTGCTGTTCGTGTACGTCTTCGGCGGCGCGGTGTCCGGCTCCACCCACGACTACCTGCAGTACGTACTGCCGGCGATCATGGTCCAGACGGTGCTGTTCAGCTCCCTGTCGATCGGGGTGAACCTCAACACCGACATCAAGAAGGGCGTGTTCGACCGGTTCCGGTCGCTGCCCATCGCCCGGTCGGCGCCGCTGATCGGCGCGGTCTCGGCCGAGGTCGTCCGGTTCACCGTGTCGGTCGTCGTCCTCATGGGCTTCGGGTACGCGGTGGGGTTCCGGGTCGGCACCGACCCGCTGTCCGCGCTGGCCGGCTGCCTGCTGGCGATCGCGTTCGCGCTCTGCGTGAGCTGGGTGGCCGTGTTCCTCGGCACCTGGCTCCGGGAGTCCGGCGCGGTGCAGGGCATCGGGTTCCTGGTGATGTTCCCGCTCACCTTCGGCAGCAACATGTTCGTGCCGACCGCGTCGCTGCCGGGCTGGCTGCAGGCCTGGGTGAAGGTCAACCCGGTCAGCCACCTGACCGACGCCATCCGGGGACTGCTGGTCGGCGGTCCGGTCGCCGGTCCGGTGGCCTGGTCGGTGTTCACCGGGGCGCTGATCCTGGCGGTGTTCGCCCCGCTGGCGGTCACCACGTACCGGCGCAAGACCCTCTAGAGAAGATCCACGGCGTTGCCGCGCAGCAGGTCCATCGCCTGCTCGCGCGGCAACGCCGCGCCCTCGTCGTAAAGCCGGTGCAGGGTCTCGGTGCCGAGCGCCGCGGTCAGCTCCCGGCGCAGCTGCTGGACCTGCGGGCTGCCGCGTTCCTCGGTGCCGCGCAGCGCCAGCGCCGCGCCGAACAGCCGCGCGGACCGTTCGAACTCACCCGCCCGCAGCTCGACGTACGCGGCCGACAGGGCGGCCCCGCCGATCACCGGCATGTCCCGGTCGGCCCCGGGCAGCGTCACCGCCTCGTGCAGCCGGGCCCGGGCCCGGTCCGTCTCGCCGTCGTCGGCGTCCAGCGCCGCCTCCAGGGCCAGCACGGTCGCGGTCAGCTGCGGCAGCCCGCCGCCGATCCCGCGGGCCGCGGCCAGCGCCTGGTCGGCCAGCCGGCGGGCCTCGGCCAGGTCGCCGCCCTCCCGGGCCAGGTCGGCCAGGCCCAGGTCCGCGGTCACCAGGCCGATCACGGAGCCGGCCCGTTCGGCCTCGTCGTGGGCGGAGGCCAGCTCGGCCCGGGCCCGGGTCAGGTCCCCGCCGCGCGCGTACGCCACGGCCAGCCGGGTCCGGGTGAAGGAGGCGTCCGCGGTGGCGGTGATCTCCCGCATCAGCTGGTGGGCCTCGCCGTAGGCCGCGAGCGAGCCCTCGACGTCGCCGTCGGCGAGCCGCAGGGTGCCCAGTGCGGCCAGCGTGTTGGACAGGCCCCACCGCTCCCCGACGTCCCGGTACGCCTCCAACGCCCGCTTGAGGCTGTCCCGGTAGTCGTCGAAGCGGCCGCTGTTCTCGTACAGCATCGCGGCGAGGAAGAACCGGGTCGCCCGGCTCCACGGGTCGGCCGGCTCGGGCAGGTTCTCCAGCAGGAAGAACGCGTGGTCCTCCTGGCCGGTGAGCATCGCCGCGATGGGTTCCAGCAGGCTCAGCATCGGGTGCTCCGACCAGGGCCCGCCGACGTCGAGGGCGTGGGCGGCGGCCAGCCGGTCCGCCATCCCGGAGAAGTCGTGCAGGCCGGCGGCGGAGCTGATGACACCGAGGACCATGCACACCGCCCGGGCGTCGGGCGGAGCGTCCCCGGGCAGGTCCGCGACCGCGGTCAGCCAGGTCGCGGCGGTGCTGTGCTCGCTGCGCAGCGTCCAATACCAGGCCAGGTCGGCGCCGAGCCGGATCGCGGTGTCGGCGTCGCCGGTGTCCACCGCGAACCGCAGCGCCGCCAGCAGGTTGTCCCGGTCGGCGTTGAGCCGGGCCAGCCAGTCGAGCTGCTCCGGCCCGCGCAGGTGCAGGTCGGCCTCCTCGGCCAAGGCCAGGAAGTGCCGGGCGTGCGCCCGCTTGACCGCCGCGACGTCGCCGGTGGCGGCCAGCCGCTCGGTGCCGAACTCGCGCAGCGTCTCCAGCATCCGGTAGCGCGGCTCCAGGCCCGGCACCTGCTGCAGCAGCGACTTGTCGGCCAGCGCCGCGAGCAGGTCGGCGACGTCGGCCGCCGCCACGGGCCCGCCGGCGCAGACCGCCTCGGCCGCGCCCGGGGTGATCCCGCCCGGGAAGACCGCGACCCGGTCGGCCAGCGCGGCCTCGGCCGGGGGCAGCAGGTCCCAGCTCCAGGCGACCACCGCCCGCAGCGTCTGGTGCCGCGGCAGCGCCGTCCGGCTGCCCCCGGTGAGCAGCCGGAACCGGTCGTCGAGCCGGGCCGCGACCTCGGTCACCGGCAGCGAGCGCATCCGGGCCGCGGCCAGCTCGATCGCCAGCGGCATGCCGTCCAGCCGCCGGCAGATCTCCACCACCGGCGCGACCGTCTCGTCGTCCACCCGGAAGCCGGGCCGGACCGCGGCGGCCCGGTCGGCCAGCAGCGTCACCGCCGGATGCCGCAGGGCCTCGGCCGGCGTCGCGTCGGCCGGCGGCAGGCCCAGCGGGGCGACCGGGGCCAGCGCCTCCCCGGTGATCCCGAGCGGCTCCCGGCTGGTGGCCAGGATGCGCAGCCGGGGGCAGCGGGCCAGCAGCTCGGCCGCGACCCGGGCGGCCGCCTCGATCAGGTGCTCGCAGTTGTCCAGCACGATCAGCGCGCACCGGTCGGCCAGCAGGTCGACCAGCCGGGTCATCGGGTCGGTCTGGGCCGGGGCGGGCTGGCCGGGCTGGTCACCCGGGCGGGCCTCGGCCAGCCCGATCGCGGCCAGCACCGCCTGCGGCACCTCGGCGCCGCCGGTGACCGGGGCCAGCTCGGCCAGCCAGGCCCCGTCCGGGAACCCGCCCAGCACCCGGACCGCGGTCTCGCCGGCCAGCCGGGTCTTGCCCGCGCCGCCCGGCCCGACCAGGGTGACCAGCCGGTGCCGGTCGAGCTGCCCGGTGACCCCGGCGAGGTCGGCGTCCCGGCCGACGAAGCTGGTCAGCTGGGCCGGCACGTTGGTGCGGGGCGCGGCCGCCGGCTGCGGCTCGGGCGCGGCCCGCAGCACCCGCAAGTGGATCTGCTGCAGCGCGGGGGAGGGGTCGACGCCCAGCTCGTCGGCCAGCAACCGCCGCACGTCCTCGTACGCGGCCAGCGCGTCGGCCTGCCGGCCGGCCGCGTAGAGGGCCCTTACGTGCTGGCCGCGGATGCGCTCCCGCAGCGGGTGGTCGTGCACCAGCGCGGCCAGCTCCGGCAGCACGGTCGCGTGGCCGCCCAGCTCCAGCTCGGCGTCGATGCGGTCCTCGGTGGCGGCCAGGCGGCGCTCGGTCAGCCGGTCGGCGGCGGCGTCGGCCCAGGGACTGCCGGCGGCGTCGGCCAGCGCCGGCCCGCGCCACAGCGCGAGCGCCTCGGTGAGCAGCCTCCTCGCGGTGGCCGGCTCGGTCGCGAGCGCCTGCCGGCCGGCGTCGGCGAGCCGCTCGAACTCCAGCGCGTCGACCCGGTCCGGACCGAGAGCGAGCTGGTAGCCGGTCGGGCCGGACTCCACCGGGGCGCCCGGCAGCGCCCGGCGCAGCCGGGACACCAGCGACTGCAGCGCGTTGAGCCGGTCGGCCGGCGGGGTGTCCCCCCACAGGTCCTCGACCAGCGCGTCCACCCCGACGGCGCGGCCGGGGTCGAGGGCGAGCCGGGTGAGCAGGGCACGCAGGCGGGCGCCGCCGACCTCGACCGGTCGGCCGGCGTCGTCCGTCACGAGGAGAGCCCCGAGGATCGCCGCCCGCACGGTTCCACTCTGGCAGGTCCGGCCGACCGCCCTCAGTCGGCTCTCAGCCGCTTAGCAGAAGCTGTGCGATCCGTCGACCGGCCGTCCACAGGCCCGGCGGCCGTCCACAGCCGGGCGTTCGCCCCTGCCCTCCGGCCGGTGCGGGCATCAGCCTTGTCCCGTCGCCCACCGCCGTGGTGGGCCGGTCCGAGGGAAGAACTGCGATGAACGAGACGTTCGTGACTGTGGTCGGCAACCTGGTCGACGACCCGAAGCTGCGCACCATCGAGGCCGGGCAGGACGTGGCCGGCTTCCGGGTCGCCTCGACCTCGCGCCGGTTCGACCGGGACAGCCAGCGCTGGATCGACTCGGCCCAGCTGTTCCTGGCCGTGAGCTGCTGGCGGGCGCTGGCCGGCAACGCGGCCGCGTCGCTGCGCAAGGGCGACCCGGTCGTGGTCACCGGCAAGCTGACCACCAGGACGTACGAGAAGGACGGCCAGACCCGGTCGGTGTGCGAGCTGGAGGCGCTGGCCATCGGCCCGGACCTGGCCCGGGGGACGGCAGTGTTCCGGCGGTCGCCCCGGCCGGTCGAGGAGACCGGCGAGGCCGTCCCGGTGCCGGATCCGGCCGGGGAGACCCGGCTGGTGGGAGCCGGAGTGTGACCGCGGCGCGCCGGGCTGGGACACTGGATTCGACTCAGGCGACAGGAGCGACAAGCAGCATGGCGCAGTACATCTACTCGATGCGCAAGGTGCGCAAGGCGCACGGCGACAAGGTAATCCTCGACGACGTGACCCTGGCGTTCCTGCCCGGCGCGAAGATCGGTGTGGTCGGCCCCAACGGCGCCGGCAAGTCGAGCGTGCTCAAAATCATGGCGGGCCTGGACACCGCGTCCAACGGGGACGCGGTGCTCACCCCGGGCTACTCGGTCGGCATCCTCATGCAGGAGCCTCAGCTGGACGAGACCAAGGACGTCCGCGGCAACGTCGAGGAGGCGGTGGCCGAGACCCGGGCCGTGCTGCAGCGGTTCGAGGAGGTCTCGGCGGCCATGGGCGAGCCGGACGCCGACTTCGACACCCTGCTGGCCGAGCAGGGCGACCTGCTGGAGAAGATCGAGCACGTCGACGGCTGGGAGCTGGACAGCCGGATCGAGCAGGCGATGGACGCGCTGCGCTGCCCGCCGCCGGACGCGCCGGTGGCGACGCTGTCCGGCGGGGAGAAGCGGCGGGTGGCGCTGTGCGCCCTGCTGCTGAGCCAGCCCGACCTGCTGCTGCTCGACGAGCCCACCAACCACCTCGACGCCGAGAGCGTGGACTGGCTGGAGCAGCACCTGGCGAAATACCCGGGCGCCGTCCTGGCCGTCACCCACGATCGCTACTTCCTCGACAACGTGGCCGAGTGGATCCTCGAGATCGACCGCGGCCACCTCTACCCGTACGAGGGCAACTACTCGACCTACCTGGAGACCAAGCAGGCCCGGCTCAAGGTCGAGGGGCGCAAGGACGCCAAGCGGCAGCGCATCCTCGAGCAGGAGCTGGAGTGGGTCCGCAGCAACCCCAAGGCCCGGCAGGCGAAGAACAAGGC